>JAEDKW010000017.1 GCA_016295615.1 Oscillospiraceae bacterium | reverse complement strand
CCGCGTGCGTTTTCGTTTATCCATGCTCCACCGCCTCCTTTCCCTCCTGTTTGATTGTATTGTGACAGCACTTTACTGCAAAGATTTCAAGCATTCTCATCCCCACCCGGATTTTTATGGTTTATCGGCGGCAACGCGCCCTTTGCGGCTTGCTCCGCTTCCGTCTGCGCCTTTTGAAGCCGGCCGAAATGCGCCGGATGCTCCCGTTTTGCGCAGCGCCCCGGCATCTTCTGCCTTTATTCTTTCCTCCGTTTCCGGATATCATCACCAAAGAACGGCAAAACGCGGTATTCCCCCTCGATGCGCGAGCGCACCGCGGCGCCGTACCGCCTGCCGATCTCGTCCGGGCTCAGATTCGTGGAAATGACGGTTTTCTTCCCCGTCATCAGCCGGGTGTTGACGATCTGATAGATCGCGCTTTGCACAAAGCTCGTCGTCATCTCCGTGCCGAGGTCGTCGATGATGAGAAGGTCGCACCTGAGATAGCGGTCCACGGCGTCGTTCGCGTTTTCTTCCCCGCTCTCGCGGCGAAACTTCTGCGCCTCAAAGAGGGAAAAGATATGATTTGCCGTGTCGTAGACCACGCTGTGCCCGCTCTCGCTCACCACGCGCGCAATGCTTGCCGATAAAAACGTCTTGCCAAGCCCCGTGTCGCCCGAGAGCAGCAGACTGCCGCTTCGCGGCGAGAATTCATGCGCATAGTCCTGACACACATCATAGACCTTCTCCATGTTCATGCGCGGCGAGATCCCCTGTTCAAAATCGGGAAGCGGGGAGTAATAGTCAAAATTGAAGGTCTCAAAGCTCTGCGTGCCGAGGTCGAGCAGCTGCGACAGCTCCTCGTTCTGCGCGCGCACATAATACCCGCGCAGACACGAGCACATCTCGCTGCCGTCAAAGCCGGTGTCATTGCACCTGCTGCAGTTGGGCTTCTGCTCCAGATAATCGGCGGGATACCCCATGTCCTGCAAAAGCCCCGCGCGCTCCGCCTGCAGCCGGAGGTTCTCCTCCTGCAGCGCATGGATCGCCGGGCGCGGATCCGTGCCGCGCTTGAGACCGGAGGCGATGATCTTCGCCATCGTGTGGGAAAGCTCGATATTGATCTGCTCGATCCGCGGCTCCTTCCGGTACACCGCGCGCTCCCGCTCCCGGAAGTTCTCCTCCCTGCGCTGCCTGTCCTCGTCAAAGCGCGCCAGCGCCCGGCGCAGGATCCTGCCGTCGTAAGACATCGTGTTTTCCCCCCTTCTTAATGGTATTGCTTCATCCACGCATTTTTGCCCGGCATCTTTTTCTCCGCCGCCTGTCCGGTCGCGGCAGTCTCGCTTTGAACCTCCTGCGGCGTGTGCAGGTTCTTTTCGTGCCACTTTTTCAATATCCCGTTGCAATACGGCCACTTGAACTCGTGACACTTGAGCACGGTCTTGTCATAGGCGATCGCGACCGTTTCGGGCGGAAAGCCCATTTCCAGCCAGCTTTTGATGTACTTTTCCTCGCCCGGCGAGGGTGTGCGTGCCGGCATCTGCAGCGCCGCCATATAGTCCGGATACAGCCTGCGCCGGCGCTGCTCCTTTTTCAGATATTCGTCCACCGCCTGCACGGAAAACAGCTCCCTGCGCGCCCAGGCGTAGCCTTCCTTCTCGATCTCGCGCATCGTGGGGCGCCGTCCGGCGCCGAAACGCGCCTCCTTGCAGGCGATGCAGTCGTTCACCAGAAGATAGATCACGTCACACGGAAGACCCAGATACTCATTGAGCTCCAGCAGTATTTTGAGGCTTGCCGTCGAAAGCGGACCGAGTCTCCGCTCCACCTCGCGCAGCAGCTGCGCGAACGCCTCGTCGCCCTCCATGCGCCGCATAACGTCCTCCTGCGTGTACTGCGGCGGCTGCTCCGCCGGAAGCGGCGCCTCCTTCCCCGCTTCCTTTTCAGGCAGCCGGATCAGCTCCGCCCGGGCAAGGGCGGCTTTCGCCGCGTCAAACCGCAGCTTCTCCCACGAAAGCGATTCCCGCAGCTTTTCTTCGTCCATCGCGTCCCCGTTCTGCTTCAGGCACAGATACAGCAGGCACGCATCTGCGTTTTTTGTTCCGGTCAGGCGGCGCAGAACCGGCGCGGACAGCACGATATTCTCTTCTTCCGTCAGGTGCAGAACCACTCCTGCCACGACGCCGCCTCCTTTCTTTCAAATCAGCTTTTATTCTACACGAATTTTTCTCTTTCGTAAACTACAATTTTTACAGCTTTCCTCTTTTCTCGCCTTCGATTTTATGCTATACTATCATGTGACTTATTGGGTGAAGTTTTCCCATTGACAAAACAGATGAAAGGATCGGGGAATTATGGCTAATCGTGTCACCATGAACATCTGCGGCGAGGAGTACACCTTTGTCGCAGAGGAATCCACCTCCTATATGCAGAAAGTCGGCTCCTACGTCAACGGCAAGATGGAGGAGCTGCTCGCCGGCGCAAAGGTCGGGCGCACGGACGCCGCCGTTCTCACTGCCGCAAATATTGCCGACGAGCTTTTTAAAGAACGCGAAGCCGGCGAAGGTCTGCGCCGCCAGCTCAAGCAGTATCTGGACGAGGCCAACCGCGCCAAGAACGAAGTTTCCGAGCTCAAACGCGAGCTTTTCAAGCTGCAAAGCCGCAAGTGAGATGACCGAGCTTCTCTCCCCCGCCGGGGGCTTTTCGGCGCTCGTCGCCGCCGTGCAGAACGGTGCGGACGCCGTTTATATGGGCTTTGGCGCCTTCAACGCGCGCCGCAGCGCGAGGAACTTTTCCGATGCGGAGTTCCGCGCGGCGGTGTCGTACTGCCATCTGCGCGGCGTCCGGGTCTATCTCACGCTCAACACGCTGCTCACCGACCGTGAGCTTCCCGCACTTGCGGAGACTGCCAAACGCGCAAGCGACTATGGCGTGGATGCGATCCTGGTGCAGGACCTGGGCGTTTTGGAAACGCTCAAAGCCGTCGTGCCGGACGTACCGCTGCACGCAAGCACGCAGATGTCCGTCCACACGCTCTCCGGCGTGAAGGAGGCCGCCGCGCTCGGCATGGAGCGTGCCGTGCTCGCGCGTGAGCTCTCGCGCGGCGACATTGCCGAGATCTGCGAGCACTCGCCCATCGAAATTGAAGTTTTTGCGCACGGCGCGCTGTGCATGTGCTATTCCGGTCAGTGCGAGATGTCCGCCGTCATCGGCGGACGCAGCGGCAACCGCGGCGCGTGCGCGCAGCCCTGCCGCCTGCCCTACGGGTGGAACGGCAAAGCGGACGGGTATCCGCTGAGTTTGAAGGACGCCAGCCTCGCCGACCATATCCCGCAGCTGCAGGAGCTCGGCGTCGCCTGTATCAAGCTGGAAGGACGCATGAAGCGTCCTGAATATGTCGCCGCCGTCACGCGCATCTACGCGCGCCTTCTGCGCGAGCATCGCAAAGCCACCGCAGACGAGCAGCGCGAGCTGGAAGAAGCCTTTTCCCGCGACGGGTTTACGCAGGGCTACTTTCTCGGCAGGCGCGGCAGGCAGATGTTCGGCACCCGAGCGGAAAATGCCCGCTGGCCCGAGGAGTGGTTTGCCGAGCTGCGCCGGAGCTACGAAAAAGAGGATCTCCGCCTGGTCGGCGTGCGCTTTGACGCCGCGATCAAAGCCGGCGTTCCCATGACGCTCACCGCCGAGGATGCCTGCGGCAACCGCGCCTGCGTGTCGGGCGCCGTTCCCGAGACCGCGCGCAGCCGCGCCGTCACCGCGCAGGAGGTCGCCGACCGTCTGCGCAAGACCGGCGGCACCGCCTTTACCGTCACCGGCTGCACCGTCACGCTCGACGACGGTCTTGCCGTGAGCGCAGCCGCGCTCAACGCGCTGCGCCGCGACGCGCTCGAGCGTCTGACCGCCCTGCGCTGCGCCGTCCCCGAGCGATGCGCCTTTGACTATGTCCCGCCGCAGAGGATCGGCAATCCCACGCAGCCGCCGCGCTTTACGGTGTCTCTTTCCCGCGCCGATCAGCTGACCGACGCGCTGGTTTCCCTGCGTCCGGCGATGATCTGCCTTCCGCTGGAGCTGATCGAAAGCATGGACCTTGCGCCGTATCTTACGCGTACCGAATTTGTCGCCGTGCTGCCGCGCATTTACCGGACAAGCGAGGAGCGCGCCCTGCGCGCCCTGCTCTCCTCTGCAAAGGAAAAGGGCGTCTCCGGCGTGACGGTCGGCAATCTCGGTCACTTTGCGCTTGCCGACGGTCTGGATCTGACCGTACACGGCGATTACAGTCTCAATATTTACAACTCCGCTGCGCTCCGCCTGCTCAGTGCGCGCGGCCTGAGCAGCGCCTGCGTCTCCTTCGAGCTGCGCAGCGGGCAGATCCGCGATCTGAGCAAGGCGCTGCCCTGCGAGGCGATCGTTTACGGCAGGCTTCCGCTGATGATCACGGAAAACTGCATCGTCGCGAACGAGTACGGCTGCCGTTACGCGAGCGCTCCCTGCAAAACCGCGCAGAAGGACAGCGCCTGCGCCGCCGCGCCCGCGCTGACTGACCGCCGCGGCGAGCGGTTTCCCGTTCTGCGCGTCTGGGGCTGCCGCAGCGAGCTTCAGAATGCCAAAACGCTGTGGCTCGCCGACAGGGACGAGTATCGCCGCATCGGGCTTTCCTACGCCCGCCTGCGCTTCACCACCGAAACAGCCGGCGAATGCGTCCGCGTATTCAAAGCCTATCTCGGGCAGGATGACTTCGTTCCTGCCGGGATCACGCGCGGTCTTTTTTCCCGCGGCGTCGAATAAAGCGTTTCGAAAAGCTGTTATTCCGAATACAAACCGTAATACTTTTATTATATTATACTATATTTTATCGTTTTGAGGTTTTTATGGCTATCATTCTCGCCTCCCAGTCGCCGCGCCGGCAGGAGCTGCTGCGCAAAATGGGCGTCCGCGATTTTCGCACCATGTCTCTTGACGTGGACGAAAGCTATCCCGCCGGGCTCTCCCCCGAGGAGACCGTCGTCTATATCTCCCGCAAAAAATCCGACGCGGCCGCCGCGCTCGTCTCCCCGGACGAGCTTGTCATCACCGCCGACACGATGGTCTTTTTGGACAACGACCGGCTCGGCAAGCCGCACGACGAAGCCGACGCGCTGCGCATGCTCACGGAGCTGTCGGGTCGCCGCCACACGGTCTGCACCGGCGTGACTGTCCGCCGCGGCGGGGAGAGCGAAGCGTTTTCCGTCTCGACAAATGTTTATTTCCGCACCTGCGGGGAAGCGGAGCTGCGCGCCTACATCGCCACCGGCGAGCCGATGGACAAGGCCGGCGCCTACGGTATTCAGGGGCTCGGCTCGCTGTTCGTGGAGAAGATCGACGGTGATTTCTACAACGTAATGGGGCTTCCCGTCGAGCGGCTCGGCCGCACGCTTGCACGCTTCGGCGTCAACTTTTTCTGATCGTTTTTTTGATCGCTTCGTCTTCGGAAAGGGGGATATGCCTTGAAGGAGTTTTTTGAAAAATACGGGCTTCGCATTCTGGCGATCGCCGCGGCGGCAGCCGTTGCGCTGAGCCTTTTGAGCTTTTTTGCTTCGACCTCGTCGCTTCTTCATAATGCGATCGGCATCATCACCTCTCCGTTCCGCAGCGCCGTTTCCGCCGTGGAAACCTGGGTAGAGGACAGACAGCGCTACTATGCCGACTATGCGGAGCTTCTGGAGGAAAACGCGGCGCTGAAACAAGAGCTTGCCGAGCTTCGTCAAAACGAGCGGCAGGCGCTGCGTGACCGCGAGGAAAACGCGCTTTTGCGTGAGCTTCTCAAGCTTCAGGAGCAGCGCCGCGACTTTGTGTTTGAATCCGCCATGATCCTGGAGCATTCCAGCTCCAACTGGACCTCCACGCTCACACTCAACCGCGGCACGAACTGCGGCATCGCCGTGAAGGACTGCGTCGTCAGTGCCGAGGGCTACCTTGTGGGCGTCGTTTCCGAGGTCGGGTACAACTGGGCGACCGTTCTGACCGTTATCGATACCGACACCGAGCTTGGCGCGCTCGTGTTCCGCACGTCCGAAGTCGCCGTGGCGGAGGGTGACTTCGCTCTTATGAACGAGGGACGGCTCAAGCTGTCCTATCTCCCGGAATCCGCATCCTTGCTCTCGGGCGACTATATCGTCACCTCGGGTCTCGGCGGCTATTACCCGTCCAATCTGGTCATCGGCACCGTCGAGTCCGTCAAGGTGGATGACGACGGTCTTGCCCAGTACGCCGTCATTGCGCCCATGGTCGATTTTGACACGCTGACCGAGATCTTTGTCATCAAGGACTTTACCGTGATCGACTGATTTTTTCTGCCGGCACTTTTCCGGAAAGGAGGGATCCCCATGCTCACCAGGCGCGAGCTCGCCGTCAAATGGGCCGCCTATGCGCTTTGCACACTGCTTCTGATGTTTCTGCGCGCGCTGCTGCTGGGCAACACGCAGTTCTGGGGCGTCCTGCCGTTTCTGCCGCCGGTCATCCTTGCCTGCGTCGCCTCGCTGGAGGACTCCCTGCCCGCCACGGTTTTTGCGCTTGCCTTTGGGGTCTATTGCGACCTTCTTCTCCAAGCACCGTTTCCGTGCCTTTACACCGTTTCCTTTACGCTTGCGGCGCTGGCAGCCCTCCTTTCAAAAAGCGTTTTGCAGCAGGGCTTTGTGCGCGTGCTTGCACTCGTATTTCTCACATTTCTCATCGTCAACGTGTTCAATATGCTGTTTTTTGCCGCCCATTCGGGTGCCGCGCTGCTGCCCATGCTCTCTCTTTGCGTGCGCGAAACGCTCGTTTCGTGTCCGCTTCTGGTCTGCTATCCCCTCTTTCTTCTGATCCACCGGTTCTTCACGGTGTAAGCTCTGCTTTCCGCACAAATCAGAAAGGAGTCCGTTATGGAGCAAAAACCTTTCCATCGCCGTCTGCTTGCCATATGCGGACTTTTTGCCGTCTGCATGGCGGTTTTCGTCGCCTCGATGTTTTCCGCTCAGATCGTCCACGGCGAGGAGTATCTTGCTCAGTCGGTCCGCACGAATACCCGCGCGGAAACGGTGGAGGCCTCCCGCGGCATGATTACCGACCGCAACGGGAAGGTGCTCGTGTCCAACCGTCCGATCTACACCCTTGATTTTGACGCTTCGCTTCTTGACAGCGAAGAGCTGAACGACGCCATTGTGCGTCTTTTCGCGCTGCTTGATGAAAACGGCGTCGCGTATTCCGACGATCTGCCGCTTTCGCGCACGACGCCCTTTTCCTATGACGGCACGCCCTCCGACTTTTCCGCGCTTGCCGATTACCTCGTCTCCAAAAAGTGGATCGACGAGGGCGCCGTCGACCAAAACGGGGTTCCGACCGATTTTTCGGCGCTCGCCCTGTTTCTGGCACTGCGCACGGAATTTGACGTTCCCGACACCCTCGACGCTGTGCAGGCGCGCGCGCTGATCGGTCTTCGCTACTCTCTCGCCGTTGCCAAGCTCAGCGGCTACTCCTCCTGCACCGTCGTTTCCGACATTGATGTGTCGCTGATCTCGCTGCTCAAGGACGGCGATTTCGCCGGCGTAACGATCGGCACCTCCTCCCAGCGCGTCTATGAAACCGACGCCGCAGCGCACATTCTCGGCCGCGTTGACAAGATCTACAAGGAGGACTGGGCGGAGTACAAGGAAAAAGGCTACGCCTACAACGACCTCATCGGGCGCGACGGCGTCGAAGCCGCCTTCGAGGACTATCTGCGCGGCACCGACGGCAAGCGCCTTGTCACGCTCAACGACAGCGGCAAGGTCATTGACGAGCTTTACTCCGTCGAACCGCAGCCCGGCGGCACGGTCGCGCTGACCATCGATATCGATTTTCAGGAGCAGGTCGAATCGATCCTCGCCGAGACCACCTCCGCCATGACAAAGGCGGACGGCATCGGCCGCGGCGCCGCCGCCGCAGTCGTGCAGATCGGCACGGGCGACGTGCTCGCGCTGGCGTCTTATCCCACCTTCTCCCTCTCCTCCTTCCGCGAGGATTACACGGATCTGAGCCTCGATCCGCTCGCGCCCATGTGGAACCGCGCCACGCAGGGCACCTATGCCCCCGGCTCAACGATCAAGCCGCTGACCGCTGTGGCGGCGCTGGAATCCGGCGTCACCACGACCACGGAGCGCATTTTTGACTCCGGCAAGTGGGTGTATCCCGGCTACAGCGCAAGCTACACGTACTGCTGGAACCGCGCAGGCCACGGCTCTCTGAACGTCTCCGGCGCGATCACCAACTCCTGCAACTACTTTTTTGCCGAAATGGGCTACCGTCTCGGGATGGACCGTCTCAACAGCTACTTTTCCGCATTCGGGCTCGGCGAGCACACCGGCATCGAGATCGGCGACGCCGCCGGCACGCTTCCTTCGCAGGAGGCGGGCACCAACCTCGCCCCGTGGGCGGCTTACGGTCAGGCAAACCAGCTCTACACGCCGCTGCAGCTTGCAAACTACATTGCAACGCTTGCCGGCGGCGGCGAACGCTACGAGACCCACCTTCTCAAGGACGTGCGCAGATACGACAGCGCCGATCTGATCGCCGTTTACAACGAGCCGCCGGTCGAAACGCTCTCCATCGACGGGAAAAACCTTACCGCCGTGCTCTCCGGTATGCGCGCGCTTGTCACTTCCGGCTCCATCTCCGGCTACTTCAAGCGCTGCATCGTTGACGCCGCCGCCAAAACCGGCACCGCACAGACGGGCGACGTCAAAAACGACAACGGCGTTTTCGTCTGCTATGCGCCTTATGACGATCCGCAGATCGCCGTCGCGATCGTGATCGAAAAGGGCGGCACGGGCGCGGCGCTCGCCTCCTCCGCGGTGGACATCCTCAACGCCTATTTTTCCTCCGCCGACGAAGGCTCTCCCATCCTCGGCGAAAACGCTTTGGTCAAATAGGAAAGGTGTATTATGTCAACTGTTCTTTTTGATCCCCGCAGCGAACGATATAAAACTCCCTTTGGCGCCGTCCCCTGCGGGACGGCCGTCACTTTCTGCTTCCGTCCCGATACCGCGGCCGTCCGGCGCGTCGTGCTGGTGACGCATTGCGAGTTTTCGGACCGCTGGACGGAAACGGAGCTTTCCGCCGCCGCCGAAGGGGAAAACACCGTTTTCCGCGGCGTTTATTCCGCGAGCGATACGCCGGAGCTGGTGTGGTACCACTTTCGCCTTTTTTGGGCGGACGGCGGCGAGAGCTGCTACGGTGCAGGCGGGCACCAGAGCCGGGATTCCGTCACGCCGTGGCAGCTGACCGTCTATGACGGCAGCCGGAAAACGCCCGGCTGGTTTGCCCGCGGCGTCACCTATCAGATCTTTCCCGACCGCTTTTTCCGCGCGAAAAAGCGCAGCGCCGCGGGACTTGTCGGCAGCCGGACGCTGCATGAATCCTGGGACGAGCCGGTGGAATACCGTCCCGACGCGCACGGTGAGATCACCTGCTCCGACTTTTTCGGCGGCGACCTTGCCGGCATCACGCAAAAGCTGGATTACCTTGTGTCGCTCGGCGTCACCGCGCTCTACCTCAACCCCATTTTTGAAGCGTCCACCAACCACCGCTACGACACCGCGAATTATAAAAACATCGACCCGCTGCTCGGCACGGAGGAGGATTTCAAAACGCTCTGTGCCGAGGCAAAGAGCCGCGGCATCCGCGTGATCCTCGACGGCGTGTTCAATCACACGGGCGCAAAAAGCATCTATTTCAACGCCGACGGCTTTTATCCCACGCCCGGCGCCGCCCAGGGCAAAGGTTCTCCTTATTATGACTGGTATCGTTTCCACTCGTTTCCGGACGATTACGATTCCTGGTGGGGCATCAAAAATCTGCCCGCCGTCGAGGAATCGAACGAAAGTTATGTAAACTATATGGTGAACGACCGGGATTCCGTCGTGCGCCGCTGGCTGCGCCTGGGCGCCTCCGGCTGGCGGCTGGACGTCGCCGATGAGCTGCCCGACGAATTTATCGCCGCGATCCGCGCCGCAATGGACGAAGAACGCCCCGACAGCCTGCTCATCGGCGAGGTCTGGGAGGACGGCTCGAACAAGATCGCCTACTCCCGACGCCGCAAGTACCTTCTCGGCAGTGAAACACACGCGCTGATGAACTATCCGTTCCGCACCGCCGCCTTGTCCTATCTTCGCGGCGGCGACGCGGCGGATTTTCAAAGCGCCATGGAAACGCTTCGCGAAAACTATCCGCCGAGCGCGTTTTACAGCGCCATGAATTTTCTCTCCACCCACGACACGCCGAGACTGCTGACCGTCCTCGGTCTTTCCGGCAAAGCGCCCGAAACGCGGGACGAGCGCGCGAGCTTCCGGCTCTCCCCCGCCGAGTACGCGCGCGGCGTGGAGCGCGTAAAGCTTGCCGCCGTGCTGCTCTATACCTTCCCCGGCGCGCCGACGCTCTATTACGGCGACGAAGCCGGTATGGAGGGCTTTGAAGATCCCTTCAACCGCGCCACCTACCCTTGGGGACGCGAAAACCGCGCTCTGGTCCGTTGGTTTGCCCGTCTCGGCGCGCTGCGCCGTCAGCATGCGGCGCTGCAGTGCGGCACGATCCGCTATCTGCATGCCGGGGGAAGCGTGCTTGCCTTCCTCCGCCAAAGCGCGGACGATCGCTGCCTGACCGTTCTCAACGCCGGCGACACGCCGGTCACGCTGTCCTTCCCGTGGGACGGCGAACTGGCGACCGACACCCTCACCTCACAGCAGTTTCTGCCGCAAAACGGCGCGCTCCGCCTGACACTCGGCGCGCGCGACGGTTTGCTGCTGGTATAGGGCGATCCTCTCGGGAAGATGTTTCACGTGAAACATCTTCCCGGTTTTTTTGCAAATGTTTCATGTGAAACATTTGCAGGTCGTTTTCGGAAATTTTATAGAATTTTCCGCTTTCTTGTTGAAATCGCAACGATTTGTGTTATACTTGGAACGGATAAAGAATTCTATACTCCGGCAGCTTGTGCGGAGACGGAAAGCGGGTGCTTCCTTGGCAAAAACTACAGCGATCGTCAACCAAAAAGGCGGCGTCGGCAAAACGACGACCTGCGTGAATCTGACCTCCGCGCTCAAAGACGCAGGCAAACGCGTTCTTCTTTGCGACTTTGATCCGCAGGCAAATTCCACCTCCGGCATGGGCGTGGACAAGGCGGTTTCGCAGGGCATTTACGACGTTCTGATCAACAGCGCCGACATCCGTGCGAATATTGCGCACACGCGCTACGGCGACGTGCTTCCCTCCTCGAAGGCGCTTGCCGGCGCCGGCATTGAAATGATCGAGCGCGAGGGACGCGAATTTTTGCTGCAGAAGGCGCTTGCCCCAATCGCCGGCGAATACGATTTTATCCTGATCGACTGTCCCCCCTCTTTGGAGCTTCTGACGCTCAACGCGCTTTGCGCCGCGGACTCGGTTCTGGTTCCGGTGCAGGGTGAGTATTTCGCGCTTGAGGGTTTGTCCGACCTGATGAACACCGTGCGCATCGTGCGCCGCTCACTCAACCCGAAGCTGGAGCTTGAGGGCGTGCTTCTGACGATGTTCGACGGGCGCACGAACCTTGCGCTCCAGGTCGCCGAGGAGGTCAAGCGCTACTTCCCGGGCAAGGTCTATGCAACCGTGATCCCCCGAAATGTCCGTCTGTCCGAGGCGCCCAGCCACGGAAAGCCGATCAATCACTATGACCGCACCTCCCGCGGCGCAGAGGCATATGCCGCCCTGGCCGCCGAGTTTTTAAAGCAAAACCCCTAATCAGAAAGGAGCTTCGTTATGGCAAGTGCAAACCGCGGGCTCGGCAAAGGTCTCGGCGCGCTGCTCGGCGACGCCGCGCTCAAAGCCGACACGAGCGACAGTCTTTATCTTCCCATTTCCCAAATCGAACCCTACGGCAATCAGCCGCGTAAATATTTCGACGAAGCCGCGCTGCACGATCTCGCCGATTCCATTCGCGAGCACGGCATTCTTCAGCCGCTGACCGTGCGAAAGCTTTCCTCCGGCTACTATCAGATCATCGCCGGCGAGCGCCGCTGGCGCGCCGCGCGCATCGCAGGACTTCAGCAGGTGCCCGCCATCGTCATTGAAGCAGACGACCGCAAGATGACCGAGCTGGCGCTGATCGAAAACCTGCAGCGCGAGGATCTCAACCCCATCGAAGAGGCCGAGGGCTACAAGTCCCTGATGGAAAACTATCAGATGACGCAGGAGGAAGCCGCCGCGCGCGTCGGCAAATCGCGTTCTGCCGTGGCAAACAGCCTGCGCCTGCTCGGACTCTGCGCCGATGTGCGCAAGCTGCTGGAAAGCGGCAAGCTTTCCGGCGGGCACGCCCGTGCGCTGCTGCCGCTCAAGGCAGATGCGCAGAAGCAGGCTGCCGCTGCCGTCATTGAACACGGCTTGAGCGTCCGCCAGACCGAGGCCCTGGCGAAAAAGCTCAGCGGAAAGAAGAAAGAGAAAACCGCCACTGCCGAGGAGCTTCTGTCGGAAAGCTACGGCAAGATCGCCGCGCAGGAGCTTTCCTCCGCGCTCGGGCGCACCTGCCGCATTGTCTCGGGCAGGAAAAAAGGGCGCGTTGAGCTGGAATACTACGGCATTGATGATCTGAACGATCTGCTGGACGAGCTTGCCGCGCTCAGGCACAAAAAAGACAGAGGTGCGAACGAATGACCGATTTTATCCACGAGCAGCCGAAAGAGCCGTCAAAGGAGCCGAAAACCCCCTCCTATGTCCCGCCCCAGACCGAAAAGGAGCGGCAGAAAAAGGTCTATGCCTATGTCGGCATTCTGTTTCTGGTCGCCGCGCTGCTGATCGCATGGTCGTTTCTGATGACCCACCGCAGCAACCAGCAGGTCCTGTCCGAGCTGAAAGAAAGCTCCTACACCCTGCAAAGCATCATCGACGAGAACGCCGCACTGGAAGAGGAGCTTTCCAAAACGAAGGCACAGCTTGAGGAGGCGCTCGCCGAAAGCGCCGCCTATGAAGAAGCCGGTGAACGCGCTGCCGCCGCCCTTTGCGCGATGGACTGGCTGCGCGAGATCGAGCGCGAGTACGGCGCGGGGCATCTGAAAAACGCCCGCACGCTGGTCAAAGGCTTTGAGGACAACGCGCTTGCGCAGTATCTCCCCGCCGGACCGCTGCACACCAATCCGGACGGAAACGATGCCGACTCTCCTGCGGAAGCCTACCGCAGCATTGTCGAAGCGCTCTTTCCCGACGGCGTGATCTCCTGATTGTTTCACGTGAAACATTCCGGTGCGCAAACCCAACAAATCTACTATTTTAAGGAGTCCCTGCCATGCTTGATATGAAGTTTCTGCGGGAAAATCCCGATCTGGTCAAAGAAAACATCAAGAAGAAGTTTCAGGAGGAAAAGCTTCCCCTCGTTGACGAGGTGATCCGGCTCGACGCGGAAAACCGCGCCGCCATCACCGAGGCAAGCGAGCTGCGCGCCAGGCGCAACGCGCTGTCCAAGGCAAACGGACCTCTGTTCGGCAGGCTGAAAAAAGCCTCCGACGAGGAAAAGCCCGCCATTCAGGCACAGATCGATGCCAACATGGCGGCGGTCAAGGCAAACGATGCGCGGCTTGCCGAATGCGAGAAGCTGGAGGCGGAATATGAGGAGAAGATCCACAAGATCATGCTGCTCATTCCGAACATCATTGACCCCAGCGTTCCCATCGGTCCGGACGACAGCGCCAACGTCGAGGTCGAACGCTTCGGCGAAGCGAAGCTTCCCACGTTTGAGATCCCCTATCACACCGAGATCATGGAGCGCTTCAACGGCGTGGATATGGACGCTGCCGGGCGCGTCTCCGGCGCGGGCTTCTATTATCTCATGGGCGACATTGCCCGTCTGCACGAGGCGGTGCTCGCCTACGCGCGCGACTTTATGATCGACAAGGGCTTCACGTTCTGCATTCCTCCGTTCATGATCCACGGCAACGTGGTCGAGGGCGTGATGAGCCAGAACGACATGGACGCCATGATGTATAAGATCGAGGGCGAGGACCTCTATCTGATCGGCACGAGCGAGCACTCCATGATCGGCAAGTTTATCGATCAGATCATCCCCGAAAGCAGGCTTCCTCAGACGCTGACCTCCTACTCCCCCTGCTTCCGCAAGGAAAAAGGCTCCCACGGCATCGAGGAGCGCGGCGTGTACCGCATCCACCAGTTTGAAAAGCAGGAAATGATCGTCGTCTGCAAGCCCGAGGATTCGATGCTCTGGTACGACAAAATGTGGCGATGGAGCGTGGAGCTGTTCCGCTCGCTCGATATTCCCGTCCGCCAGCTTGAGTGCTGCTCCGGCGACCTCGCCGATCTGAAGGTCAAGAGCTGCGACATCGAGGCGTGGTCTCCGCGCCAGCAGAAATACTTCGAGGTCTGCTCCTGCTCCAACCTCGGCGACGCGCAGGCGCGGCGCCTGAAGATGCGCGTCAAGGGTTCGGACGGCAAGATCTATCTCCCCCACACGCTCAATAACACGGTCGTCGCTCCTCCGCGCATGCTGATCGCGTTTCTGGAGAACAACTTACAGGCCGACGGCAGCGTGCTGATTCCCGAGGTGCTTCGTCCCTACATGGGCGGCAAGAGCGTTTTGATTCCCGAGAATTGACTCCATTTTGTAATATTTTCTGCATATTATACTGATTGTAGTCGAAAGGAGTCCATAATGAAAAAGTTTTTTGCCGAATTTAAAGCCTTTGCCATGCGCGGCAATGTCATCGACCTGGCTGTCGGCGTTGTGGTCGGCGGTGCGTTCGGCGGCATTACCACCTCCCTTGTCAATGACATGATCCTGCCGTTTGTTTCGCTGCTGACCGGCGGGCTCGATTTCACCGCATGGAAGTGGGTGCTCAGGGAAGCCGTCCTGGATGCGGAGGGCGCGGAAATCACCGCCGCCGTTTCGGTCAATTACGGAAACTTCATTTCCGTCATTCTCAACTTCATCATCGTCGCGTTTGCCATCTTCTGCGTGATCAAGGCGCTCAACAAAGCCCATGAGCTGACGGAAAAGAAGAAGGAAGAAGCGCCTGCCGCTCCTCCCGAACCCTCGGCCGAGGAAAAGCTGCTCACCGAGATCCGCGACCTGCTTCGGAACAAATAAATGCAGGAGCTTCTCAAAAAAGGTCTGCGCGAGCTCGGGCTCGACACAGAAAAAGCGGAAACGCTTGCGCATTTTGCCGCGCTCATGCTCGCGAAAAACGCCGTCATGAACCTCACGCGCATCACGGAGCCGGACGCCGTCGCCCAGCTGCATCTGCTGGATTCCGCCGCACTGCTCCGCTTTGCCGATCTTCGCGGCAAAAAAGCCGTGGACGTCGGCACAGGCGCCGGCTTTCCGGGCATGCCGCTGCGCATTCTGGAGCCGGATTTTGATCTGACGCTGCTCGATTCCCTCGGCAAGCGCGTGGAGTGGCTGCGCGAAGCGTGCGATACCCTTTCGCTCAGGCGCGTGGAATGCGTGCATGCGCGCGCAGAGGAATTCGCCGCGGAAAAGCGCGAGCAATTTGACTTCGCGCTCTCGCGCGCGGTCGCCAATCTTCAGGTGCTCTGCGAGCTGTGTCTGCCGCTGGTCTGTGTCGGCGGACGGTTTCTTGCCATGAAGAGCGTGGACAGCGACGAAGAGATCAACGCTGCGAAAAACGCCGTCAAAACGCTCGGCGGAAAGATCGCCGCCATCGAGGACTACACGATCCCCACAAGCAGCGTGGTACACCGCCTCGTCATCATCGAAAAAATCGCGCCGACGCCCAAGGGCTATCCGCGCGCATTTGCAAAAATCAAAAAATCCCCCCTGTAACTTTGCGAAAGGAGCTTGCGTTTTGTCTCAGGTCATCGCCGTGGTGTCC
>JAEDKW010000113.1 GCA_016295615.1 Oscillospiraceae bacterium | reverse complement strand
CGCGGATCGCGGCAATGATCTCGTCGCGGTGGCTGCGCAGCCTGGGATGGGAGTGCAGAAGACGCTTTTCAAAGATGTCCGGACTGTCACGCAGCTCCCGCACCTTCTCGCGGAGCTTTTTCCGCGTCTCTTCGCGCTGCTCCTCCATGCGCTCCTTGAGCTCTGCCTGCAGGGCTTTGAGCTTTTGCATCTGGTTGCTGAGCTGAATGGCGCTGCGGACGGAAAGCACGGTGTCGGTCAGATAAATGCCCAGGATAAACGAGGCAAGGGGAACAGTGACGGACGAGCCGAGAGCAAGGATCCTGTTCCAAAGCCAGGGATGGACGAGGTGGCACAGCGCCACACAGGCAAGACCGAAGCAGACCGAGTTGAGAAGGCATACGCGCCCGTTGATTTGAAACCTGTTGTGCGAGTAGTCCCACCAGCGCATATGGAACAGCTTTTCCATCAGCCATGAGGTGAAGTACTCGAGCGCGGAGGTCAGCAGCATTCCTGCCAGAAAGGTGAGGATCGGGTTGCGGAAGCCGCCGTGCAGCGTGTAGAGAACGAGCAGCGCGCCGTGTCCGTAGATCGGGCACAGAAACCCGTTGAGAAAGCCGCGCTTTTCACAGAGGTGTCCCTTGGGGATCGAGCAGTACAGCATCTCGCCGCACCAGCCGAGCGTACTGTAGGCGATGAAAAGAAGAAAAACGCAGCAGCCTTCCTCAAAGGTCGTTGGTACAGGCAAGGGGGTAAGCATAGACAGCCTCCTTTATGATAAAGAAAAAACGGAAACGCCGGCCTTTCCGGCAAGATACGCGCTTTCCCGACGCTGACAGGTAAATAGCAGGATCTGACGCTGCTGCGCTTCCTTTTGCAGCAGATCCAGTGCTGCGGCGCAGCGCGTGTCGTCAAAATTGATCAGTGCATCGTCGAGAATGAGCGGGATGTGTTTCTCTGCGGGCAGGACGAGATCGCAGATCGCCAGACGAACGGCGAGATAGAGCTGATCGGCGGCGCCCTGACTCAGCAGGGCGGCGGAGCGTGAAACAGGGGAAGCGGCTTCCTCCGCAAACGCCTTCAAGGTGCGGTCGAGCAGCACCTTCCGGTACTTTCCGCCGCTCAGCCCGGCAAACAGCTCTGCGGCACGTGCGCCAAGCGCGGGAGAAAAACGGTTTTGCAGGACCGTGTTGGCATGCTCAAGGGACTCCATCGCAAGAGCGATGGCGCTGTATTCGCGCTCCAGAGCATCCAGTCTGCGCTGCTTTTCGGCAAGGGAACTCTCCAGATCGGAGCGGTCGCCGATGGCGCGGATCCGCCCGGCGGTATAGTCCGCGTCGCGCTGCAGCGCACTGCAGCGCGCGGTGTTTTCCTCCAGCATGCCCTGCAGCTCCGCACGGCTGCGCACGGGACGCTCGACCGCCTGCGCGGGGGCGCCGGCGGGCGTCTGCTTTTGCAGCACCTCGTACCGCAGCTGCGCCATCTGCGCGTCCCGGACAAGCTGCCGGTGCGTCTCGCGGCGCGAAAGAGCATCGTGAATATAGGCGGAAGCATGGTCAATATCCTTCACGGGGATCTCTGCGAGAATTGCGGCGGACTGCGTTTCCTGCGCCGCGGCAAGCACGGCGCAGGCGGCGTCGGCTTCGTGCACTGCGCGCTCCAAAGCTGCCCGCTGCCGGTCATACTGCGTTTTTTGTGCGCGCTGTCTGCGCCTGATAACAGAGCATACGGCGATCATGCCGCATAAAATACCGCAGCAGAGCAAAAATACCGGAAACGGGATGATATGCAGCGCAAACAAAACGCAGAAGACCGCGGCGGCAAGAGAGAACATGATATCATAAGGAACGGCGTTCAAAACGGCGGGCGGCGTGCCGCAAGCGCAAAATTCGTCCAGCGCTTTTTGCGCGCTTTGCCGTTTGCGCTCAGCTTCTGCCTGCTGTGACTTCAGATCATCCAGCGCCTGAAGCTTGACCTTGACCTGCTCCAGCGTCTCGTCCGGCGGTGTTTTTGACGCCTCCATCATGCGGTAAAAGGCTTCCGCTTTTGCGCCGGCTTCCTCCGCTGCGCGCCCGGCGGCGCACAGAGCCCGGTACTGTTCCTGCCGGTCGGCGGCATCATGCAGGGCAAGCTCCTGCCTGAGCCTGTCCTGCTCGGAGCGAAGCACGGCGAGCTCCGCTTCGGCAGAGCTGTGCTGCGCGGCAAGCGTGCGCAGCTCGGAAAGGGCCTGCCCGTCCGCCGCGATCGATTGCTCAAGCGCGGGGATCTGTCCGGTTTTGTTGTGACGGCGGGCGTTTAACTGCTTTTTGAGGGTATTCATCGTTTCGCTGTAAGAGGGACCCTCCTCGCCGGTCGTGATCAGCGCGGCAATGCGGCGCTCCAATTCCGCGTCGGAATCAATGGCAAGTCCGCTCTGGCGAATAAACGCGCTGCGCTCATAGACCTCGCGGGGAACGCCGAGAAGCTGCTCACCGCAGTCCGCCGCGGTCAAACCGGCGACCGGCTCGCTTGTGCCGGTATAGACGGCGGAAAAAAGACCCATCGGCGCATTGGCACGCACGGTGTCGCGCTGCAGGGTAATGTGCTCCTGTCCGGATGTGAGCGCAAGTGTGCCGCGCATGGGAGAACCTGACCAGGGAGCATAGCGGTTTTTGTCTGCAAGCGTGCCGCGCTCGCTGGTTTTCAATCCGTAGAGCATCACGCGCAGAAAAGCGCACAGGGTGGACTTGCCGGACTCGTTCGGCGCTTCGATGATGTTCAGCCCCGGCGCAAAGGTAAGCACACGATGTTCCAGGTTTCCGAATGTAGCATCCAAAGAGCAAAACTGCATGGATTCACCTCCTGCCAAACGGTTTATCTATTATAACATCATTATAAGGATTTGTCTCCCACAAAGCTTACAAAATTTTCTTAAAAAAACCGTAAAGAGGGGGTTGACAAAGCGGGAGGGGGATGGTATTCTACCAAAGCTGTCTGCGGAAGACGGCGGAGGGCAAAACAATTTGGAAAAACGCGAAAAAGTTCTTGACAAATGGTTTTGTGCCGAGTATAATCAACAATGTTCCGCGGTTGGAGCGCGAGCGTCCGAAAGCCGGAGCGTGTACCTTGTAAATTAAACAACGAAACTTGACAAGCACCAGAAGAAAAGATGTCGAAAGACATCGGCTTGCTTCAGCTGAGGTTGAGTCAATTACTCAGCGGGGGCAAGGATAAAAGGAATGAAGCTATGACAAATAGCTCGATAAAGGTTAAAGCGGTCGAAAG
>JAEDKW010000112.1 GCA_016295615.1 Oscillospiraceae bacterium | reverse complement strand
CTTAGCGCTGATATTCAAATTCCAGATTATACATGCTGACGATATCGCCGTCCTGGATCCCCATTGCCTCCAGCTGGGCGAATACGCCGTGATCGCGGAGCATCTTGTCAAAATACATGCGGCTTTCGTGATCGCTGAAATTGATGTTGGACATCAGCCGCTGCAGCCACTTGCCTTCGACGAGATAGGTGTTGTCATCGACCGTGATGTCAAGCGGCTCGCTGGCGTCGATAACGGGCATGCGTTTGACATACTCCGGCTCGTAAACGATGACCGGCGGCAGGGTGGAGAGCTTTTCGGCGATCTTGAGCGTCAGCTCGCGCGTGCCGGTATGAGACGCGGCGGAGAGTGCGAAAAGGGGATAGCCGAACTGCTCCACGTGCGCGCGCAGCGCTTCGAGCAGGCTGTCGTCCTCCATAATGTCGGTTTTGTTGGCGACCACGATCTGCGCCCGGGTGGCAAGCTCGGGGGAGTACTGCCTGAGCTCTTCGTTGATGGCGTCGAAATCCGCGACGGGGTCGCGCCCCTCGCTGCCGGAAACGTCGACCACATGGACGAGCAGGCGGCAGCGGTCGATATGGCGGAGGAAGTCGTGACCGAGACCTGCGCCGTCCGCGGCGCCCTCGATGATGCCGGGGATGTCTGCCATGACGAAGCTGACGCCTTCATCGACATATACGACGCCGAGATTGGGATAAAGCGTGGTGAAATGGTAGTTTGCGATCTTCGGGCGCGCCTTGGAAACGACGGAAAGAAGCGTCGATTTGCCGACGTTCGGGAAACCGATCAGACCGACGTCCGCCAAAAGCTTCAGCTCCAGCACGACGTCATGCTCCTCACCCTCAAGTCCGGATTTTGCAAAGCGCGGCACCTGACGCGTAGGGGTTGCAAAGTGCGTGTTGCCCCAGCCGCCCTTGCCGCCGCGGCAGAGGATAAACGGCTCGCTGTCGGACATGTCCTTGATGATCTCGTTGGTCTCAAAGTCGCGCACGACCGTGCCGCGCGGAACGCGGATCGTGAGGTCGCTGCCTTTTTTTCCATACTTGCGGGATCCCTGACCGTCCATGCCGTTTTCGGCGATATACCTGCGCTTATAGCGAAAGTCCATCAGCGTTGACATGTTATCGTCCACGACCAGCACGACGTTGCCGCCGTTGCCGCCGTCGCCGCCGTCGGGACCGCCCGCTGCGACGTATTTCTCGCGGTGGAAAGCGACGGCGCCGTTGCCGCCCTTACCGGCGCGGCAGTAAATGCGCGCTTTATCAATGAAAGATGTTGCCATTCGGCACCTCCCGGGAAGGCATAGAATATTCTATAGTTTATCCGTTTTCGGAAATTTCGTCAAGCAAAACGGGAAGTCACAGAATTTTTCTGATCTCGTCAAGAGAATCGACAATGTAGGTTGCCCTGCAATCTGCAGGAACGGGAAGGCGGTCGTGGTTGAACCAGATCGTCTGCATGCCGGCATTCACGCCGCCGGCTATGTCCGCTGTGAGCGAGTCGCCGATCATGACGCATTCGCCTGCACGGATACCGGGCAGGGAGGCGAGACAGGCGTTGAAAAAAGCGATGTCCGGCTTGTTTGCGCCGAGCGCTTCGGAAACGAAAATATGCGCAAGATACGGCGCGATGCCGGCGAGCGTCAGGCGTCTGATTTGCTGTTCGTAGAAGGCGTTGCTCGCGGCGCAGAGCGTATATTTGCCCTGCAGATAGGAAACCAGCTCCGGCGCGCCGGGGACCGGGACTGCGGTCGTTTCCAAAAGCGCCAAAAAGCGCTTTTCAAAGGTCGGACCGTCAAAATCGATGCCGAGCGCGCGGAAAATGAGCGTCCAGCGGACCCTGAAGAGCTCCTCGCGCGTCAATTCGCCGCGCTCGATCTGCTCCCAAAGAGGATTGTTGATGCGGGTGAAGGTATCGTAGTACATGGACGTCTCAAACGCAAGACCAAATTCCTCAAAGCATTGGCGCATGACGCGCACTGCGCAGAGATCGAAATCAAGCAGCGTATTATCGACATCCAAAAAAACAGCTTTGATCATAGCCCACCTCCAAAGGGGATCAAACGAAAAAATCCCCGAGCGAGCTCGCTCGGGGATTTCATTGCTCAATTACTCAGCAGGATAAACAGAAGCCTGCTTACGATCCTTGCCGAGACGCTCAAAGCGGAGCACACCGCTTTCCTTGGCGTACAGGGTGTCGTCGGAGCCGATACCGACATTGACGCCGGGATGGATGTGGGTGCCGCGCTGGCGAACGAGAATGTTGCCGGCGAGAACGAACTGACCGTCCGCGCGCTTGGGACCGAGACGCTTGGACTTGGAGTCACGGCCGTTCTTGGTGGAGCCCATACCTTTTTTATGGGCGAAGAACTGAAGACCAATGTTCAGCATGGTAAGTTGCCATCCTTTCTATAAGATGCATACGAACAGGAAGCTTACGCCTCCATCACTTCGATGTTTTCCGGATATTCGCTGTGCAGCTGTGCAAAGTAGAGCATCAGGGCAGTCAGAAGAGACTGGCAGGTGCTCTCATTTGCGGCGGAAAGACCGCCGGGGAGCCGAAACGAAATGGAGCCGGACTTTTCATGGACCTTCACGGAAGCGGCAAGACCCAACACGTCGTTGACCGTGGCGTCAGTGAGACGCACGGCACTTGTGATGGCGGCGCAGACGATGTCTTCCCCTGCGCTTGCGTATCCGCTGTGACCCTTGGCATCAAAACCGATGATGCGCTTTCCCTCCGTGAGGAATGTAACGGTGGTCATGACTCAGACGGAGATCTTGCCGATCTCAACCTTGGTGTAAGGCTGACGATGACCCTGACGCTTGTGATAGCCCTTCTTGGCCTTGTACTTGAAAACACGGATCTTCTTGCCCTTGCCGTTCTTCACGACCTTGGCTTCGACCTTCGCGCCCTCCACGACGGGAGCGCCGAACTTGGTGTTTTCGCCGTCAACGATAGCCAGGACCTGATCGAAGGTAACGGCATCGCCGGCCTCGACCGGGAGCTTTTCGATGAACAGGGTATCACCCTCGCTCACGTTGTACTGCTTACCGCCGGTAACGATAATCGCTTGCATTTGGTTGCACCTCTTTCCTTAATTACGGACTCGCTGTCGGGGGCGTTTCGTCAGGCGAAAACTTTATGCCCATTCAAAGCGGCTTTTCGATTATAACAATCAAAATGGGGCTTGTCAAGTAATTTTATACAAAACAATGTCAAATTCTTTGTGAAATCAGAGGAAATTATTCCCGCT
>JAEDKW010000111.1 GCA_016295615.1 Oscillospiraceae bacterium | reverse complement strand
TTTTATAGGAGCTGTTGAGAATATTGGCGCGGTGACCGGGGGAATTCATCCAGCCCGTCACGACGGCTTGCGGCGTACGGTAGCCCATGGCGATATTCTCACCCGCGCTGCGGTAAGTAAGCCCGAAGGCCCTCATCATCTGGAAAGGCGTGCCGTAGGTCGGACTGGTGTGGTCGAAGTAACCGCGGTCATGCATGTCCTGTGATTTGTAGCGCGCAACGCGTGAAAGCTCCCAATCCTCCGTGAGCGCGGAAAGCCCGTACTTCGCACGCTCCGCATTCACCAGACGAATGACCTCCTGCTCATAGGCGCGCACGGATGCGTCAAGCGTCGGAATGGTCAGCACGTCGCCCGGATAGATGAGATTCGGGTTCGTGATCTGCGGGTTGGCGTCGATGATCTCGCTCGTTCCGACCTGATATTTCACGGCAAGCTTCCACATCGTATCGCCGGAGACAACGGTGTGCGTCGTTGCGGCAAAGGCGGGGATTGCCATGGCAAAAGCAAGCACCAACGCCAAAGCAAAACGGGAAATTCTCTTTTTCATTTGGTTTTACCTCCCTTTCCTACCAAAACGGTAACATTTTGTAACCTTTTTTGCAAGGCACAATGTTTTCCTGTTCTGGCAGGAATAGGAGAGCCCGCGCGGGACAAACTACAGGCAAAACCGTTAAGGGAGGACTCGGCATGGAAACACCTTGGAGCAGTACGAAGCTGCCGCGCTATCCGCGGCTGGAGGAGCAGCTTTACGCCGATGCTGCCGTGATCGGCGGCGGCATCGCAGGCATTCTGACCGCGTATTTCCTGCATGAGCAGGGCGTGCGCGTCATTCTTCTGGAGGAGGACCGCCTTGCCGGCGGTACCACCGCGCGCACGACGGCAAAGATCACCGCACAGCACGGCGTTTTCTGTGAGCAGCTGGTGCAGAATTTCGGCGTACACCTTGCGCGGCAGTATGTGCAGGCAAATCTGCACGCCGTCAAGCAGTACCGGGAACTGATTGAAAGAAAGGGCATTGCGTGCGATTTTTCCGCCGCGCCGTCCTACGTCTATGCTGCGCCGGACGGTCCCCCACTGGAGCGCGAGATGGCATATGCCGCCTATCTCGGCGCTCCGGCGCGTTTGTGCGTTCCCACCGAGCTTCCCTTTCCGGTGCGCGAAGCCGTCTGCTTTGAGCAGCAGGCGCGGTTTGACCCGCTTCAATTCCTTGCGGCGCTTCTGCCCGGGCTCACGATCTATGAGCACTCGCCGGCGCGTGATATCCGCGGTCATACGGTGCGCTGCGACGGCGGCAGCGTAACGGCGGACCATATCATCGTCACGACGCACTTCCCCATGCTGGATCGGCGCGGTCTCTATTCCCTGCGAATGTACCAGCAGCGTTCCTATCTCCTCGCCCTTGCAAACGCGCCGAAGCTGGAGGGCATGTATCTTGACGCGGGCGGCGACGGCTGGAGCCTGCGGCAAAGCGGCGAGCTTTTGCTTCTCGGGGGCGGCAGCCACCGCTGCGGAGAAAACCTCGGCGACAGCTACGAGTGTCTGCGCCGTCAGGCAAGGCTCTGGTTCCCGCAGTCGAAGGAGGTCTATGCCTGGTCCACACAGGACTGCATGACGCTCGACGGCGTCCCCTATGTTGGGCTCTACTCCTCGACCATGCCGTTTCTTCACGTTGCCACCGGCTTCGGAAAATGGGGCATGACGAACGCCATGGCTGCCGCCACGATCCTCACTGCCGGGATCCTCGGCAATCACTCCCCGTATGCCGAGGTGTACTCTCCCACGCGCTTTTTCCCCTCCGCCTCGATCTCCACGCTGATGGAGGGCGCAGGCTACGCCATCCGCGGGATCGGTCGCCGGCTTTTCGTGCCGGGGGAAAAAGCGGCGGAAAACATTGCCCCGGGGCACGGCGGGATCGTACAGTACCACGGCAAAAAATACGGCGTTTACCGCCACACGGACGGCTCGCTTTACGCCGTGTCCCCCGCCTGTCCGCATCTGGGGTGTGAGCTTGCGTGGAACGACGATGAAAAGACCTGGGACTGCCCCTGTCACGGCTCGCGCTTTGACTATACCGGGCGGCGTCTGCATGAACCGGCAAAGGTCGCGCTCAAGCCCTGCAAGGATTTCGGACGGCGGGAAATATAAAAAGTGGGCAAAAAGCCCACTTTTTCTGTTGCTTTTCCGGTTTACTCCCGTGTTCCGTTTTCCAAAAGCTCCGGATGCTTGAGATACCGCTGGAAGCTCGCCCAGAACTGCGCATACTCATGTCCCGTGCAGATACGCTCGTCCAAAACGCAGGAAAGCGGGATCAGCTTTTTCCGGTACTCGCCGTTGATATAGTTGGCAACCGGCTTGCCCATGCAGACAAATACGCCGGTCGTGCCGAACTCATAGCAGTGGTGGAAAATGGCGCTCGTGTTGATGGAGGCAAGATTGGTGATGAAAAGGCTTGTATGAAAGGGACTCAGATCGATGATCCTGCGCGGCAGCAGCCCGTATCGGTCGAGCAGCTTCACAAGACCCACCACCAGCGTCGGCAGGAGCGGCAGCGAGAGCATGAATCGCGCAAACCGATCCGTCGCATTATTCACTGAGGAATCCTGATTCTTTGCGATGCTCCCCTCGATCTTGCGGTTGATGGAAAACACATCGTCACCGTCTTCAAAGAAGACCTTGATCGACGTCTCATCCGGCATGCCGTCCGCGCGCTTTTTGAGGATCATAAAGCTCACGCAGAAGTGATTGCGGTCATAGATGCGTTTGTTCATGACAAAGCGGTTGATCTTCGGATTCTCCTGATACGCCCTGAAGTAAGCCGCGAGGATCAGCGTCATGTAGGGAATGCGGATCCCCTCCTTGCGCTTTGCATGGATGTATTTGCGCAGGATCTCCATATCCGCATACTCGGTGATAAAATTCTGCGCATCGTAACGCTTCGGCATAATATACGGAATCGCGGAAGCGATCACGCTTTTTTCCTTGGCAAGCTTTCCATCTGCTCTCATTGGCAACCGACCTCTCTGTTTTTTTCGGGAAATCTTGATCAATATTTTACACACATCTGCGGCGGATTGCAAATCTTTTCTTTCCCGGTATCTTGATTATCTAAAAATTTTTAAGCTCACCTTCATTTTTGTTGAAGCTTTTTTCCGTTTTTCATATTGATTCCTGCCTAGAATTGTACTATACTGGAAATTGTTAGAATAGCACAATTTCGAAGCTTTGATATTTCAAAATATAACAGGAGGAAACCAAAATGAAGTACAATCGCACTTACAACTTCTCCGCAGG
>JAEDKW010000016.1 GCA_016295615.1 Oscillospiraceae bacterium | reverse complement strand
GGGGAAAAATATAAAAGGAGGGGACAGACCTGTCCCCTCCTGAGATCAGCGAAATCAATCCTCTTCAGAGGTCTCGATCATGCCGTAGCCGCCGTTGTTGCGGCGATAGACAACAGAAATCGAATTGTCGTCCGTGTTGCGGAAGACGAAGAAGCTGTGACCCAGAAGATTCATCTGAAGAATGGCCTCCTCCGGGCTCATGGGCTTGACGGCGAAGCGCTTGGTACGAACGATGTCAAAATCGCGTTCCTCGTGAAGCTCGTACTCCTCGGGCAGCTCGGGCACGATGGCCTCGCTGCGAAGGTTCTTGGCAAGGCGCGTCTTATTTTTGCGGATCTTGCGTTCGATCTGATTTACCGCCTCGTCAATGGCGCCTCTCATATCGCCGTCGGCATCCTCACAGACAGCACGGAACAAGGTGCCGTTGGCACCGCGGAGCATGATTTCAACGATGCAGCGGTTCTTCTTCTCAACGGAGAAGGTGACCTGAGCCTCGGGTTCCTCCTTGAAAAACTTTTCCAGCTTGCCGACCTTCTTTTCGGCGTAGAGCTTGACGGAATCGTTCAGGGAGATTTTCTTGCAGGTAAATGTAAATTTCATAGTGGGTGCTCCTTTCCAATTTTGCCTTTGCGGGGAAAGCAAAAAGGAAGTCTGCCGACTCCCTCTTCACTTTTATGTATTATAACACGAAAGAGGGGCTTCGCCAACAGCAAACGGCGCAAAAAAGTGATTTTTGTATGTTTTGACAAAAGTGGGATTGCTCGACGCGCTTCGCGGATAAGCGCGCTTTTTCGACAAAGGTTCCTATTGCACTTTTCGGACAGGTCCTGTATCATAAACATCGGAAGCTTTCCAATATCCCACCCGCTTTGGCCGCTGCCCTTCGGCAGCGGTCCTTTTTTTCGCGGCGCGGAGGAAAGAAAAAAACAACGAAACGGCGCAAGCCGTTTCGTTGCAGCAATTCAGTTGCTGACGTCGTAAAAATCCTTTTCGCCCGGGGTGACATAGCCCAGCTGATCGCGCGCCAGATCCTGAAGATACTCAGGGTCGTCGGCTTTGTCAAGCGCCGCTTCCAACGAGGCGTTTTCCTGCCGCTGCGCGGCAAGCTGCTCCTCCAGCCCGGACTGCTCATTCTCCGCCGCCTCGATCTTGTCCTGCATGCGCAGAAGTTGAACGCCTACGAGTGTGAGCAGCAGCAGTATGACGACGATGGTGAGCGGACTGGTGCGCTTTTTTTGCTTTGCTGCCATGAACAAGCTCCTCCTTCTGCCCGATCCGGCGGCGCGCCCGGCGCGCAGACCGCCCATACGGTTTTATTATAAAGCAGTTTTCCGAAAAAAGGAAGAGCCTTTTGCAAAGTTTGGTCAGTTTACCATAAAACGTCTTCAGGAAGCGAAACGGAAGACGCAGAAGGCGGAGCAGCGCAAAAAGGGTTTCCGCCCAAAAATCCCAAAGCGGGCGAAACAAGGCTGCGAGCAGCGCGAAGTAAAAAACGGCGCCGAGCAGCGCGCCCAAAAGCATATAGATCCGCAGCTCCCCGCCGCCGATGCGCAGCGAGAAGAAAAAGCAGAGCGCAGCAAGGGAAACGCAGTAGAGCACATCGAGCACCTCGGAAAGCAGGCGCAGCCGCTTTCGCCGCATGCGGACCGCGCGCAGCAGATCGTACAGAAGTGCGGCGGCAATCCCCAGCAGCAGGGAGTAAAGGAGCGAGGAGACCTGCGCGGGAAGCGACACGCCCATTGCTTACCCTCCGAACAGACGGGAAAACAGACCGCCGCGCCCGTCGCCGAGGTCTTCGTAGCTGACCGAGTCGATGCGTCCGTCCACATGAAGTTCTCCGCCGTCAAGACTCAGCTTGCCGATGTGCAGATTTTCTCCCTGTATGATGAGTGTTCCGGCGGAGGTGGACATGACGATTTCGCTTTCATCGAAGCGGTCAACATCCTCCACACCGGAGACGGTGAGCTTTTCCCGACCGTCAAGCTCAAGGCGATGCGGAGCGGGAGAAATATCATAGGTCATAGACAACCGTCCTTTCGCAATCAGAAAACGCGCCGTTCATACCGGCTTTTATACAGAAGCATATGAAGGGCGCGTCCGAAATAGAAGCAAAAAAAGCCCACCCGCAGGGGGTGGGCAGAACGGAACAAACATTACTCGGCGATTTCCCGATAGAGAAGCGGAGATTCCGACTTGCCGGCGTTTTCGGCAACGCTCAGAACCTCGACCGTGAGCGTGCGCTCGCCGAAGTGGATGGCGATTTTGTCGCCGGGTCTGACCTCGTAGGAGGCACGGGCAGCCTTGCCGTTCACGGAAACCTTGCCGAGATCGCAGGCCTCGTTGGCCACGGTGCGGCGTTTGATCAGGCGGGAAACCTTGAGATATTTATCCAGACGCATAGAATCCTCCTGCGCATCATGCCGATTAAAAGGGGAGCACCCTCCGGTGCTCCCCTTTTAAAAACAAAGCAAATTACTTGGCGACGGCGTCCTTGAGAGCCTTGCCGGCCTTGAAAGCGGGCGTATTGGAAGCGGGGATGGTGATGGTTTCCTTGGTCTTGGGGTTGCGGCCGGTGCGTGCGGCGCGATGCTTGACCTCGAAGGAGCCAAAGCCAACGAGCTGGACCTTCTCGCCGTCCTTGAGGGCGGAGACGATGGAGTCGATGGTGGCGTTGACAACGAGTTCGGAATCCTTCTTGGAAATGTTGGCCTTTTCTGCAACGGCAGCAATGAGTTCGGTCTTGTTCATAATAAACCTCCTGAAAATTTTCCGGGTTGGGGTTACCGGGTATCTATGAGCAAAAAACGAAAATCGTTTTCAGTCATCGGATTTGTGCTTGACCGCCTCCCAAAGAGCGGTCAGCTCGGCGGGGGAAAGCTTGTCCACAGCGGTGCCCTGTGCGTTTGCAGACAGCTCCACGGCGCGAAAACGGTTCAGGAACTTCTCGCACGTTCCGTGCAGCGCCTGCTCGGGATCGACGCCGCAGAAGCGTCCGACCTTGACGGCGGCAAAAAGCACGTCGCCCAGCTCTTCTTCAAAATTCGTCTGCTCCTGCACCGCGGTGCGCAGCTCCGCCACTTCTTCGTCGAGCTTGTTCAGCGCGCCGCTGACATCGGCAAATTCAAAGCCGGCTTTGGCAGCCTTGCTTTGCAGCTTGTCCGCACGCCAGAGCGCCGGGAGGGAACGGGCGACGGAATCCATCGCGTCAGCCGTGGTCTTCTGCCCTTTCTCTTCGCGCTTGAGCTGCTCCCAGTTGACGAGGACCTCTTCGCCTGTTTCGGCCGTTTCGGAGCCGAAGATGTGCGGATGGCGGAAGATCAGCTTGCGGCAGATGTGATCGGTCACATCGTCAAAGGTGAAGCGTCCGGCGTCCTCCTCCATGTGGATGTTGAAGAGAACCTGCATCAAAACGTCGCCCAGCTCCTCGCACATCAGCTCCGGGTCGTCGCGGTCAAATGCTTCGGCAGCCTCGTACGCCTCCTCAAGAAAGTTGCGGCGATTCGACAGATGCGTCTGCACGCGATCCCAGGGGCAGCCGTCCGGTGCGCGGAGAATGCGCAGGATCGCGATCAAATCGTTAAAATCATAAACGGATTTCTTCTCAAAATGTACCATATTCTTTCCTGTTATGCAAGGGTTTTTGCTTCATTTGCAGGGATTTTAGCGAACTTTTAGAAGCCGCGCGAGCTTTTCGCCCCTGGGCAGAAGCATCAAATCGTCCCGTGTGATGATTTTCATACTCAGCACCAAAAACACATACAGCACCACGGCAAAGCCGATCGCACCGCCGACGCAGAGCAGCAGAGACAGCCGCGCGCTCGGAAGAACAAGCACACGGCTCAGCAGCCGGTACGCAAGCTTTGCGCCCTCCGCCATCAGGAAGGAGGCGAACAGGGGCTTTGCAAAGATGGCAAAATAGCGGGGCTTATCCTCGGTCGTGCGCGAGACAAACATGAGATTCAAAGCGGCGGTGATGGCAAAGCAGACCAGCGTGCCGATGGGCGCGCCGTAAATGTTGACCGAGGGGACGGCGACCAGGTTGTAGTTGAGCACGATCTTGACCACGCCGCCGATGAGCATGGTGACGATGGGGATGTTGACGCGGTCGTAGCTTTGCAGGATGGAGTTTGTGATGAGCATGAGGCAGACGAAGATGCTGGCGATGCCGAGCGTTGCCAGCAGCGGACCGCCGAGCGTGCTGTCATAGCGGGAGTAGAGCAGTCTGAAGATCGGCTCGGCAAGCGCCCAGAGACCGAAGCCCATCGGAAAGGCAAGCAGCGCCGTGACGCGCAGGCTTGAGCCGATCACGCGCGCGGTATGCGCGCGGTCGCGGCGGGCGAGCGCGGCGGAGACCGCGGGAATGACCGAAGCGGTCAGCGCGATCATCAAAGAGGACGGCAGATTGTAAAGCGTCATGCAGGCGGAATAGTTGCCGTAGAGCGCGCGGCTTTCATCAAGCGTCAGCCCGAGGGCGTTTTGCAGCTGTCCCTGCACGAGCGAGGTGTCGATCAGCGTGATGATGGACACCATCGAGGACGACAGCGTGATGGGAACGGCGATGGCAAGCAGGCGTCTGAGGATCGCGCCGGCGCTGTCGCAAGTCTCGCGCGCCTCGACCGGCGGGCGGTGGCGCAGGTAGTTGACCGCCATGTACACAAGAGAAAGGATCGTGCCGATCGTCACGCCGAGGATCGCGCCGGCGGCGGCGATATAATCGGGATAGCCGGCGCGCAGCAGCCACAGCGCGAGCGCCAGACCGATGAAGAGCTTGCACGCCGCCTCAATGATCTGGGAAACGGCGGTGGGGGTCATGTGGAAGCAGCCCTGCGCGTAGCCGCGGAACGCGGACAGACACCCGACGCAGATGACAGCGGGCGCGAGCGCGCGGATGCCGTACGCGGCGCGGGAGTTGTGGAGAAGTCCGGCAAGGTAGTCGTTGCCCCACCACATGAGGAGAAAGGAAAGGACGCCGAGCGTCAGAAACACCGCGAGCGACACGTGAAATACGCGCCGGGCCTGGGCGTGCCGGCCGAGCGTGTTCGCCTCGGAGACCATCTTCGACAGCGCGACGGGAAGTCCCGCAGTCGAAATGGTGAGAAGCGTGGCGTAAATGTTGTAGGCGTTGTTGAAATCCGCTGCGCCGGGTTCACCGAGAATGTTGAGCAGCGGGATCTTGAACACCGCGCCGATGATCTTGACGATGACGATCCCGGCAGCCAGAACGGCTGCGCCGCCGAGGAAGGATTGCTTCTTTTCCGTTGCCATACACAAAACGACCTTTTTCAGAATTACATGGCTTCCAGGCAGCCGAGGATCAGCGCGGAAAACCGCGGTGCGGAGGCCTCCGCCATCGCATTGACCTCCTCGCCGGAGAGCGGCTGAGACAAAACGCCGGCGGCCATGTTGGAGCAAAGCGTCACGCCGAGGATCTCGTAGCCGCAGTGCGCGGCAACGATCGCTTCCGGTACGGTGCTCATTCCGACGGCGTCGGCGCCGAGCACGCGCGCCGCGCGGATCTCCGCCGGCGTTTCAAACTGCGGACCGGGGAAGTACATATAGACGCCCTCGCGCAGCGTGAGGTTTTGCGCCTTTGCGACCGAGCGCGCAAGCTGCTGCAGACGCGGCGTATAGACGGCGGTCATATCGGGAAAGCGGACGCCGAATTCGGGGAGGTTCGCGCCCCGCAGCGGACCGAAGTCGAAGAGCTTGATGTGGTCGGTGATGAGCATCAGCTCGCCTGCCGAAAAGTCGGTGTTGACCGCGCCGGCGGCATTGGTGACGATCAGCTTGCCGGCGCCCAGCAGACGCAGCACGCGCACGGCATAGGCGGCGTCCTCCATCGAATAGCCCTCATAGCAGTGCATGCGTCCCTGCATGACCGCGACGCGTCTGCCCCTGAGCGTGCCGAACACGAAGCGCCCCTTGTGGTCGGGCGCGGTAGAGGGACGAAAGTGCGGGATCGCGCCGTAGTCAACGAAAACGGGAGAGTCCACCTTGTCGCCGAGAAAGCCGAGACCGGACCCGAGGATCAGCAGTACTTCGGGAACAAAGCCGTTTAAGCGCCCGCGCAGAAAATCCGCGCTTTCCTGATAGTCTGAAAAGGTGAAATTCATAAAACCTCCCTGCGCGGCTGCGCACGAACCGCTCTTGAACAATCACGCCGGAAAAAGATCGCAGTAAAACGCGGCAAAGGCGTTGAGATTGGCGCGCCATTTTTCCGGACGCTCGATATACTCCTTGGGATACTTTGCGTTGAATGCGCGGGAAATATCCTGCACGCCGACCATTTTGGTCGAGCCGCCCGCGCCGAGTGAGAGGATGGAGTGCAGCTCCTCCATGATGTAGATATTATAAAGGCCCTCTGCGCCGGGCTTTGTCCAGCCGACGTTTTCAAAGCTGCCGGACATGTACTTCTGGCGGTAGAGGTAATACGGGGCAAATCCATGTTTACGCAGCGCGGGGTTGGCATAGTCCAGCATGGCGGAAACTTCCTCCGCGCCGGGGAGCCTGCTGCCCTCGAGCATGATGCGGCTGCCCTTTTTGAGCGAGAGCGTGTGGACGGTGACGTTATCCGCACCCATGGCCAGCACCTCGTCGAGCGAACGGGCAAAGCCTTCGGGCGTATCCTCGGGCAGCCCCGCGATGAGGTCCATGTTGACGTGCGGGAAGCCTGCGGCGCGGACCTGCTCCATCGCGCGGCGGATATCGTCCGCCTTGTGCCGGCGTCCGATGGCGGCAAGCACGCGATCCTCCATCGTCTGGGGATTGATGCTCACGCGCGTGGTGCCGTGCGCGCGCAGGACGGCGAGCTTTTCGGGGTCGATCGTGTCGGGGCGCCCCGCCTCGACGGTCAGCTCCGCAAGACCGGCAAAGTCGAAGCTTTCCTCCAGCTTCGTCAGCAGCCGGTCCATCTGAGGCGCCGTGAGCGTCGTGGGCGTGCCGCCGCCCATGTAAAAGGATCTGATGTTCAGCCCCAGGTCGCGCACAAGCTGCCCTGCCGCGGCGATCTCGATGCACAGCGCGTCGAGATAGGGCTCGACCAGGGCAAAGGACTTCTCCACGCTCTGCGCCACAAAGCTGCAGTAGGCGCAGCGTGTCGGGCAGAACGGAATGCCGACATAGAGCGAAATGTCCTTCGGCTCGAGCGCGGCGGCAGCCTTGATGCCGGCATCGGCGCACTCTATGGCAAGGCGGATGCGCTCGGGCGTGACAAAGTAGGTGTCCGCCAATTCGCGCTCGGCGTAAGATCTTCCGCCTTCCCTGAGCAGGGAAAGCGCGACCTTTGTCGGGCGCACGCCGGTCAGACTGCCCCATGCGGGATGGATATCCAGCAGCTCGCTCGCCGCGCGGAAAAAGCTCAGTCCAAGACAGTGGCGGCGCTGCCCCTCGCGTTCGTATTCCGTGCCGGAGAGGGGACAGGCGTGGCTGCCGGCGGCGCGCGTTCCGTCGAAGCCGAGCTCCGTGGTGACGCAAACGCTTCCGTTTTCCTCATGCATTCGGACGACCGCCCACCGCGCGTCGCCGGGCTCTACCGTGCCGTAGAGGGGACGCTCGTCGGGAAAGAGCGTCAGAAGACTCTGCTCCAGGGCATATTTTTCATCATGCCCGATCAGTTGAACTTTCATAAGGAAACCTTTCCGTTACAGAAGATGCTGTACGGCATATTTGAGATAGATGTTGCTGCTGCGCTCGCTTTCCAGCGTAGTCTCGTCCATGTGACCGGGATAGACCCGATAGTCGCCGGGCAGCGCGGCAAGGCGGCGAAGCGAACCGTACATCTTTTCGGTGTTGCCGCCGGGAAAGTCGGTGCGTCCCATGGAGCCGGCAAAAAGCGTGTCGCCGGTAAACAGACTGTCGCCCACCCTGAGCGTCACGCCGCCCTCGGTGTGTCCCGGGGTGGCGATGACCTCGATGGTGAGTCCGCCGAGCGCGAGCGTGTCGCCGTCGTCGTAGGCGCAAAGATCCGGGATCATTTCGGAGAGCGGATAGGAATAGAAGCCGGTGCCGTTGGCGTCAAGCCTGTGAATATAGACCCTGGCGCCGGGAAAGGCGGTCTTGAGCGCGGGCACGGCAAAGGTGTGGTCACGGTGTCCGTGGGTGAGGAGAATATAGCGGACATCCCAGCCGCCCTCTTTGAGCGCGGCGATCAGCATGTCCGCGTCATCACCCGGGTCGATGACGGCGCACTGATTGCTCTGCTCGTCGATCAGAAAGTAACAGTTGGTCTCATAGGAGCTGACAATGCGGTGATAGACTTTCATGGAAAGACCTCCTTACAGGCTGTCGGTGTCCACCACGAGGGTAAACGGACCGTCGTTGCAGGAATCGACCTGCATATAGGCGCCGAACTCGCCGGTCTCCACATGATAGCCCTTCTCACGGCAGAGCGACACAAATTTCTCGTAGAGCGGAATGGCGATTTCGGGACGGGCGGCGCCCAAAAACTCGGGACGGCGACCTTTCCTGCAGTTGCCGTAAAGCGTGAACTGGGAAATGACGAGGATCTCGCCGCCGACGTCGTCAAGCGAGAGGTTGATCTTGCCGTTCTCGTCGTCAAAGATGCGAAGGGAGCACAGCTTGTCGGCAAGCTTTCTGCATTTGGCTTCGTCGTCGTCCGGCGCAATGCCGAGCAGGATCAAAAAGCCCTGACCGATCCTGCCGCGAAGATCTCCGTCAACGGTGACGGAGGCATGCTTTACTTTGGTGAGTACTGCGCGCATAGTAAGAAATCCTTTCTTTATCCGGCGGGGCGGTCGACCTTCATCACGCCGCTGATCTGGTGCAGCTTGCGCATGACGGAGGCGAGGTGCTCCGCGTCGGAAACATAGATGATGAGATGCACCACGGCAAAGCCGTCCGTCGTCGTGGTGGCATTGAGCGTGGCGACGCGCGTCTGCGTGGTGGACAGAGCCGTGGAAATATCCAGCACCAGATTGAGCCGGTCCTTGGCGTAAATATCAAGCGAGGTCTGGTAGGTCTCCCTGACGTCGCTGCCCCAGCTGACTTTGATCCAGCGGCCGTATTCCTCCGGCTTTCTGCGCGAGGGCGCGGCGTTGGGACAGTCGCAGCGGTGGACGCTCACGCCGTAGCCGCGGGTGATATAGCCGATGATTTTGTCGCCGGGGACGGGGGTACAGCATTTGGAGAATTTGACAAGGCAGTTGGACAGCCCCTCGACCACGATGCCCTGCTCGCTGTGCGAGCGCTTGGGGACGGCGGGGCGCGTCTTGCCGGGGTCGTCCGCAAGGGGGACGGTGGCGTCCTTTTCCGCCTGATGCTGTCTGGCAAGGCGGTCGATCTCGCCCTGAATGCGGTTGACCGCCTTCTGCGCGGAGAAACCGCCGTAGCCGATGGCGGCATAGAGATCGTCCATCGTGTTGTACGGGACCTTGCGCAGAAGCGTCGTTTCCAGATCGGTCCCGATCACTTCGCTCAGAGGAATGCGCAGATGCTTGAGCTCGGCTTCAAAGGAAAGGCGGCCGTTGATGATGTTCTCCTCGCGCTTTTCCTTTTTGAACCATTGGCGGATCTTGCTGCGCGCCTCGCTCGACTGAGCGATCTTGAGCCAGTCGCGGCTGGGACCGTGGGCGTTTTTCGCGGTCATGATCTCGACCACGTCGCCGTTTTGCAGCTTGTAATCCAGCGGCACGATGCGGCTGTTGACCTTGGCGCCGACCATGCTGTTGCCGACGGCGGAGTGCACGGAATAGGCAAAGTCAATGGGCGTTGCGCCGGCAGGAAGATTCGTCAGGTCGCCCTTGGGGGAAAACACAAAGACCTCGTCGGCGAACATATCCACCTTGAGCGTGTGGACGAATTCCTCCGCGTCGGTGTTTTCCTGATTTTCCAGCAGGCGGCGCACCCATTCGTAATTCTGCTCGTTGGCGGTGCCGGAAATACCCTGCTTATACTTCCAGTGCGCGGCAATGCCGTACTCGGCGATATCGTGCATTTCCTGCGTGCGGATCTGCACCTCAAAGGGAATGCCGTCGGCGCCGATGACGGTGGTGTGCAGCGACTGGTACATGTTGGGCTTCGGTGTGCCGATATAGTCCTTGAAGCGGCCGAGCACCGGACGGTAGAGGTCGTGGATGATCCCAAGCACGTTGTAGCAATCCACCACCGTGTCGACAATGACGCGGAAGGCGAATTTGTCGAGGACCTCCTCCATCGACAGGTTCTGCGCGCACATTTTGCGGTAGATGCTGTACGGGTGCTTGATGCGGCCGTATACCTTGCGGAAGGAAACGTTCATCTCGATCAGGCGGGACTCGATCTGCCCGCGGACGCGCTCCATAAACGCCGTGTACTGTTCGCGGTTGGCGTCGAGCCAGCCGGTGATCTCGTTATAGGCGGGCGGGTCGAGATACTTGAGCGACAGATCCTCCAGCTCCCACTTCAGCCGCTGCATGCCGAGGCGGTGCGCGATGGGCGCGTAGATCTCCATCGTTTCAAGGGATTTTTGCCGCTGCTTTTCCGCCGTCTGATATTCCATCGTACGCATATTGTGCGTGCGGTCGGCGATCTTGATGAGAATGACGCGGATGTCCTTGACCATGGCCATGAGCATTTTACGCAGATTCTCCATCTGCTCTTCCTCTTTGGTCGTATAGTGCGTGCGCGTCAGCTTGGAAACGCCCTCGACCAGGTCGGCAACCGTGGGGGAGAACTCTTTGGCAATGTTATCGTAGGTGGCGCTGGTATCCTCAATGCAGTCGTGCAGGAGCGCGGCGACGATGGACTCGGAATCGAGATGCAGCTCTTCGGCGACGATCTGCGCGACGGCGAGGGGATGCGTGATGAACGGGGAGCCGTCCTTGCGTTTCTGCCCGCTGTGAAGGGAGGAGGCATAGTGGAAGGCTTTTTCGATCTGCGGAAAATCCGCGCCGGGGTTATAGTCCCTGATGGTTTGCATCAGGCGGTCAAACTGTTCCTGAACCGTCATGTGCCCGCCTCCTTTACGAGAGAATATCGCGCAGTGCGCGAAGGTAAGCGCTGTCATCCAGCGCGACTTTTTTGCCGTCGGACTGGATGCGCAGCGAAAGGTTACCGTCCGTGCGCGAAAGCTGCAAAAGCCCGCGCTCGGCAAAAACATACAGGCAGAGCACGGTGCGCAAAAAGCTCTCCGCGCCGGCCACCTCTGCGCTCAGACGGCGCAGCAGGGGAAGCTCCGGCTCGCAAAGACACTGCGCGCCGCTCTCCCGCTCGAGTGTATGCCACAGGCGGACGAACTGCTCGCGCGAGGGCATCAGCCGCGCGGCGTCGCGGGGAGAGACCGTGTCGCCGCCGATGAGCGCGGCGCACAGCTGCAGACAGTCCGCTTCGCGGCTGCTGGGGTCGAGCGAGGGACGAAGATCGATCAGCTGAAGCTGTACCGAGCGCGTGCCGCGGAATTCGTTGATCTGAAGGTAGAACGCGGCGTCAACGCGCATGCCGGCACAGAGCCCCAGCTCCCCGGCGGTGGTGGAAAAGAAAATGCCGTCAAAAAGCATGCGTCCCTTCTGAAGGCGCACCTTAAGATGCTTGTTTTGTCCCACGCTTTGCAGGCTCTCCAGCATTGCGCCGCGCAGACAGAACACAGGGCGGTTGTTGCCCGCGCCGTACGGCTCGAGATGGGAAAGATCCTCCACCTCCTCCAGCGTGACGAGCGCGGGACGGGTGATGCTGACGTCAATATCCAGGCTGGAGACGGGGACCTCCCTACCCATGTGGGCGCGGACGTATTGGTTCATTTTTTTGCGGAAAGCGGGGATGTTTTCCTCCTGGATGGTAAAGCCGGCGGCAAGCTCGTGACCGCCGAAGCCGACGAGCAGGTCGCTGCACGCCTCCAGCGCGGAGAAAAGGTTGAACCCGCCGTAGCTGCGGCAGGAGCCCTTGCCCATGCCGTCGGCAAGATGGATCATAAAGCTGGGACAGGAGAACTTTTCGCTCAGGCGGGAGGCAACGATGCCCACAACGCCCTGGTGCCATTCCTCGCTCGAGAGGACCAGCGCGTTGCGCTGGTCGGGAGGAAGAAGCTCCATTTGCTCGATCGCGCGGGCAAAAATGTCCTGTTCGACCGCCTGACGCTCACGGTTGAGCTCGCACAGCTCGTGGGCAAGCCGCTCCGCCTCGGCGGCGTCGCCGGTGAGCAGAAGCTCGGCGGCAAGCTCGGCGCGGCCCATGCGTCCGGCGGCGTTGATGCGCGGCGCGAGAACGAAGCCGATCTGAATGGAGGTGATCGGCTTTCCGGAAAGACCGGCTTCGCGCAGCAGCGCGTGCAGACCGATAAAATCGCTGTGGTCGAGAGCGTCCAGCCCGCATTGCACGATGGTGCGATTTTCTCCCTCCATGCGCATGACGTCGGCAATGGTGCCGATGGCGGCAAGCGTGCAGTAGCGCGAGAAGAGAGCGTCCTCACGATCGTCGCCGCCGAGGGCGAGAACGAGCTTGAGCGCGACGCCAACGCCCGCAAGGTGCTTGAACGGATAGCCGCAGTCCGGGCGGTGCGGGTCGACGACGGCGACGGCGTCCGGCAGCGCTTCCTTGCACTCGTGATGGTCGGTGATGACAAGATCGACGCCCAGACTCCGGGCAAAGGCGGTCTCCTCCACGCCGGTAATGCCGCAGTCGACCGTGATGATCAGCGTCACGCCGCCCTCCGCAAGCGCGCGGATCGCGTCGCAGCCGAGACCGTACCCCTCCTCGATGCGGCGGGGAATGTGCATCGTGACGCTTGCGCCGCGAAAGCGCAGATAATCGGTCAGAAGGCAGGTGGAGGTGATGCCGTCCACGTCATAGTCGCCGAACACGGCAAGCTTTTCACCGTCGCACAGCGCGCGGTTGATGCGCTCGACCGCCTTGTCCATGTCCTTCATCAAAAGAGGAGAGTGGGCAAGCTTGTGCTCGCATGCCAGGGCTTCGGCGGCCTGCTCCGCCGTTTCTGCGCCGCGCGAGACCAGCACAGAAGAGACCAGATAAGGGTAGCCCGCGTCCATCAATGCTTCCACTCTGTCTTCCGGAAGTTCCGGTATTCTCCAACGCTCATACTTCACGGGCCACTCACCTTCTTTCTCCGGGCATACTGCCTCAGTATATTTTTTCAATCTTATATTTTACCAAAAGAGAGGAAAAAGGTAAAGGGAAAAGCGCGAAAAAGTCAACAAAAATTGACGCGGACAGGGGTTGTGTGATATAGTAGCGGACAGGAAAAGAAGGGAGAGGCAAATATGCGAAGAATGAAGCGGAGGCTTGCCCTCCTGCTGCTGCTTGCGGCGCTGCTCGCCTGCGTGCCGGTCAGCGCGGCGGGCGGGAGCTATACGGACGTGCCGAAAACGCATTGGGCGTACAGCAGCATTCGCTCGGCGACGCAAAGGGGGCTGCTGCAGGGCGTCGGCGGAAACAAGTTCGGGCTGAAGCAGGAAATGTCGCGCGCGGCCTATGCCGCGGCGCTGTGCCGCCTGATGGGCTGGCAAACCGTCGCGCCGGCGGAGGGCAGCTTCTCAGACAATCAGGACGCGCAAAAGTGGTATTACAGCGCGATCGAAACCGCATACGCCAACGGTGTGCTCACAAAGCAGAGCGCGCTTTGCCGTCCGACAGACGCGATCAGCCGTGAGGAAATGGCAGTGATGACGGTGCGCGCGCTGGGCTATACGGCGCTGTCGGGGCTCGTGCAGGAGAGCTGCCCGTTTTCCGACGTTTCGACCAACCGCGGATATGTGACGCTTGCGTATCAGATGGGGCTCGTGACGGGGATCGACGCATTTTCCTTTGCGCCGCAGCGCAAGCTCACGCGCGAGGAGGCGGCGGTCGTGCTCATGCGTGTGTACGAGCGCAAGAGCGCCGCGATCGGTCAGCTTTTCACCGAGGCGCCGGCGAGCGCCGTGCGGGTGGAGAGCATGACCGGAACGAGCGGCAGCGTGCCGCTGAGCCCGCGTGCGCCGCTGGAGGCGGTTTATGCCGCTGCCGTCGGGGCGAACGGCGGCGCGGTCGTGCTGCACGCAACGCCGCTGCGCCAGACCGTGCAGAACGGCAACGCCGACGCAGGGGAGGAGATCCCGAAGACCGAGGTGGTGGAGCTGATCGAAAAAGGCGCACAGGTGTACCGCTCCGCGCGCTATCAAAGCTCGTATCTTCTCTATAAGGACGGAGGGAAAACAAAGGTCGTCTGGTATGAGAGCGACGCGGACCTTGCCGAAAAGGTCATGCTTTGCAGACTGCTCGGCGTGAAAACAGTGTATATCGAAAAGTGACGCAAAGAGATTCACGACGCGAAAAAGGGAGTTCCCGTTCGGGAACTCCCTTTTAAAATATCGTCGTATTTACAGGTATTTCTGCATACCGTCGGTCGCAAGACTGGGGTCGCCGCTGACGGAGGCGGTGAACTTCACGCCGTGCGCATTGCTGAACCTGTCCAACCAGGCGAGGAAGTTTTCGGCGTCCTGATTAGGCTCGCCGCCCACGATTTTGAAAAGATTGTCGATAAAAATGTGAGATGTATCATAATTGCCGGCATACAGACCGCTGATAAAGCCGCGCAGAGCTTCATAGGAAGAGATCTGGTACTCGCCGGCAGAAATCAAACGAACGTGATAATGGATGTCAAAGGTCATGGTGTCTTTTGCCTCGATGCAAACGACGCTGCCGCTCTCCGTTGCCGCCGCAGCATTGATCATTTCGATCAGCTTCTTGGTTTTGCCGGTGCCCTTTTCACCCATGATAAGCCTAACCATAAGAAATCACTCCTCTCAAATACTCCCGCTGATCCAGCGGACTGGTTTCTTGCTATCAGCATAGCACAGCTTTCGTTTTTTGGCAATGCCGAAAGAAAATTTTAAAATTTGTTCAAATTGCCGCAAAATCAGTGCTCCAGCCGGCTGCGCAGCTCCCTGCCGAGCTCCTCGTAGCCGGGCTTGCCGAGCAGTGCGAACATGTTCTTTTTATACGCCTCCACGCCGGGCTGGTCAAACGGATTGACGCCGAGAAGATATCCGGACAGACCGCAGGCGTACTCAAAGAAATAGATGAGCTGACCCATCGTGCGCGCGTTGTTTTCGCCGAGATTGAGAATGATGTTGGGGACGCCGCCCTCAACATGGGCAAGAAGCGTGCCGTCCATCGCCTGACGGTTGATATAGTCCATCGTCCTGCCGGCAAGGAAGTTGAGTCCGTCGCCGTTGAGCGCGTCGTGCGGAACGCTCTGGGAACGTTTGCCCGGCGCAAAGCGGACGACCGTCTCGAGCAGATGGCGCTCCCCCTGCTGGATATACTGTCCCATGGAGTGCAGGTCGGCGGTAAAATCGACGCTGGCGGGGAAGAGACCGAGGTTGTCCTTGCCCTCGCTCTCGCCGTAAAGCTGTTTCCACCACTCCGCCATGAAGCGGAACGCAGGCTCAAAGCAGGCGAGCAGCTCGATCTTTTTCCCGCGATGGTACAGCTCGCTGCGGATCGCGGCATACTGCCACGCCGGATTCGTGAAGTCATTCACGGCGCACCTGTCCATCAGCTCCTGCGCGCCGTGCATCAGCTCGTCAAGGTCAATGCCGGCGACGGCGATGGGGAGAAGTCCGACGGCGGTGAGCACGCTGTACCGCCCGCCGACGTCGTCGGGTACGGTGAAGGTCTCATAGCCTTCGGCATCGGCAAGGGCTTTGAGCGCGCCGCGGGAGCGGTCCGTCGTTGCGTAAATGCGCGCGGCGGCGCCGGCTTTCCCGTATTTCCGCTCCAGCTTTTCGCGGAAGAAGCGGAACGCGACGGCAGGCTCCGTCGTCGTGCCGGATTTTGAAATGACGTTGACGGAAAAATCATCGTCGCCGAGCAGCTCCATCACGTCCGCGAGGGCGTCGGAGGAAAGACCGTTGCCGATGAAATAAATGTTGGGCGTGGATTTCTTCCTGAGGTTATAGTTCGGGGAGCAGAGGCATTCGATCACGCCGCGCGCGCCGAGATAGGACCCGCCGATGCCGATGACAACGAGCGCCTTCGAGTCGCTTTGGATCTTCTTCGCGGCGGCGAGAATGCGGGCGTACTCCTCGCGGTCATGATCGCGCGGCAGCTTCACCCAGCCGATGAAGTCGTCGCCCTTGCCGCCGCCGTTTTGCAGCCATTGCGCGGCGCGGGCAAGACGCGGACGCAGGGCTTCCTCATAGGGAAGCGGAAGGAACGAAGCGGCGTGCGATACATCGATGGATAACATGGAAAATGCCCTCCCGAAGATAATGTTATCCTTATTTTAGCACAGGC
>JAEDKW010000110.1 GCA_016295615.1 Oscillospiraceae bacterium | reverse complement strand
GTAGTACGCTTCGCGGAAAAAAGCAACTGTTTTTCCTGTTTTTCCGAAAAACCCCGAAAAACTGCGGAAAAGGAGAAATGCGCACGCATTTCTCCTTTTGCTTTTTTCCCGCGCCGCCTTTTCGCGGCGTATCTTACGACAGCAGCACCGCGTCCGTCTCCTCCTGCACGCCGGCAAGCGCCGCAAAGCGTTCGAGAAGATCGCGCTTGGTGAGCTTTTTCTTCTCCTCACCCGCGATGTCAAGAATGATCCTTCCCTCATTCATCATAATGAGACGGTTGCCGTGGCGGATGGCGTCGGTCATGTTGTGGGTGATCATCATCGCGGTCAGACCGTTTTCCTCCACGATTTTGTCGGAAAGCTCCAGCACCTTGGCAGCCGTCGTCGGGTCAAGCGCCGCCGTGTGCTCGTCGAGCAGCAGCAGCTTCGGTCGCTTGAGCGACGCCATCAGAAGCGTCAGCGCCTGACGCTGCCCGCCGGAAAGCAGTCCGACCTTTGCGGTCATGCGGTCCTCCAGACCGAGCCCCAGCATTTTGAGCTTTTCGTGGTATTCTTCTCTCTCCGCGTTCGTCACGCCCCATTTGAGTCCGCGCCTCTGCCCGCGCCGGGCGGCGAGTGCGAGATTTTCCTCGATCTGCATGGTCGGCGCCGTACCCATCATGGGATCCTGAAAGACGCGGCCGATAAACGCCGCGCGCTTGTGCTCGGGCAGGTGCGTCACATCCGTGCCGTCAATCATGATTCGTCCGGTATCCACGGAAAAGCTTCCCGCCACCGCATTGAGCATCGTGGACTTGCCGGCGCCGTTGCCGCCGATGACGGTGACGAAGTCGCCCTCATGGAGCGTGAGACTTAAATCGCGCAGCGCGGTCTTGGCATTGACCGTGCCGGGATTGAAGGTCTTTGAAATGTGTTGTAAGTCAAGCATGCTCCTCCGCTCCCTTCTTTGCGGCTTTTCCGCGGAACACCTTGCCCTTCCAGTAGGGAACGGCAAGCGCCAGCGCAACGATCAGCGCCGTGATGAGCTTTAAGTCATTGGTATTGAGACCGAGCTGCAAAACGATCTGCAGCACGATGTAGTAGATCACCGCGCCGATGGAGACTGCCAGCAGCTTGAGACCGAAGTTGACAAACACCCTGCCGAACACGACCTCGCCGATGATGACCGCAGCAAGTCCGATCACGATGGCGCCGCGCCCCATATTGACGTCGGCAGAGCCCTGATACTGCGCCAGCAGCGCGCCCGAAAGCGCCACAAGACCGTTGGAAAGCATCAGCCCCAGCACGACATTGGCGTTGGTGTCGATGCCCTGTGCGCGCGCCATGTTGGCATTGGCGCCGGTGGCGCGGATGGCGCTGCCCTTCTCCGTGCCGAAGAACCAGTAAAGAATGCCAATGACTACGGCGGTCAGCACCAGCAGCAGCGGCAGCGGATTGTCCAGCGTGAGCGCACGCACATAGCGCTGCGAGACCAGCAGGTCGTACTTATCCACGCCGATGGCCTGGTTGGCCTTGCTCTCCATGATGCGCAGATTGACGGAATACAACGCCAGCTGCGTCAATATGCCGGAGAGGATCGCGGGGATCCCGCAGCGCGTGTGGAACAGTCCCGTCACGAGACCTGCCAGCATGCCGACCGCCATTGCGCACAGCAGCGCAAGCCACGGATTGAATCCCGCGCGAATGAGCATGACGCACACCGCGCCGCCGGTCGCAAGCGACCCGTCGACCGTCAGATCCGCCACGTCAAGAATGCGATAGGTAATGTAAACGCCGATGGCCATGATGCCCCAAACGATGCCCTGTGCCACCGCGCCGGGCAGCGCATTGGAAAGCGGTATCAGAAAATTCATAACAGCAGCTCCTTTTTATGCCGCGTGCGGCGGGACGTTCTGGAGCGTCCCGCCGTACCGCTTAAGAGAGAAAATGGAATTACTTTTCAATGGGGGTGTAGCCGTCAAGCGGGGTGATGCCGAGCAGCTCGCATACATCGGGGTCGTACTTGGGCGTCGCAGCGGTGTACTCGACCGGCATCGTGGAAATATCGGCTTCGCCGGTAAGGACCTTCGCCGCCATCTCGCCGGTCGTGCGGCCGAGATCATAGTAACTGATGGAAAGCGTGCACACACCGCAGTCGGTGCAGATGCCCTCTTCGCCCGCAACCACGGGGATGCCTGCCGGCAGGAGGACGTTGGCAATGGCTTCCTTGTTGGACGCGGCGGTATTATCCGTGGGAATGTAGACAACGTCGGCAAACTCTGCCGCAGCCTGGGCAAGAGACGCCACATCATTGGTGTCGGTGAAGGCAAATTCCTTGCAGGTAACGCCCTTGGCGCTTAAGTACTTGGTGACCTCATCGACCTGGTAACGGGAGTTCGCCTCCGCGGAGCAGAACAGAAGCCCGACATTCTTCGCTTCGGGGAACCACTCGGTGATCATATTGGCCTGTGCTTCAAGGTCAGCAAGGTCGGAGGTGCCGGAAACGTTTCCGCCGACGGTGCCGGAGAAGTTGTCGATATCAAGCGCCACACCGTAAGCCGTGATGGAGGTGCCGAGAATGGGGATATCCGCCGTTGCGGAAACCGCGGCAGTCAGCGCCGGCGTCGCATTTGCCATGATGAGGTCTACGCCCTCGGAAACAAAGCCGTTGACGATGGTGGAGCAGTTGGCGGGATCGCCGGAGGCGTTCTTCTCCTCAAACACCACCTGACCGGGAAGCGCTTCGTTGAGCGCGTCGATAAAGCCGCGGGTCGCGGCGTCGAGCGCGTCATGCTGCACAAGCTGGCAGATGCCGACGGTATAGGTCGCCGCCTGGTCGGCGGTGTCGCCGCCCGGCTCGGTCGTATCCGTTTGACCGCAGGCAATAAGACTGACGGAAAGTGCGCACGCTAAAACAGCGGCTAAAATCTTCTTTTTCATGATGTTTCTCCTTTTCCTTTCACCCATTCAATGAAAATGATCAAAATAAAAGCGCCGTCCCGTCCCGAAGGCGGAACAGCACGCAGGTTTGTATGGCTCTGTGCGTTGCTCCCTCAATTCAAAGACGGTATCGATCCAATGCCGCGCAGTAACGAGCCGCATAGCGGCTTGTAAAGCCGAATTCGTAACGGTCCATGCTCTTCATTGCTTGCGGCGTCCTTTCTGCCCTGCGGCGTTTTTGCTTTTGATGTTTAAAACTATAAAGCTTTACATCGCGAAAGTCAAGAGATTCTTTTTACAGTTCTCGCCTGTTTTTGTCATATCCACTTGTGCATACAGCACAAATTGGCATCTTTTTTCCGCATTCGCCGTCCCGGGCGAAAAAATATCGCTCACTTCCGTGAGCGATATTTTTGCTATGCAAAAGCATAGCAAAAAAACAAGATGCGCCATTTTCTCGCCCC
>JAEDKW010000109.1 GCA_016295615.1 Oscillospiraceae bacterium | reverse complement strand
CAGGCATTTTAAGAGCGCTTCTCTTTTTTCCTTTTTCCCGTCCCGGTCTTTGCCTTCGGCTTTGCCCAGCCCGCCTTGCGGACGAGTCTTTTTGGTTTCTCGGCAATCCCGGACCTTTCCTGCGCTCTGCCGCCGCGCGCGGCAGACGGTTTTTCCGACGCTCTGCCTTCCTTTGCAGCACCCGCCTTTTTCGGCGCGGGCTTTCCGCTCTGCCGCGGCGCGCTTTTGCCGCCATAGGGGCGCACGAGACACTTCGGTCCGAACCCGATCAGATCCTCCCTGCCTGCCTTGCGGAGCGCCTCGATCACAAGGTCCCGGAGCTCCGGACGGAACCATTGCAGAAGCGCCCGCTGCAGCTCCTTGCCGTGCGGATCGGTCTCGGCGTAGACGGGCGACATATCGCGCGGGTCGATGCCGGTATAGTACATGCAGGTCGAAAGCGTCCCGGGCGTCGGGTAAAAATCCTGCACCTGCTCGGGTCGGCGCCCGCTTCGGTGCAGAAACTCCGCCAGCTCCACGGCATCCTCCAGCGTGCAGCCCGGATGCGAGGACATCAGATACGGCACCAGATACTGCTCCCGTCCGTTCTTTTCGTTCACCGCCCGGTACTTGTCCCAGAATTTTTCAAATACGTCGAAATGCGGTTTGCCCATGTAATCGAGCACGCCCGCCACACAGTGCTCCGGCGCGACCTTGAGCTGTCCGGAGATGTGGTACTTCACAAGCTCGGACAAAAACGGACTGCCCTGATCTTCGAGCAGGTAGTCGTAACGGATGCCCGAGCGCACGAAGACCTTTCTCACGCCCGGAATGCTCCGCAGGCGGCGCAGCAGCGCGACGTACTCCGAGTGGTCCGGGTCGAGATTTTTGCAGGGATGCGGGGCAAGACAGTTTTTATTGCGGCACATGCCGCGTGCGAGCTGTTCCCTGCATGAGGGATGGCGGAAATTCGCGCTCGGTCCCCCGACGTCGTGGACATAGCCCTTGAATTTTGGGTCGCGCGTAAAGCCCTCGACCTCGCGCACACAGGATTCGATCGAGCGCGAGGTAAGCATGCGCCCCTGGTGGAACGCCAGCGAGCAGAAATTGCACCCGCCAAAGCACCCGCGGTTATGCGTGACGGAAAAACGCACCTCCTCGATGGCGGCGACGCCGCCGAGGGCGTCGTACATCGGATGCACCTCGCGCATATAGGGAAGCTCTGCAACCTCGTCGAGCTCTTCGCGCGTAAGCGGCATCGCGGGCGGGTTGACCACGAGCGTGTCGCGCCCGCAGCGCTGCCACAGCGCCCTGCCGCGGACGGGGTCGTGCTCCTCGTATTCGAGCTTGGTCGCCAGCGCGTAGGCGCGCTTGTCGGCGCAGACCTCCTCATACGACGGACACTCCACATGCGCATAGGCGCAGACCTCCGGTGTGCGCGTGACGAACGCCGTGCCGCGGATATCTGTCAAGGTGTTTACCAGTTCACCGCCCGCAAGACGCCGCGCGATCTCGCGCGTGGCGGATTCGCCCATGCCGTAGACCAGCAGGTCCGCCTGTGCATCAAAAATCAGCGCGCGGCGCACCCTGTCGTCCCAGTAATCATAGTGCGCGAACCGGCGCAGGCTTGCTTCCAGACCGCCGACGATGACGGGAATGTCACCGAAAGCTTCGCGCGCACGGTTGGCGTAGACGATCGTCGGACGGTCGGGACGCAGTCCCATACGTCCCCCGGGGCTGTATAGATCCTGCGTGCGCCGCTTCTTCGCCGCCGTATAGTGTGCGACCATTGAGTCGATGTTGCCGCCGCCGATCATCACGCCGAAGCGCGGACGACCCATGGCACGCAGCGCGTCCGCACTGTGCCAGTCCGGCTGGGCAAGCACCGCCACGCGATAACCCTCCGCCTCCAGTACGCGCGCGATGATCGACGTGCCAAAGCTCGGATGATCGACGTAGGCGTCCGCGGTGACAACGAGGAAGTCGTAATAATACCACTCCCGCGCGAGCATATCTTCTTTGGATACCGGCAAAAATGCCTTTATCTTCTGCTTCATCTGACTATTTTCCGCTTAATTTGATTGCTTCCTGTAATTTTTTGAGGCGATATTCCTCATTGTATCCGAAATATTTCGTTAATACGACGCTTTCCGCCGTTTCCTGCACGGCGGTAAAGCCGTACTGCTGCGCGCGCTTCAAGCCCGGCGCATTGCTCTTTGCGATCTCGCAGCGGAGCGTGTCGCAGCCGCGGCTGCGCATATACGACACCGCCTGTCCGATGAGCTGGATGCCGAAGCCTTTGCCCCGCTCACCGCGCTCGAGCCGGTATTCTTCGATCTCGGCGACGCCGTTTTCGCATTTTCCGACACTTACCGCACCGATGACCGTTCCCTCGCGCAGAACATCGAAGTGTCCCTCCGCGCCGGAGGGCGCAAACCAGATGCCCGCCTCCAATCCCTCTTTGTCCTTCGTCCAGGCCTGATGGGCGAGCGAGAGCAGCTCGGGCGGAAGATGCGAGGCGTCGTCGCGATAGAGGACGCGGATGCCGTCCTCACTGCACGCGAGCTTCGCGACAGCGGTGTTCTCCGCGTGTCCGGTCCGGTCGATCTCGGCAAGCGTCAGCCCCTGCAGCGTGCCGATAAGCATGCGCAGCGCCATGCCGTGAGAAAAAACGGCAACGGTCTGCCCGGGGTGCGCGTCGATGATGCGCGCAAGCTCCGCCGTCATGCGTTCGCGCACGGAGACAATGTCCTGCCCGCCCTCAACGTGCCATTTTCCGCAGTCCGTGTTGAACAGCACCAGCTGCTCGCGGTCGGTGCGGGTGATCTCCGCCCAGGTCCTGTCCTCCCATACGCCCATGCCGACCTCGCGCAGCTGCTCACTCGTGTGCAGCGGGAGCTTTTTCGGGCAGGTGACGGCAAGCGCGGTGGTGCAGGTCCGGGCAAGGTCGCTGGAATAGACCGCGTCGATCGGAATGTCGGCAAAACGTTTGGCAAGCGCCGCGATCTGGCGGTAGCCGCGGTCGGTGATGGTGCTGTTATAGTGTCCCTGCGCGCGGCGGTACAGGTTGCCCTCCGCCTCCGCGTGGCGAATCAAATAAACGGTCGTCATGTTTTTTCTTCTCTCTTTGTCTTTTGTTTCGGTATCAATTTTTTTGACATTTCTATTATAAATGCACTGGTGCATTTTAGCAATCGCATTTGCGTATTTTTTGTGTTTTCCCGCGCAGACTATCCGTGTAACAAGGAGTGTGAACGATATGATGTGTACCGGCTTTTGGCGCGGTATGGGCATCGGGATGGTTCTCGGTGCGTTTGCCGGCATGGCAGTCACTCCGAAGCGCAAATCCATGAAGACCTGCGTGGGTCGCACCATGCAGAACATGGGTAACGCCGTGGATTGCGTGATCGATGATCTGAAGCATGCCATGAAGTAAGGCAATACCGCATCGCTCCTGCCGAATGATGCGGCGCTGCCAAAAAAAAGAAGCATCCCTTCGGGATGCTTCTTTTTTTG
>JAEDKW010000108.1 GCA_016295615.1 Oscillospiraceae bacterium | reverse complement strand
CAGTGTGAGGGCGGCGTGACCCGTGAGATGTATGAGGAGTATTTCGATGACTGAGCATCTTTTTTTGACCGGCGAAATCCAGGTCGGCAAATCGACGCTGCTGCGCCGCTTTCTTGCGGAAAAAAAGCAGCGTATCGCAGGCTTTCGCACGGTGTGGAGCGACGGTGAACGCCGGACGCTGCATCTGCTCCCCTGCGACGGCGGTGTCTGCTGCGAAGAAAACTGCGTGGCGGAGCGGCTTTCCGGCAAGCCGGTCCCCCGTCCGGAAATCTTTGACCGGCTCGGTCCGGTGCTGCTCGGTCAGCCGTGTGATCTTCTCGTGATGGACGAGCTGGGCTTTCTGGAAAGTACGGCGCCCGCCTTCCGGTCTGCCGTCCTTGCCGCGCTGGACGGCAGCATTCCGGTCGTGGGCGTCATTCAGCCGAGGCACACAGAGTTTTTGGACGCAGTCCGCGCGCACGAAGGCGTTCACATTGTGACCGTCACGGTTGAAAACCGCGATACGCTTTCTCTTTTCCAATCCTGGAATGATTTGCATGAATCGCTGTTTTCCCCTGTTTCGGCGAAAAAGCGCTACTTATTCAGATAATTTATGAATGAATCTCTTTACTTTCGTTTTTTCCGGTGTTAAAGTGTGTTACTGCTGAATGAGGCAAAACAGAAAGGAAAGGTCTTAACCATGGCACGAATTTTCTTACTCAAGGGTGACATCTGCCATCCGGGGTATGTGGATATTCCCGAAGAAAGCACAACGCTCCGCGAAGTCATTTACCGCATCGGCGGCGGCATTGCGGACGGCAAAAAATTCAAAGCCGTTCAGATCGGCGGTCCGAGCGGCGGGATTTTGACAGAGGAGCAGCTTGACCTCCCCCTCCATTTTCAGGTGCTCAAGCCCTACGGTGTGCGCCGCGGCGACAGCGTCATCACCGTACTGGATGAGGAGCGCTGCATCGTCGATGCGGTCTGCCGCTTTATGCAGTACACGCAGACGGAGTTCTGCGGAAAATGCGTTCCCTGCCGCGAGGGCACCAAGCGCATGAACGAGCTGCTGTGGGATTTGAAAAACTACCGTCTCGACCGCAAGGGCTTCTCCCTGCTGACCGACCTTGGTGAAATGATCTCCGTCACCTCGTTCTGCAACCTCGGCAGAAATTCTTTCCATACGCTGGAACGTGCGATCAAGTATTTCCCCGAGGAATTTGAAATGCACCTCAACGGCCGCTGCACGCTGTGCGAAAGCGAAACGCGCGATCCTGTCGTCCCCGGCGGTCTGCCCTACAACAGGATCAGGCTCGTTGTCGATCCCGCGATCTGCCGCGGCTGCAGCAAGTGCGCGCGCTCCTGTCACGCGGAGGCAATCACCGGCGTCATCAAGTCCCCGTTCGCTATTGATACGGACAAGTGCGTCAAGTGCTACACCTGCATCGAGGCCTGCCCCTTTGACGCGATCAAGGAGGTGGAGATCGATGGCTAAAGGTATCATGTATGTAGATAACATCCGCGTGGAGTTCGACGGCGAACCGTCTGTTTTGGCAGTATGCCAGAAGGCCGGCGTGGAAATGCCGAACTTCTGCTTCCACTCCGACCTTTCCGTTTACGGCGCCTGCCGCATGTGCATGGTCGAGGATACGGACACCGGCAGGATCGACGCCGCCTGCACCATGCCGCCGAAGAACGGTCTGCGCATCCGTACCAATACGGCAAGGCTCCTCAAGTACCGCCGCATGATCCTCGAGCTGCTGCTTGCCGCGCACTGCCGTGACTGCACGACCTGCGAAAAGAATCGCGCCTGCCGTCTGCAGGAAATGGCGATGCGCTTCGGCATTCACCACGTCCGTTTTGCCGATACCCGCGAGCATTACGCCGAAGACCACACTTCGCCCTCAATCGACGTCGACATGAACAAATGCATTCTCTGCGGAGACTGCGTGCGCGTATGCAAGGAGGTCCAGGGCGTCAACAACCTGCAGTTTGCAGGGCGCGGTCCGAATCTGCACATCGCCACCACCAGCGGAAAGCCGCTGAGCGAAACGCAGTGCGTTTCCTGCGGTCAGTGCTCCGCCGTGTGTACCACCGGTGCGATCACGGTCAAAAATGAGATCGGTCTTGCCTGGAAGGCGCTGCACGACCCGCAAAAACGAGTCGTCGTGCAGATCGCGCCCGCCGTGCGCGTTGCGGTCGGCGAAGCCTACGGTATGCCGACCGGCGAAAATGTGCTTGATAAGCTCGTCACTGCGCTCAAGATCATGGGCGTGGACGAGGTATATGACACGATTTTCGGCGCGGATCTGACCGTCCGCGAGGAAGCGAACGAGTTTTTGCGCCGTTTGGAAACGGGCGAGAACCTTCCGCTGCTCACCTCCTGCTGCCCCGCCTGGGTGAAGTATGTCGAGAATGAGCGTCCGAACTTTATCAAGAACCTCTCCTCCGCCCTCTCGCCGATGCAGATGCTAGCGACGGTGCTGAAGGACCAGTATAAGGCAAAGGACGCTGCCGACGGCCGGACGACCTATCATATCGCCATCATGCCCTGCACTGCCAAGAAGATGGAAGCCGGACGCGAAGAATTCCGCCGTGACGGCGTCCCGAACGTTGACCTTGTGCTGACGACGCAGGAAGTGATCAAGATGATCAAGGAATCCGGCATCCGCTTCCAGATGCTCGAAAAGGAAGCGCCCGATCTGCCCTACGGCATGGGCTCCGGCGCGGCGGAGATTTTCGGCACCACCGGCGGTGTTGCCGAAGCCGTCGCCCGCTATTGCCTGCCCGACAAGTCCAAAAATGCGCTGCGCATGCTGGAGCACAGCGGTCTGCGCGGCACGGAGCCGATCCGCTTTGCCACCATTCCCATCGGTGAGCGCGAGATCCGCATTGCGCTTGCGCACGGTCTGAGCAATGCTGCCAGACTGCTCGACCAGATCGAGCGCGGCGAGGTGGAGGTCGACCTTGTCGAGGTCATGTCCTGCCGCACCGGCTGCGTCGGCGGTGCCGGTCAGCCCTATGCCCTGATGAGCAAAAAGCTCCAGCGCGCACAGGGTCTTTATGAGATCGACCGCAGCGCCATGTTCAAGCGTTCCGAGCGCAACCCCGTGATCAACGCAATGTATTCCGCCGGTCTCGAGGACCGCGCACACGAGCTTTTGCATGTGGAATACGAAAAATGATCGCTTAGCCGGGCTGCAGACCGCCATCCGCGGAACGTCCCCCGCCGGTCAAACGGTCAAAAGCAGCTGTCTTCGGGTGAAACGGCGCACCGCGCACACAGGGTTCGCCGCAAAACAGAAAAACGCCGCCACCGGTATTAACCGGCGGCGGCGTTTCTTATTCCGTGCGGATACTTCCGGCACAGGCGTCTGCTGTTTCGTTCAAACGCATCAGCCGTCCGGCTGCGTCTGCCGCTCAAATTCGCGCAGCTCGCGCGCGTCCTCTGCGCGCTTTTCCGCAATAGCCTCGGAGAGGATCATATCCTTCACCTTCATCAGGCGGATCGTGTTCGCGCGCTCGTTTTCCTCGA
>JAEDKW010000107.1 GCA_016295615.1 Oscillospiraceae bacterium | reverse complement strand
CGACAAGTGGATCGGCATCGGCGGCAAGTTTGAGGAAAACGAAAGCCCCGAGGACTGCATGCTGCGCGAGGCGCGTGAGGAGACCGGTCTGACGCTGACAAGCTGGCGCTACCGCGGCATTGTCACCTTTCTTTCCGACAGGTGGGAAACAGAATATATGCACCTGTTCACGGCAGACGGCTATTCCGGCACGCTCAGACAGTGCGACGAGGGCGACCTCGCGTGGATCAAAAAGAGCGAGCTTCTCAAGCTCAAGCTCTGGGAGGGCGACAAGATCTTTTTGCGCCTGCTTGACTCCGACGAGCCGTTCTTCTCGCTCAAGCTCAAATATGAGGGCGACACGCTGGTGCTCGCCGTGCTCAACGGAAAACGTCTGGAGGCGGGCAATGGATAAGCTGCTCGTTTCCGCGTGCCTGCTCGGCGCGCCCTGCCGCTACGACGGCAAAAGCAAACCGCTTGCCGGCATAGAACGGCTGCGCGAAACGTATGAGCTTGTCCCGGTCTGTCCCGAGCAGGAAGGCGGACTGCCCACGCCGCGCACCCCGTCCGAACGCCGCGGCGAAGCCGTCGTCATGCAGGACGGAACGGACGTGACCGCGCAGTACCGCCGCGGCGCGGAAGCCGCGCTGGCGCTCTGCCGGCGCGAGGGCTGCGCCGCCGCCCTGCTCAAGGAGCGCTCTCCCTCCTGCGGCAGCGGCGCGATCTACGACGGCTCGTTCACGCACACGCTCATTCCCGGCGACGGCGTGACTGCGGAGCTGCTCAGGCAAAACGGCGTCAGGATATACGGCGAATCCGAGCTGGACTTGCTGTAAGCGGCTTCGCCTTGTGCGTATTTTTTGCCGTTTTGTCATAAGCTACAAAAAACGGCGCTTCGATTTTCCGCTGATTCCGATTGCATTCTGCACCAACCTGTTTTATAATGATTGATGGTAAATTTTTCGATTGATACAGCGCGGGACATCTTGTAACCATTTTTTCAGGAGGAAATTTGTTATGAAGTTTTCCAGCAAAATTGAAAAATGCGGTCTTTCCCCCATGCGTAAGTTCCATCCGTTCGCGGTAGCGGCTGAAAAGAGAGGCGTCAGCATCTATCATCTGAACATCGGTCAGCCTGACGTTCAGACTCCCCCTGCCTTCTTCCGGGCGATCCGGGAGTTTGAGCAGCCTGTCCTCGCCTACGCCCCCTCCCCCGGTATCCCCGAGCTGATCGAAGCGATCAAGGACTACTACGACAAGCTGGACATGCACTTTGACGCAAGTGAGATCCTCATCACCACCGGCGGCAGCGAGGCGCTGTCCATTACGCTTCAGTGCATCCTTGACGACGGCGACGAGATCCTGATCCCCGAGCCGTTCTATCCCAACTACAACACGATGACGCGCACCTGCGGCGCGTCCATCCGCCCGATCCCGACCTGCCCCGAGGAGGGCTATCACTACGCCGAGCGCGAAAAGATCGAGCCGCTGATCAACGAGCATACCCGCGCCATCATGGTCACCAATCCCGGCAACCCCACCGGCGTCATTCTCAGCCACGAGGAGATGGAGATGCTCGTGGACATCGCCGTCAAGCACGATCTGTTCCTCATCGGTGACGAAGCCTACCGCGAATTCGTTTACGGCGGTCAGAAGCTGCAGTCCTTCGGTGAGTTTGCCGACCGGGCAAGCGAGAACATCGTCGTCATCGACACCGTTTCCAAGCGCTTCTCCGCCTGCGGCGCGCGCATCGGCTGCCTGATCACCAGGAACAAGGAGCTGCTCGGTCACGCGCTCAAGTACTGCCAGTCCAGACTCTCCGTCGCCACGCTCGACCAGGTCGCGTCCGCCGCGCTCTACACCGTCGGTCCCGAATACTTCGCCGCCGTGCGCGAGGAGTACAAGAGACGCCGCGACACGCTCTGCCGCAAGCTGCGCGAGATCCCCGGCGTCGTGTTCGACACCCCGGGCGGCGCGTTCTATCTGATGGCTGCGCTGCCGGTGGACAATGCCGACAAGTTCCAGCAGTGGCTGCTTGAGGAATTCAACGACAACGGCGAGACCGTCATGTTCGCGCCCGGCGCGCCCATGTATGCAACCGCCGGCAAGGGTCTCAACGAGGTCCGCATGGCCTACGTCCTCGAGTGCGACAAGATCGAGCGCGCCATGGATATCCTCAAGAAAGCCATCGAAGTCTACAACGCCGGGAAGTAACCATGATCCGTCATATCGTGATGTGGAAGTTCCGCGAGGGAACCGAGGCGCAGCGTGACGAGTTTCTCACGAAGCTGCGCGCGCTCTACGGCGTGATCCCGCAGCTGCGCTCCTGCGAGGTCGCCAGAAGCATCGGCGAGGGCAACTACGACGCCGTGCTCGTCTCTGAGTTTGACTCGATGGAGGATTTGGCGTCTTATAAAGCAGATCCCCGTCATGTCGCGGTGTCGGCGCTGTGCAAGTCGATCCGCATTGACCGCGTCGCCGTGGACTATGAATGCTGAAAAAGAGCCGACCGTTTTCACGGTCGGCTCTTTTGCTGTTTTTTGTCCGTGCAACCGCCGGTTGCTAAATTTTCAAGCGCGCTTGGTGGACTTTTCCCCGCGCGGTCGTTATACTAAAGGCAGAAAAAACAATTTGATGCGGAGGAATTCCCCATGACACTCGGTGAAAGCATTACCCGTCTGCGCACGCAGAAGGGCTGGTCGCAGGGCGATCTTGCAGACGCACTGGACGTCTCGCGCCAGTCGATCTCCAAATGGGAGACGGACACATCCGTGCCGGAGCTGGAAAAGCTCATCCGGCTGAGCGAGCTGTTCGGCGTGACGCTCGACGCTCTGGTGCGCGGTGAACAGGCGGAGACACAGACGGAAAACGCCGCCCACGCCGCGCCGCCGCAGAGCGCGCCCACCTCCCCCGCGCCCGCGGTCTCGCACACGCACACGGTCGCCGGCGTGATCCTGCTGTGCTTCGGCGCGGCAGTCTTTCTGCTTTTTCTGCTGCTCGGCGGCGGACTTGCGGGTCTGTTCTATGCCGCTCCGTTCCTGCTGTGCGCCCTCGTCTGCTTTACGGCAAAGCGTCATGTCGGTCTCTGGTGCGGCTGGGCGGTCTTTATCAGTCTTGACCTTTATTTGCGCTACGCCACGGGACTGAGCTGGAGCCAGGTTTTTCTCACCTTCCGTTGGGAGGCAAGCTGGAACTACGTCAGACTCGCCGTCGCGTGGGCACAGTTCCTCGGGATGCTTGCAATGCTCCTTTGCACGCTGCGCGCTTACCGTGCGCTGCGCCTGCCGGTGACAAAAAAGCGGCTTGACCTTCTTGCCGGCGGTTGGGTCATCGCGCTTGCAGCGCTGCCCCTGCTGATGGACTATGTCATCCTTCCGCCGCTGCGCGGGCTTTGGCTCTCGGAAAGCCGCGTCTACTCCCTTGCGTTTCCCGTTTTGCTCCTTTACAGCTATGCCCGGCTCGCGCTCATCACGGTGCTGCTCGTGCGCTCGTTTGCCGTATGGCGCACATGGCGCGAGGAGAAAAAAGGTTCCCAATAGCAGCAGGAGCA
>JAEDKW010000106.1 GCA_016295615.1 Oscillospiraceae bacterium | reverse complement strand
AGACACCCCTCCTGGGTTTCTTTCGTAACTATCTTCCTTCCCGAATACACACACTTTTCGTCTTTTTTTGACAACCTCAAGATTCCCGCTCCGTTGAGCGGGAATCTTTTCGTTTACTTTCGTTACTTGCGTTTACTTTTCAATCCCGGCAAGCCTGCCGAAATACTTTTCGTGTGTATTCTGATAGGCCGTGTTGAACAGCTCGTCTTTGCCCTGATGCAGCTCATGAATGTAATCGTGATGGCTGTTCATAATGTTCTTGTCAAAAACGGAGAGCGTATATACGCCGACATTGGAGCACTGGTCGGCAATACGCTCGACATTGACGAGAATGTCGAGGAAGGTAAGACCTGCGTAGACCGTGCACTGTCCGTCACGCAGCCGGCGGATGTGGTTGGCACGAAGCGTTGCCACAAGGTCGTCCACGACCTCCTCAACCGGCTCAATGCTGCGCGCGGCCTGATGATCCATCGCGCTGAAGGCGCGGTAGGTATAGCCGAGGATCTCGTCAAGCGCCTCTTTCAGCACGGCGATCTCCTGCAGTGCGACGGAAGAAAACTGCACGTTGCGCTCAATAAGCTCGCCGGCATTTTCCGTCAGGTTCACGGCGTAGTCTCCAATCCGCTCAAATTCTCCGAAGCACTGTATGTAATAGTTCAGCAGATCGTTTCCGTGTCCGGTCGGCACATGCGGAGAAAGCTTGATGAGATAATTGTCCACATGGTCAGCGAGCTTGTCAATGTGCTCTTCGTTCTCATTGATCACGGCGACCACGTTTTGGTCGTACTTCTGCAAATTCTCCATCGCGCCGGCAACAGCACTGCGGGCAAGCCGCGCCATTGTGGTGATCGCGTCTGAAGCACCGGAAAGCGCCAGCGCGGGAGACGTAAAGAACTTCTCATCCAAAAGCTCCAGCTCGCGGTCGACATTCTCGCCGATCTCCTTGTCATCCTTCACGATCCTGCGGGAAAGCTGTTCAAACTTGCCGCATACCGGCAGCAGCAAAGCCGCGGAGAGAAGGCGGAAGGTCGTGTGAACGTTCGCAATGCCGCCGGAGGTCATGACCTTGTTCCAAAGGGAATCGAGAACGCCGAAATTGTGCAGCAGCAGCAGTCCCGCGATCACAAGGATCGAGCCTGCGATGTTGAAGAGAATATGGATGACGCCCGTGCGCTTGGCATCCGCCTTGGAGCCGATGGAGCACACGATGGCGGTCGTCACGCAGTCGCCGATGTTGACGCCGATAATGATGGCGTAGACCGACGAAAACGTCAGCGCACCGGTCATGGAGATCGCCTGCAGAATACCGATCGTTGCACTCGAGCTTTGCAGCAGAAAAGCGACCCCCGTACCGAGCAGGAAACCCAGAACAGGCGCATTGGAAAGACCCATAAACATTTGCGCAAAGGTCTCCGACTCAGACAGCGGCGCGACCGCGCTCGTCATGCTGAGAAGTCCCGTAAAGAGGATGCCGAAGCCCATGGCAATACTGCCGACCGTTTCGGATTTACGGCTCTTCACCACCATCAGAAAGATGATGCCGATCATCGCCGCCAGCGGCGCAAGCGTGACGGGCTTGAAAAAATTGAGCCACGAGCTTGCCGAGGCGTTTACATCGAGCAGTCGGATGATCTGACCGGTCACCGTGGTGCCGACGTTTGCGCCGAGAATGATGCCGATCGACTGGCGCAGCGTCAGAATGCCCGCGCCGACCAGACCGGAGGTCAGCACGATGGTCGCGGTCGAGCTTTGGATCACTGCCGTGACCGCAAGTCCGAGAAAGAAACCGACCAGGGGGTTGTTCGTCACTTTCTCCATGGCGCGCTTGAGCGCGTCGGAAGAACCTTTCTTCAGCCCGTCTCCCATCATCTGCATACCATAGAGGAACAGAGCCAATCCTCCGAAGAGGGTTATCACATTGAATATCGTCATATTCTCAAAACACCTGTCCTTTGTCAAAAAGAAGAAACGCTGCTATGTGATCGGTCACAAAACCGTCATTTTCCCGGGAAATCCCGAATTCTCACCAAATACTATACTATCTTTTTACACAACAAATTGCAAGATTTTTTTCATTTGCCTTTTTATGAAAGAACTCTTGCATTTATCTGTGCGCGTGATACAATACTTACAGATTATTTTGAGGAGGAACTTTCCATGCTGAACCCTTCCAATCCCATCGGTGTCATGGACTCCGGCATTGGTGGTCTGACGGTCGTCAAGGAGCTGCAGCGCATTCTTCCCGGGGAAGACATTATCTATTTCGGCGACAGCGCCAACTGCCCTTACGGCAACAAAACCTCTGATCAGATTTTTGAGCTGAGCTGCCACATGCTCCGGTTCCTTGGCGGCAACGGCGTGAAGTGCACGGCGATCGCCTGCAACACCATCTCCACCATGGCTGACCGGCTTCGTCCCTGCTTCGATTATCAGATCATCAGCATCGTTGAAGAAGCCGCGCAGTATGTCATCCGCGAAAAGCTCCGCTCCGTCGGTCTGATCGCAACCGAATTCACGGTCGCCTCCGGCAAATATGCCGAGCTGATCCACAAGGGCAATCCTGACTGCCACGTCATCGGCAAAGGCTCTCCCCTGCTGGCGGCGCTCGTTGACCGCGGCGATTTCAACCAGCACGACATCAATCTTGAGATCACTACGCAGGTCGACAATATCCTCTCCCGCGAGAAGGTCGAAAACCTTATTCTCGGCTGCACGCACTATCCCATCGTGGAGGAGAACTTCCGCCAGTGCTATCCCGGGATGAACCTGATCAATCCCGCGCTTGAGCAGGCAAACGCCGTCAAGGCTTATCTCACCGGGCAGAACGCCCTCAATCCCCAGAAGAAGGGTACGTTCACCATCTGCACCAGCGGCGACCCGCAGGTGTATGTCAACGTCGGCAAGCGTCTCGGGCTCTTTGAAGCAAGTGAGCTGAAGGTCGTCCACATCTGAGCAAATACAAAAAAATTGCCGCTTCCCATGAAGGGATGCGGCGATTTTTTCTTTTCCCGCATAGAATGCTCTGAGGTGATCGGTTTGAATACCCTTGTTTCGTCCCGTCAGCACCATTTACAAAACGCAATTGCGCGCGACTTCGGCTCCATACAGGAATTCCGCCACGCCTTTTTCCGTGCTGCGCAGCGAGTCGGAAAAGACGGCTGTGTGTGGCTGCTCGTCGCGCCAAACGGCACGCTGCAAATCACCCTGACAAAAGCCCGGCATGTGCCGAGGGGAAGCGCCCTGTTCTGCATGGATCTGTGGGAGGGCGGGCGCGTTTCCTTCACCCCGGAGAGCAGCGCCGAGAAAATCCGGCGTCACTGGCGCGCGATCAACTGGAATGACGCGCTCGCGCGTTATGACGCGCTGCTGCAGCGCGTTCCGCCCTATCCCGCGCCGTAAAAAGGGTCTGCCGAAGGAACAGGTGCGATAGAGCAGTATTTGCAGGCGGTTTTCTCATGTCAAACGAAAGGAAAAAGGCGGCTTTCCGTAGTTGGAAAACCGTCTTTTTCTGAATGGGTATTAAAGCCAAACC
>JAEDKW010000105.1 GCA_016295615.1 Oscillospiraceae bacterium | reverse complement strand
ACGTATGGACATTGATATGGACATCAAGGAACTGGAAGCGTTCGTCTATGTGGTGGAGAACTGCAGCTTTTCGCGCGCAGCGGAGCTGCTCCATCTGACACAGCCGACCATCAGTTCGCATATCTCCGCGCTGGAGCGAAAACTGAATATCAAGCTGGTCGTGCGCACCACAAAGGAGACGTATCCTTCGGACGCGGGAAAGCTTTTGTACCGCTATGCCAAGGAAATTCTGCAGGTGCGCGAAAATGCCGCTCTTGCGCTGCGCAACTTCTCACAGGAGATGAAAGGCACGATCAGCATCGCGTCCTCCACGGTGCCGAGCCAGTACTATCTGCCGCACCTGCTGCAGCACTTCCGTGAAAAGTATCCGGACATTGCGTTCAACATCCAGATGGAGGACAGTCCCAAGGTCGCGGAGATGGTCGGCACGCGCAGCGTGGAGATCGGCTTCTGCGGCACGAAGATCGACAACAATAAGTGCGTCTATCAGGAATTTGCCAGCGACCGTATGGTGATTATTACGCCCAATACGGAAAAATACGCCGGGTATGTCGGAGCAGCGCTTCCCAAAGAAATGCTGACGAGCGAAACGTTCATCAGCCGCGAAAAGAGCAGCGGAACCTATCAGGCGTCAAAAAAGCTGCTTGAGGAAATGGGCATCGACATCACCGCGCTGCGCACGGCGGTCGAGATCCGTTCGACGGAGAGCGTAAAGCAGATGGTCAGTGAGGGACTTGGCTTCGGGATCATTGCCAAAAGCGCCGCGCGCGATTACGAACAGTTTAAAAAGATCCTGGTTTTTGATTTTGAGCAGTCGCATTTGCGCAGGGAGCTGTTCATCGTAAAGCACAAAAACAGCATTTTGTCTCCGGTCGCGCAGACATTTTACGACTATGCCAAAAAATACTACGAAAAGGCGCCCGTTTAACGGACGCTTTTTTGATTTTTCCTGCGGCAAAGCATTTACATTCTGCGTGGAATCGGCTAAAATAGAAAAAACAAAAATAAAATGAAAGAAAACTTGCATAAAAATCACATTGACGCAATGAAAATTTCATACTATAATTATTCCAATACATCCGGATCAAAGCGTCTGACGCACGGCGCAAAGCCGGCAAGCGGCGGAAACAGTCCTTTTTGACCGGCTTTCTCAAATTTTGATGTTGCTGCAATGCGGTTTTCCGGGCAGTGACCGGTCATGATTATCAACAAAAAGCATTTTGAAAAGAAAAGAGGAAACGGCATGTACAAAATCGTAAGAAAAGAAGCCTTGAAACCGACGGTGATCCTGTACGAGATCGAGGCGCCGATGGTGGCGAAGAAGGCGCAGCCCGGTCAGTTCATCATTCTGCGTGTGGATGAAAACGGCGAGCGCATCCCCATCACCATCCACGATTACGACCGCGAGAAGGGGACGGTCACCATCATTGTCCAGACCATCGGCGCGACCACGGAAAAGCTCAGCCACAAAGCCGAGGGCGAGTCGATCCAGGACTTCGTCGGTCCGCTCGGCAAGCCCACCGAGACCGAGGGCAAGAAGAAGGTCTGTGTGGTCGGCGGCGGCGTCGGCTGCGCGATCGCTTACCCCGTTCTCAAGAAGTTCCACGATTGCGGCGCGGAGGTCCACGCGGTCGTCGGCTTTAAGAACAAGGATCTTGTCATTCTGGAAGATAAATTCAAAGCCGTCTCCTCCGTCCTCAAGGTCTGCACGGACGACGGTTCCTACGGTCAGCAGGGCATGGTCACCGACGCGCTCAAGGAGCTGCTCGATGCCGGCAACGTCTATGACGAGATCTTCGCCATCGGTCCTGCCATCATGATGAAGTTCGTCTGCAAGACCACCGAGCCTTACGGCGTTCCCACCACCGTCTCCATGAGCCCGATCATGGTCGACGGCACCGGCATGTGCGGCGGCTGCCGTCTCACCGTCGGCGGCGAGACGAAGTTTGCCTGCGTGGACGGTCCCGACTTCGACGGTCACAAGGTCGACTGGGACGAAACGCTCAAGCGCGGCAGGATGTACTTCGACTGGGAGCGCCATAAATACGAAGAAACCTGCAACCTGTTCAAGAAGGAGGTCAAGTAAGATGGCTAACATGAGCTTGAAGAAAAACGAAATGCCCTCTCAGGACCCCAATGTCCGCAATAAGAACTTCCTCGAGGTCGCCCTCGGCTACACCGAGGAGCAGGCGCTTGACGAGGCTGCCCGCTGCCTGAACTGCAAGAATCCGCAGTGCGTTTCCGGCTGCCCGGTTCAGGTCAAGATCCCCGAATTCATTAAGAAGATCACCGAAAAGGATTACGAGGGCGCGTATCAGGTCATCCACGAGACCTCCTCGCTTCCCGCCGTCTGCGGTCGTGTCTGCCCGCAGGAGACGCAGTGCGAGTGCAAGTGCATCCGCGCCATCAAGGGCGAGCCGGTCGGCATCGGCCGCCTTGAGCGCTTTGTCGCCGACTGGCACAATGCCAACGTCAGCGAAGCGCCTGCCAAGCCCGCTTCCAACGGACACAAGGTCGCCGTCATCGGCTCCGGTCCCAGCGGACTGACCTGCGCCGGCGACCTTGCCAAGAAGGGCTATGAGGTCACCGTGTTTGAAGCGCTCCACCTTGCCGGCGGCGTCCTCGTTTACGGCATTCCCGAATTCAGACTTCCCAAGTCTATTGTGCAGAAGGAAGTGGACGGTCTGAAGGCGCTCGGCGTCAAGATTGAGACCGATATGGTCGTCGGTCGCGTCGTTTCCATCGATGAGCTGATGAGCGAATACGGCTTTGAGGCGGTGTTCATCGGCTCCGGCGCCGGTCTTCCGATGTTCATGCATATCCCCGGCGAGAATCTTTGCGGCGTGTATTCTGCCAACGAGTTCCTCACCCGTATCAACCTCATGAAAGCCTATCGGGAAGACGCTGATACCCCGCTGATGGATCTCAGGGGCAAGAAGGTCGCCGTCGTCGGCGGCGGCAACGTCGCAATGGACGCTGCCCGCTGCTCCAAGCGTCTCGGCGCCGAGGTGTATGTCGTCTACCGCCGCGGTATGGAGGAGCTTCCCGCCCGCCACGAGGAGGTCGAGCATGCCATCGAAGAGGGCATCGTCTTCAAGACGCTCAACAACCCCGTTAGGATCAACGGTGATGACAAGGGCTACGTCGCTTCCATGACCTGCATCGAGATGGAGCTTGGCGAGCCGGACGCCTCCGGACGCCGCCGCCCGATCGAGAAGGCCGGCAGCGAGTTCGACCTGGAGGTCGACTGCGTCATCATGTCCCTCGGCACATCTCCCAACCCGCTCATCAAGAATACCACCCCGGGCATCGAGGTGAACAAGAAGGGCGGCATCATCGTCAACGAAGCCGGTATGACCTCCCAGCAGGGCGTCTACGCCGGCGGCGACGCCGTCACCGGCGCAGCAACCGTCATTCTCGCGATGGGCGCCGGCAAGCTCGGCGCCAAGAGCATTGACGAGCAGCTCTCCGGCAAATAAGCAAAGAAAGCATACATATATTAAAATAGTAAAAATCCTCCGAAGCAATTCGGAGGATTTTTGCATAAAA
>JAEDKW010000104.1 GCA_016295615.1 Oscillospiraceae bacterium | reverse complement strand
GACGTCTTCGCCGTCTGCGAGGACGTGCTGCCGCCGATCTTTGCCAAGTACGGCAAATACAATATCGCCTCCCGGCCCCCGTTCCGCCGCATTCCGTATCTGACCGCGCTCGAGGTCTACGGCTCCGACAAGCCGGATCTGCGCATTGACCTGACCGCGACGAACATTTCCTCTCTGTTTGAAAACAGCGAGTTCGAGCCCCTCAGGGGTCAGACCGTCAAGGCTGTCGCCATTTCCGACTGCACGCTCACGCGCAAGCAGATCGAAAAGCTGCTCGGCGACTGCGAGGTCCAGTCCGGCAGCAAGGGCTACTGGTTCAAGACCGATGAAAGCGGCGAGCTTGCCGGCGGCATCGCCAAGTTTGTGAATAAGGAGGAAGCCGCCGGACTTCTGGCGCTCAAGCCCAACACGCTCGTGGTCGTCGCAGCAGGCGAGCTTGCCACCAAGTCCGTCGGCGTGATGATCAAGACCTTCGGCGCCAACTGCGCCGGTCATATGGACAAGGAGCGCTACGAGTTCTGCTGGATCACCGACTTCCCCATGTACGAGATCGGCGACGAATCCGGCGAGCTGGAGTTCTGCCACAACCCGTTTTCCATGCCCAAGGGCGGCAAGGAGGTGCTGGAGAAGGCAGAGCGCGGCGAGATCGACCCGCTGACCATCATGGCAGACCAGTATGACCTGGTGTGCAACGGCGTGGAGCTCTCCTCCGGCGCGGTCCGCAACCACGATCCCGAGATCATGGTCAAGGCCTTCGAGCTGGTCCGCCTCGGCGAGGACGACGTCAAGGCCAAGTTCCCCGCCATGTATAACGCTTTCTGCTACGGCGCGCCTCCCCATGCCGGTATCGCACCCGGCGTCGACCGCATGGTCATGCTGCTCGCCGGCGAGGATTCGATCCGCGAGATCATTCCGTTCCCGATGAATAAGAACGCGCAGGATATCATGATGGGCGCCCCCAGCGCGGTCACGCAGAAGCAGCTTGATGAGCTGCACATCGCCGTCACCGCGAAGGAGGACGAGTAATCCGCCGCAAATACCGGGAGCCGCACAAAAGTGCGGCTCCTTTTTGCATGCCTTTTCGCCCGTTTTCCCCTGCCGTTGTCTTTTCTGCCCGAAAGCCTTTCTTTTTTGCCGCTGCCGTGGTAAAATATGAAAAATACGGTTTTTTGGAGGCACTCATGAAGCGATTTTTTGCGCTGCTGCTTGCGGCGATGCTGCTGCTTTCCCTCATCGGCTGCGGCGATGCCAAGCCGCCCGAGCCGCCGATCCCCGACGAGCCCGTCCTGGACGAGCCGTCGCCGGACGAGCTTGCCGAACAGCAGCGGCTTGCCGAGCTTGCGCGGCGCGCGCAGGAGCTTGAGGACAGACTCGCGAGTATGACGCTTGCGGAAAAGGTCGGTCAGCTCTTTTTCCTGCGCTGTCCGTCCTCCGGCGCAGAGGCGGCTGTCGCGCAGTATCACCTCGGCGGCATCCTGCTCTTCACGCAGGACTATAAGGACGCATCGGGCGATTGGCTCACACAGGACGCGTTTGCGGAGAAGCTCGCGGCGCTGCAGGACGCCGCCGAAAACGACACGGGCATTCCGCTGCTGATCGGCAGCGACGAGGAGGGCGGCACGGTGACGCGCGCGAGCCGCAACCCCAACCTGTTCCCGTCAAAATTCCCCTCCCCCCAGTCTCTTTTCGAGACAGGCGGGCTGGAGGGTCTGCTTGCCGACACGCAGCAGTACAACAGCCGGCTCCACAGTCTCGGGATTACGGTGAACTTTGCGCCGGTGTGCGATGTTTCGACAAACCCGAAGGATTTTATCTATGAGCGCAGCTTCGGACAAAACGCGCAGACGACCGCAGACTATATTGCGCAGGTCGTTGCCGCGATGAGCGATGCGGGCATCGCAAGCGTCCTCAAGCACTTTCCCGGCTACGGCAGCAATGCCGACACCCACACGGGCATCGCGGTCGATGAGCGTCCCTACGAGCAGTTTCTTGCGGAGGATTATCTGCCGTTTGCCGCCGGCATCGGCGCGGGCGCGCCGTTCGTGCTGGTCAGCCACAACATTGTCACCTGCCTTGACAGCTCCTACCCCGCTTCCCTCTCCGCCGCCTGGCACGAGCAGCTGCGCTCTCACCTTGGCTTTGAGGGCGTCATTCTGACGGACGATCTCGACATGGGCGCCGTCAAGGCTTATGCCGACGGCGGAAACATCGCCGTGCTTGCGCTGCAGGCAGGCAATGACATGATCGTCTGCAGCGACCTGACGCAGATCGGCGCCGTCATCGCCGCGGTGCAGGACGGCACGCTCAGCGAAAAGACCATTGACAGCGCCTGCCGCCGCGTGCTCGCGGCAAAGCAGAGCCTTTCGCTGATATAGGACAGCAGCGCCCTTCGGGCGTATGCCCTGCTGCCTCTATTGGCGTCATACCGTTCGGAACGATCTTACTATCTGTCAGCCTTCCGGCGAAAAATGCGTCCGCACCCTCCGCATCTCTGAACGGTGCGGTACTGCCCCTAAGAAAGAAGGATTTGCCATGGAAACGAAAAAGCTCTATTATTCCGACCCCTTTCTGCGCGAATTTACCGCCGCGGTGCTCTCCTGTGAGGAGGGAAAGGGCGGCTGGTCGGTCGTTCTGGATCAAACCGCCTTTTACCCCGAGGGCGGCGGGCAGCCAAGCGACCGCGGCACGCTCGACGGGGTAAAGGTGCTTGACGTGCGTGAAAAGGGCGGCGTGATCACGCACCTGTGCGACGCTCCGCTGCGCGCCGGTACGACGGTGCATGGCACGCTTGACTGGGCGCGGCGCTTCGACCACATGCAGCAGCATTCCGGCGAGCACATCTGTTCCGGTCTGATCTGCGCACAATACGGCTGCGACAATGTCGGCTTCCACCTGGGCGCGGAGGTCACCACCATCGACTTTAACGCCGACATTTCGTGGGAAGCGCTTCTTGCGCTCGAGGCGCGCGCCAATCAGTACATCTATGAAAACCACGCCATCGACATTCATTTCTATCGCGGCGCAGAGCTTGATGCCGTAGCGTACCGCAGCAAAAAGGCGCTTGCGGGCGATGTGCGCATCGTCTCCTTCCCCGGCGCGGACTGCTGCGCCTGCTGCGGCACGCATGTGGCGCAAAGCGGTCAGGTCGGCATCGTGAAGTTCCTCTCCTGCCAGAAATTCCGCGACGGCGTACGCATCGAGCTGCTTTGCGGCGGACGCGCCTACCGCTACTTGAGCGCGACTTGGGAGCAGAACCTGAAGATCGCGCAGTCCCTGTCGGCAAAGCCGGTGGAGAGCGCCGCGGCGGTGGAGCGCACGCTCAGCGAGCTGGGCGCGCTCAAGCAGCGCGTCGCCAGGCTGGAGCAGGCAAGCTTTGACCGCCTCGCCGCGCAGAACGCGGGCAGAGGCGACGTCCTTCTTTTCGAGGAGGAGATGTCGCCCGACAGCGTGCGCAAGCTCTGCGACGCGGTGGCTGCCGTGTGCGGCGGGCGCTGCGCGGTGTTTTCCGGAGCGGACGGCGCGTGGAAATACGCCATGGGACAGCCCGGCGGCGATCTGCGCGAGCTGACGAAAGCGATGAACGCCGCATTGGGCGGACGCGGCGGCGGCAAGCCGTTCTTCGTGCAGGGCAGCGTGAGCGCGGG
>JAEDKW010000015.1 GCA_016295615.1 Oscillospiraceae bacterium | reverse complement strand
GATGCGCAAAAACTTCATGCGCTCCGGCTTTTGCCCATGATCGTGGTGCGCAATACTGCGCATGAAGTTTTATGCCTCATTGACCTGCGTAACGGAGGTAAAATAGCTGTTGCCCAGCCCGTCATGATAAACGCCCTGCAATCCCTCGCGCAGCGCATACGCCGCCGCGCCGAAAAGCACCGGGGAAATCGGCGCGCTCTCCAAAAGCATTGCCTCCGCGTCATGCAGGAACGCCGTGCGCGCCGCCATATTATCCGACTTCTCCGCAACGCCCATCAGCATATCATAGGTGTGATTGCTGTAACGGACGCTGTTGTCCGTACTGCCGCTCGCAAAGCGGTCCAGAAAGCTCATCGCGTCGTTCTGCTGCGCGGTGAGGTACTCGCCGGCGAGCACATAGTCGCCGGCGGCGATCCGCGCCCGGTATTCCTCTTCGCTCAGAGCCGTAAGATGCACCGTAACGCCGAGCACATTCTTCCACGCGCTCTGCACGCAGGAAGCAACGATGCCGCCGATGTCGTCCTGCGTACTGTAAATATACTCCACGGTCGGGAAGCCGGCGCCCTTATAGTATCCGGCGCGCGTGATCTCGTCCAGCGCGTCGCTGCAGCGCTCTTCATAGCTCTGCGCATCAGTTGCGCAGAGCTCGCCGCCGACCGTGCGGAAATCCTCGGCATCCGAAGCATCCGTACTGTCACGCACGCCGGCAGAAACCAGACCGCCGGCAGGGCTAAACTCCGCTCCTGCGGCAGCGGCAACGGCGCTGCGGTCAATGGCAAGGTCAAACGCCTTGCGCGCGTGTTCGTCGGAAAAGATATCCGTCAGGTTATTGTAGAGCACGCAGTAGGTCGCAAACAGCGGCGCCGATGTCCACGTTTCGCTCAGCTCCGCCTGAGAGAGCACACGCTGGGGGATCCCGGAGGTGTAGTCCACCTCGCCGCTTTCATAGAGCGCATAGGCGCTGTCCGCATCGGCGGCAAACACAAAGCGCACCGCGTCAGGACCCACGAGCTTGCTTTCATAATATTCTTCGTTGCGTTTGGTCTGCAGGCTGCTCTCCTTTGTCCATGTGCCGACGCGGTAAGCGCCGTCCGTCACAATGTTGAAGGTCGTCGCCCAGTTTTCGGGGTCCTTTTCGACCATATCCTGCCGCAGCGGCATGGCGGCGACGCTGGCGCACACACCGTCAAGGAAATAGGCGCAGGGCGAAGAAAGCGTCACGCAGAAGGTGCTGTCGTTCTTTGCGGAGACGGCGAGCGCGGAGACGTCTCCTGTCTCGCGCACGGTGTCGTAGCCCTGCACCATCGACAAAAGCTCATGGTTGGGCGAGCCCGTCGCCGGGTCGACCAGCCGCCGCCAGGCGTAGACGAAATCGTCCGCCGTCACCTTCTCCCCGTCCGACCAGCGGGCGGAGGAGCGCAGCGAGAACTGGTATGTGACCGTACCGTCGTAGTTGTTCTCCTCCGTGTACTCCCTGGCAATGCCGTTCGCCAGCACGGCGGTACCCGTACCGTCGTCCGCATAACGCATAAGGTTTTCGTAAAGTGCGTAAAACACGCTTTGTGCCGCAGTGTCGGTATTCATCGCAGGATCCAGCGATGCGATCCGGTCGCAGACGCACACGCGCAGAATAAACTTTTCTTCCATCTCCGTCTTCCCGGTGCAGCCGGCAAGCACGGTGAACAGCATCGCTGCCGTGAGAAGGAGGCTTACATATCGCTTTGCTTTTTTCATAGGTTCCCCGATTTCTGAAAGAGCGCGCCGCTCTTCTGTTTCTTTTGTGCCGAAGAAAATCTCATTTCGACCCCATATAGAGACAGTTTATTATATCGAAAAAATCCCCGTTTGTAAAGTCAAGCAGCCGAAAAGTTACAAACTGTTACCATTTTCTTAACAAAGCCACCGCTGCCCGCTTCGCAAAAAAGGGCGCGGTCCGTCGCTGCAGACCGCGCTTTTTTATGCTGTTTATGCGGTTTTATGTGCTCAGGCGTTGATGTATTTTTCCGCCTGCACGGCGGCGATGGCGCCGTCAGCCGCAGCGGTAACGACCTGCCGCAGGCTCTTAGCGCGGATATCGCCGGCGGCAAACACGCCGGGAATTTCGGTGCGCATATTTTCGTCTGTTTTGATATAGCCGTTGTCCAGCTCCAGGATCCCCTCAAAAAGCCCGGAATTGGGCGCGCTGCCGACAAAGCCGAACAGACCGAACAGCCCGTCGTTCTCATCCGCGGTGAGAAGCGTCAGTTCGCCGGTTTTGACGTTTCGGACGGTCAGGCGCGAGAGCACCTCATCGCCGTCCGCCTTGGTCACGACGCTGTCCCAAAGGAAGCCGATCTTCGGGTTTGCGAACGCCTTTTCCTGAATCGACTTCGCCGCGCGCAGCTCGCTGCGCCGGTGGATGATCGTTACCCTGCGCGCAAATTTGGCAAGGTAGAGCGCCTCCTCCACCGCGCTGTCGCCTCCGCCGACCACAAAGACCTCCAGTCCCTCAAAAAAGGCGGCGTCGCAGGTCGCGCAGTAGGAAATGCCGCTGCCGATGAATTTTCCCTCATTCTCGCAGCCGATCGGCTTGGGATGGGCGCCGGTGCAGACAATGACGGTCTTTGCCAGATACTCGCCCTTGCCGCCGACCAGCTTTTTCACGTCGCCGGAAAGCTCCGCGCCCGTGATCACATCATCACAGCGCTCCGCTCCGAATTTTTCGACCTGCCGGACCATGCGCGCGACCAGCGCGCTGCCGCTTTCCCCCTCGACGAGCTGACCGGGATAGTTTTCGATCTCATCCGTCATCGCGATCTGACCGCCGGGCTGCGCCTTTTCGATCAGGAGGGTATCAAGACGCGCTCTGCCGGCATAAAGAGCGGCTGTCAGACCTGCCGGACCGCCGCCGAGGATCGCAACGTCATAAACCTTTTCCATGTGCTCCTCCCTCCCGTCATTCCTTTACAAGACGGCCGTTTTCATCAAGATGCGCGCTGCGGATCTCGTTGCCGGTGAATTTTGCGATATTGTCCAGCCGCATTTTTGCCGGATAGTCCGACACCAGCGTGTAGGCGACGCCGTGCCGTTTGGCGCGTCCCGTGCGGCCGATGCGGTGGACGTAGTATTCGTTCTCCTGCGGCACATCGTAGTTAAACACGGCATCCACGTCGTCCACATCGATGCCGCGCGCGGCAACGTCGGTGGCGATGAACACGGGCAGCTCGCCGCGGCGGAAGCGCGCCATGACCGCTTCGCGCTTTTTCTGCGGAATGTCGCCGTGGATGCAGTCCGCGTCCAGTCCCTCAAACTGCAGAAGCCTTGTGAGCATCTCGACCATGCCCTTGGTGTTGCAGAATACGATCACGCGCTCAAGACCCTCTGCGCGGATGATCTGCGCAAGGGTGCGGACTTTCTCGCTTTGGTCGACCTCCAGACGGTACTGCAGAATATCGGGCTTGTTCTCCTCCTTCGCCTGCACGGTGATCTCCTCCGGATCGCGCTGGTACACCCAGCTGATGTCCATGACCTCGCGGGAGATCGTGGCGGAAAACATGCCGAGGTTGCGGCGGGATCTGAGCTTGTCGAGAATGCGCGTGACATCGTGGATAAAGCCCATGTCGAGCATACGGTCCGCCTCGTCGATGACGACGGTTTTGACGCTTTCAAGCCTGACCGTGCGGCGCTTCATGTGGTCCGAGAGCCTGCCCGGCGTGGCGACAACGATCTGCGGACGCTTTTTCAGCGCCTCGATCTGCCTTCCGATCGGCGCGCCGCCGTAAAGGCAGACAATGCGGATCCCCGGCAGAAACGCGCACAGGTCGCGCAGCTCGCCCGTGATCTGCAGGGCAAGCTCGCGCGTGGGCGCAAGGATCACCGCTTCGGTCTCCTCGCTGCCGCGTTCGATGTGCTCCACGATCGGAATGCCGAACGCGAAGGTCTTTCCGGTGCCGGTCGGCGCCTTGGCGATCACGTCCTTCCACTCGCGCATGGGCGGAATACAGCCCGCCTGCACCGGTGTGCTCTCCTCGATCTTCTTTTTCTGCAGTGCACGCATGATTTCCGGAAGCAAGCCCAGCGTATCAAAGCGCACGCCCTGTGTGAACTCCATACTCTTTTCCTCTGTCTGTCTCTTTATTTGTGATTGACGTGCCAGATCTCGTCGGCATACTGCGCAACGGCCCGGTCAGCGGCGAAGATGCCGCTGCGCGCGATGTTGAGAAGCGATTTCCGGTTCCAGTCCGACCGGTCGGCGTAATTCGCGCGCATCCGCTGCCCGGCAAGGCAGTAGGACGCGAAATCCTGCAAAAGCATATACTCGTCGCCCGTGAGCAGGCGGTCGGCAAGATCGGCATAGGAAACGCCGTCGCCGAAGCCGCGGCGCAGCCGGTCCACCACGCGGCGCAGCGTGTCGTCCCTTTCATAGAGCTTTCTCGGGTCGTACCCCTCCGCCTTCAGCCGAACGACCTCGTCGGCGCGCAGACCGAACAGGAACATGTTTTCATCGCCGAGCACCTCGTGCATCTCGACATTCGCGCCGTCGAGCGTGCCGACCGTGAGCGCGCCGTTCATCATGAACTTCATGTTGCCGGTGCCGCTGGCCTCCTTGCCGGCGGTGGAGATCTGCCGGCTGACCTCGCTTGCGGGCATCAGATGCTCGGCAAGGGAAACGCGGTAGTTCTCCAGAAACACCACCTGCAATCTGTCCCTGCAGATAGGATCGCGGTTGATCTCGCCGGCAAGGGAGTTGATGAGACGGATGATGCGCTTCGCCACCGCGTAGCCCGGCGCGGCCTTCGCGCCGAACAGGAAGGTCTGCGGCTGCGTGAAGCTGCCCGGATCGTCGCGGAGCCGCTCATACAGATAAATGATATCCATCGCGTTGAGAAGCTGGCGCTTATACTCATGCAGGCGCTTGACCTGCACGTCAAAGATCGCGTCGGTGTTGAGCGTGACGCCCTGCGTTCTTCGCACATACGCCGCGAAATCAAGCTTGTTGAGACGCTTGATCTCACCCAGCCGCTCCAGCGCGGCAGCGTCGCCGGCAAAGGTCTCAAGCCTGCGAAGCTCCGCCGGCTTTGTCAGATACGCGCGGCTGCCGGTGAGGTCGGCAACAAAGCTGTCGAGCCGCGGGTTGATCTGAGAAAGCCAGCGGCGGTGGTCGATGCCGTTGGTCACATTGTGGAACTTCTCCGGCTCCATGGCGTACTGGTTTCGAAAGACGTCTTTGCGCAGAATGTCGGAATGCAGCGCGCTCACGCCGTTGACCGCCATGCCGCCGGCGATACAGAGATTCGCCATGCGCACCTGACCGTCCCAGACGATCGCCGTCTCGCGCGTCTTCCGCTCATCGTGGTAAAACGCTTCGATCTTCGCTTGATAGCGGTGGGCGATCTCGGCAATGATCTCCCAGACGCGGGGAAGCAGTGTCTCCATGATCTGCTGCGGCCACTTCTCCAGCGCCTCGGCAAGCACCGTATGGTTCGTGTAGGCGAAGGAGCTGCGGGTAATGTGCCACGCGCTGTCCCAGTCGAGACCGGCGTCGTCCATCAGAATACGCATCAGCTCCGGGATCGCAAGCGTGGGGTGCGTGTCGTTGATCTGAATGACGTTCTTTTCATGAAAATTCATCACCGTGCCGTAGACCTCGATATGCTTGCGCACGATCGACTGCATGGTGGCGGAAACGAAAAAGTACTGCTGCTTGAGGCGCAGAAGCTTGCCCTCGTGGGTCTCGTCCGGGGGATAGAGGATCTTGGCGATGCTCTCCGCCATCGCCTGCTGCTCCACGGCGCGCAGATACTGCCCCTTGGAGAAAAGCTCCATGTCAAGCGGTGTGAGCGCCTTCGCGTCCCACAGCCGCAGCGTGTTGACCCGCTCGGTGCCGTAGCCCGCGATCTCCATGTCGCAGGGGATCGCCATCACGCTCGTCGTCCCCTCGGGCACGGCGTGAAGCCTGCCGTTGTCCCAGAACTGGCGCACGGTTCCGCCGAAGCTGACCAGCTCTGCCTCCTGCGGCTTGGGCATAAGCCACTTGCCGCCGAGCGCTTTCCAGGTATCGGGCAGCTCGATCTGTTCGCCGTGCTCGATCTTCTGACGGAAGATGCCCAGCTCATAGCAGATGGAATAGCCGCTTGCCGGGATCTCCAGCGTCGTCATCGAGTCGAGATAGCACGCGGCAAGGCGTCCCAGACCGCCGTTGCCGAGACCGGCGTCCGGCTCCGCTTCAAAAACATCGGCGGCGTGGAAGCCCAGCTCCTCAAGCGCCTGCGTCAGCACCTCGCTCACGCCGAGGTTGAAGGCGTTTTTCATCAGGCTCCTGCCCATGAGAAATTCCATCGACAGGTAATGCACCTGGCGCTGCTCCTTTTCCCGCGTCTCGCGCCGGCTGTCCACGCCGCGCTGCGCCATCACGTCGCGCAGCACGAGCGCGCACACGCACAGCATCCGCTCGTCGCTTGCTTCCTCGACGCTGCTGCCAAACTCCGTGCGCAGCTTGCTGCGCAGCGCCTGCTTCATTTGTTCGGTTGTTTTGATCTCCATAAAAACTGATCGTCCTCTTATTTGCTGCAAATGGATTGGTAGATATCATGATATGCCTGCGCGCTGCGCGTCCAGCTGAAATCGCCGGTCATGCCGCGCGTCTGCAGAAGCCGGTATGCCTTCTTGTCGTTATGGTAAAGGTCGATCGCCTCGCAGATCACATGGCACATATCGCCGGCGTTGTAATTGGCAAAGCTGAAGCCGTTGCCCACGCCGCTGCACGCCTCGTATGCGCGGACGGTATCCTTCAGCCCGCCGGTCTCGCGCACGATGGGCACCGTGCCGTAGCGCATGGCGATCATTTGGGACAGACCGCACGGCTCGCTCTTCGACGGCATCAAAAACAGGTCGCTGCCGCCGTAGATCTGCATGGCAAGCTCCTCAGAGTAGCCCAGATACACGGAGACCCTGCCCGGATAGCGCTGCTGTGCGCGGCGGAAAAAGTCCTCATAGCCGGCGTCGCCCTTGCCGAGCACGACGAACTGCACATCCTTTTCCATGAAGCGCTCCAGCATTGCGCACACAAGGTCAAGTCCCTTGTGCGCGACCAGCCGCGACACCATGGCAAGGATCGGCGTATCGCTCTTTTCCGCAAGACCCATCTTTGTTTGCAGGGCATGCTTGTTTTTGCCTTTTTCGCAAAGGCTCTTCTCGCTGTACCGGCAGGCAAGGTTTTTGTCCTGCCGCGGGTCGTATCGCGCCATGTCGATGCCGTTGAGCACGCCGTGGAGCTTGCCCGCGTTCCTGCGCATCACACCGTCAAGACCGTGGGCAAAGTAGGGGTATTTCAGCTCGTCTGCATAGGTCGGACTGACCGCCGTGACCGCGTCCGCGGTCATGATGGCGGCTTTGAGCAGATTCACGTCGCCGTCAAAAGCGATCGTGCCGTCGTCATACCAGCCGCGGTTCAGACCGAACAGATCCTCCAGCGTCCCGCGCCCGAAGCGCCCCTGATACTCAATATTATGCACCGTGATCACCGTGCGGATACCCTTGTAAAAATCGTCGCGCACCGCCTCGTCACGCAGATACACCGGCACGAGCGCGCTCTGCCAGTCGTTGCAGTGGACGACGTCCGGCTTGTCGGGAAGCTCCTTCAAAAGCTCCGTCACCGCGCGGCTGAAAAAGCCGAAGCGCTCGCCGTCGTCATAATGACCGTAAAGCCCATCGCGCAAAAAGTACTGCTCGTTATCGACAAAATACCACGTCACACCCTCGCGCTCGACGGAAAAAAGACCGCAGTAGATCCTCCTCCACGCAAGGCGCACATAGATATACTTCTCAAAGCGCAGCTCGCTCTGCCATTTTTCCTTCACGGTCTTGTACAGCGGCAGAATGACGCTCACGCGGTCGCCGTTTTTGGCAAGCGAGGGCGGAAGACTGCCCGAAACGTCCGCAAGACCGCCGGTCTTGCAGAACGGGACCGCTTCACTTGTCACATACAGAATATTCACGGCAGGCTCCCTTCTTCGCTCAGATCACGCTGTCCTTTTCCACAGCGAGCGGATAATTCTCGTGCCCGATCAGCGTTCTGCCGCTGAGTACATGCACGTTTTTGTCGGCAATGACGCGCTTGAGCGTGACCGAGTCCTCCAGCGTAACATTCTTGAAAAGCACGCAGGCGTGCACCTCGCAGTGCTTTCCCACCTTCACGCCGGGGAAGAGGATGCTGTCAGACACGTCGCCCTCAATGACGCAGCCGTCGCCGATGAGCGAGTTGACGCACCGGCTCTCCGGCGCGAGATAGGACGCCGCCTCGTCCGCGTCCTTGGCCTGAATGGGCCGCGCGGGACAGAAAAGCTCGGCGCGGATGCTCGGCTGGAGCAGCTCCATGCTGCGGTCATAATATTCCTTGAGCGTGCGCAGCTGTGCGGCATAGCCGTCCCACACAAAGCCGCGGATCGTCAGCTCGCCGCACATCGCGCCCAGCACATCACGGCGGAAGCTGTACTTGTCCCGCGCTTCGCACTCCTCCACAAGCCGCAAAAGCAGCTCCTTGCGCAGAAGATAGATCTCAAGGCTGCGGAAGCCGGACGCCGTATGCGGCGCGCAGCGCGTTTCCTGCACGCGTCCGTCATCGGAAAGGGAAAAATAGGTGGCATTTTCCACAAAATCGCCGTTCGCCGTGCACACGCAGGTGATGTCGGCGCCGGAGTCGATGTGCGAGCGCAGCACGTCGGCAAGCGGCAGGTTGATGATCAGGTCGCTGTCCGCAAGCACGACATAGTCCTGGCGGATCTCCTCGAGATAGGAGCGCACACCGGCGAGCGCCTCCATCTTGCCGCGGAACTCCTCACTTTGATACTTGCGGTTGTCGGCAAACGGCGGCAGGAGCCGCAGTCCGCCGTATTTGCGCGCCATGTCCCACGTTTTGCCGTTGCCCAGATGGTCAAGAAGACTTTGATAGTTGCCGTGCAGCACGACGCCGACGTCCGTGATGCCGGCGCTGTGCATATTCGAGAGCATGAAGTCAATGGCGCGGTAGCGTCCGCCGAACGGCAGTGAGGCGGGCATGCGGTGCCGGCACAGCTCGCGCAGTCCGGGTTCCTTCTCATAGGAAAAGATGATGCCATGCAGTCCGTTCATCTCACACTCTCCTCTCCGTCGCTGTTGAGCATGCGGTTTGCTCCCAGCTCATATCCCTCGGGCACGCATGTCTCCGGAGCGACCACGGTGATGCCCCACGCTTCCTCCGCCGTCTGCTCAGGCGCCTTGCCGACCCGGGCATCCGCCCCGACGGCGGCATTTTCGCCGATGATCGCATAGGCGATCTTCGCGCCGCTTTTGACCGTGACGCCCGGCATCAGGATCGAATATTCAACGCACGCGCCCTCCTCCACGGTGCATCGCTCGGAAAGCACGGAGTTCTCGGCCGTACCCTCCACCGTGCAGCCGCGCGAAACGACGCTGTGCTTCACCCGCGCGTCCTTTCCAAGGTAGGTCGGCGGCGCGGACAGAGAGCGTCCGTAGATCGGCCAGTCCTTCTCCAGAAGGTCGAGCCCGCTGCTGACAGAGAGCATATCCATATTGGCGTCCCAAAGGGAGTCGAGCGTGCCGACATCCTTCCAGTAGCCGTTGAAGCGGTAGGCGCTCATCTTCTCGCCGCGGTGCAGCATGGCGGGAATGATGTTTTTGCCGAAGTCATTGCTGCTGTGTTCATCGCTCTCATCCTCGATGAGGTAGCGGCGCAGCTTCTGCCAGGTGAAAATATAGATCCCCATCGAGGCAAGGTTGCTCTTCGGTTGCTTCGGCTTTTCCTCAAACTCCACGATGGTGTCATTTTCGTCGACGTTCATGATGCCGAAGCGGGGCGCATCCTCCCAGGGCACCTCCATCACGGAGATCGTGCAGTCCGCGCCCGTGCGCTTATGGTGCGCAAGCATGGCTGCATAGTCCATCTTATAGATATGGTCGCCCGAAAGGATGAGCACATAGTCGGGATCGTACATATCGACAAAGCCGATATTCTGATAGATCGCGTTCGCCGTGCCCTTGTACCAGCTCGCGCCGTCATTGGACTGATACGGCGGCAGGATATGCACGCCGCCGTCATTGCGGTCAAGGTCCCACGGCTGACCGGAGCCGATATAGCGATTGAGCTCCAGTGGGCGGTACTGCGTCAGCACGCCGACCGTATCGATGCCGGAGTTGGCGCAGTTGGAAAGCGGAAAATCAATGATGCGGAACTTGCCGCCAAACGGCACGGCAGGCTTGGCCATATTCTCCGTGAGCACATACAGGCGGCTGCCCTGACCACCCGCGAGCAGCATTGCGATACATTCTTTTTTCACGACTCAGTCTCCTCCCTGCATTCTTGTATGTTCGGCTGTTCCCACACGCCTGTTCCGCTGAGGAAGCTCGCGCCGAGCGGCGGCAGCTTCACGCAGACGGAGCAGGGTTTTCCGTGCGAGGCAACCGCCTCCGTCAAAAGCGGTCCTTCGTTTCGGTATGCCCCGCTGCCGCCGTATTCGCACGCGTCGGTGGAGAACACCTCGCGGTATTCCTTTTTCGGCGGAACGCCGAAGCGATACTCCGCAAAGCCGTTCGGCGAAAAGTTGACGGCTGCGATCAGCTCGCCGCCCGTTTTGTTGCGGCGGAGAAACACGACAACATTGTTCGCCTTGTCGTCCGCCACCAGCCATTCAAAGCCGCTCCAGTCGAAATCCACTTCCCAAAGCGGAGACTGCGCAAGATAAAAACGGTTGATGTCGCCGAAAAAGCGGTGCAGAGCGCGGTACTCCTCCCGCTCCAGCAGATACCAGTCAAGGCTTCCGGCAAAATTCCACTCGTGCCACTGCCCCAGCTCCGCGCCCATGAACGTCAGCTTTTTGCCCGGGTGGGCAAGCAGGTACGCCGTGAACGCGCGCACGCCGGCAAGCTGCTGCCGCTCGTCGCCCGGCATCTTGCCGCGCAGCGAGCCCTTCATGTGTACCACCTCGTCATGCGAGATCGGCAGCACGAAATTTTCGGAGAAGGCGTACATCAGCGAGAAGGTGATGTCCTTATGGTGATACTGGCGGAACCACGGGTCAAGCTTGAGATAGTGGCACATGTCGTTCATCCAGCCCATGTTCCACTTGAGGTTGAAGCCAAGCCCTCCGACCTCGGCAGGATATGTCACAAGCGGCCACGCGGTCGACTCCTCCGCCACCATCAGCACGCTCGGATCGACGGAAAACGCCATCGCGTTGAGCGCGCGCAGAAAGTCGATGGCCTCGAGATTTTCTTTGCCGCCGTTGCGGTTTCTCGTCCATTTGCCGTCGCTGCGTCCGTAATCGAGATACAGCATCGACGCCACCGCGTCCACGCGCAGCCCGTCCACATGATACTCGCGCAGCCAGAACGCCGCGGAGGAGAGAAGAAAGCTCCTCACCTCGCCTTTGCCATAGTCGAATACGCGCGTGCCCCAGCCGTCATGCTCGCGCTTTTGCGCTTCGGCGTACTCGTAAAGATAGGTTCCGTCAAATTCGCTCAGCCCATGCTCGTCCTTGCAGAAGTGCGCCGGCACCCAGTCAAGAATGACGGAGATCCCCTTTTGATGCAGCCGGTCCACAAAATACATGAAATCATGCGGCGTACCGTAGCGCGAGGTCGGCGCAAAGTAGCCGGTGCACTGATAGCCCCACGAATCGTCCAGCGGATACTCCGTGACCGGCATCAGCTCCACGCAGTTGTAGCCCAGTTCGGACACATACGCCGAAAGCTCGTCGGCAAGCGTGCGGTAATCGTAAAAGCTGCCGTCGCCGCGCCGCCGCCATGAGCCCAGATGCACCTCATAGATGTTGAGCGGGGCGTCGTAGACCGAACGGCTTTTCTTCTTTTCGTACCACGCGCCGTCTCCCCATTCGTAGCCGTCCAGCCCGTAGAGCTTGCCCGCCGTGGCGGGGCGCGTTTCGCAGTGGAACGCGAAGGGGTCGGTCTTGAGCGTCGTTTTGCCGTTTCGCGCCGTGATAGCGAATTTATAGTTGTCGTACTGCTGCCGGTCCGGAAGAAAGACCTCCCACACGCCGCCGTCCGTCCTGCACATCGGGCAGGCGCGATCGTCCCACGCGCAGAAATCGCCCACGGCGGAAACCGCCGCGGCGTTCGGCGCCCAGACGCGCAGAACATATCCCTCTCTGCCGTCCCGCTCGCAGCGGTGCGCGCCGAAAAAGCGGTAAAGGTCGTTCGCCGTGCCGCCGCGGAACGCAGATAAATCAAATTTTTCCATCCACACCGACCCCCTCAGCACAGCGATCCGGATCACTTGTCCGCCCGCTTTTTGCCGCTTATTCCTCGTCCGGGCAGCGCTGCGCCGCCGCGCCGCCGAGGCCGAAATCCTCCTCCACGCTGGAGATATCGCGTCTGAGCATGTTTTCCATCACGCGGATATCGCTGTCGATATCCATCGCCTCGTTGCGGTAGAGATCGTCGAGCTGCTTATCAAATGCCCTGATAAGCGTGTCCATCGTCGCTTCAATGCGTTCGCGCGCCTTCTGCAGGTTCTCCCCCCGGATGCCGGCGTCCTCAAACTCGGCATAGGTGTTGAGGATCTTGAGCGTGGTGGGCAGATAATAGTTGAAAAACGTCGTCGCCTGCGCCTGCTTCTCGGGATGCGCCTCCACCTCGCGGAAGATCCTGCCTGTCACGGTTTCCAGGTGGTCGATCTTTTTGGAAAGCTCCGCATCGGCAATGCGGTCGTTGGCATAGCGAATGGCGCGCAGCGCGCCGGCATAGCCTTCGTTCGCCTCCTTGGGCGTAAGGTTTTCCTTCTCGGCTTTTTCCTTTGTATAGCGCTGCGCGGCGTCCGCGCTGCGGAACAGGATGCCGCGTCCGCTGTCCACATATGCCTGCATGCCGAGCATGCCCTTTTCGATCATGTATTCCAGATCATCCTCGACCGTCCTGCGCTTCCTGCCGGTCATGACTGCCAGCTCGTCGATCGTGACGGAGTCGCGCTCACCGATGATCGCCAGATAACGGGCGATGCGCTTGGTACGCCTTTTCATGCGTCTGCCCGCCGCCAGCGTCACGATGCCGCCGGCAAGAAAACCGACGATCGGAAAAATATCCTCCCACAGGGAAGCGGTCCAGCCGTAGCCGATCACTTCGCCGATCATGCTGAACAGTCCGATGCCGAAGATCCCCGTGACAGCAAGCCCGACGATCGTGAGGACATTCGCCGTTCCGTCTGTGGCGGTCGGGGTGCGCGTCACCTTCCTGGCGGTCTTGACGACCTTCGTCTCGCTCTTTTCCGCTGCGGCGATCGACGTATAGCTCTTTCGCGGCGAGTCCTTGAGCTTGGAGATCAGCGCGATCAGTCCGATCGGCCAGAGACCGACGGCGAAAAAGATCGCGATCCACACCCAGCTGCCCCAGTCCGTGTCTTTTTTCTTGTTCTCCACAGGGCGGAACGAATCGCTTTCGCGGTCATACCGATATTCGGTGCTCATTGCCTGGTCCTCGCTTTCCGGTTCGCATCCGCGACCTTGATCTTGTTTCCCTGTTCGTCGATCACATAGGTGTTGTCCAGCTGGTTTTTGAGGTCCCCCACCACAGCGGCAACGTACTCCCTGCGAAGCTGCGCCTGCTCGGTCTTTTCCGCCTCGCTCAAGCCCTCCGCTTTCATCTTTCGCGCCAGCTCATTGATGCGCGCGATCTTTTCCTTTGTCATAGTTTTCCTCCTGCCGCGCCTCTGACCGGAAAGGGCGTGCGCGGCGGTTTTTTTGTTCAAAAGGAATGCGATGCTCACATTCCTGTTCTTCTTACAGATAGCGGCGCAGCATCACGCCGGTCCTTCCCTTTTTGCTGAGCCCGCCGACCCCGGCGATCTCAAATTTACCCAGTCCCCGCGCCGAGATGACGTCTCCCTCGGCAACGGGCGCGTCGGATTTGAGCGTTTCGCGGTAGTTGAGCTGCACCCGCCCCGAGGCGATCAGCTCCTGCGCCTTCGCCCGGCTCATCGAAAAGCCCGCGGCGGTCACGGCGTCGAGCCGCAGCGCCGCCACCGTGTCGCGCACGGTTTTGACCTTCAGCTCCGGCACGTTCAGCTCCGAAAGCGCCGCGCGCGTCACGCTGAGTTTCACACGCCCCGCAGCGGTAAGGTTCTGCAGAAGATACTCCGCAATGTCATTGCTTACGATCAGCTCCGCAGATCCCGGCGTAACCAGAATGTCGCCGAGCTTCCCGCGCGTGATCTGCAGTCCCATCAGGCTTCCGAGAAAATCGCGGTGCGTAAGCGCGCCCTCTTCACAAAATGTGCAGTGCAGCAGGGTCATATGCTCCTCCGCGTCCACGCTCTCCTGCCACTGCGGCAAAAAGCAGAGCATTCTGCGCTCCGCGCGCTCATAACCGCCGAGGAACACATACCCGTCGTGTATCGCCGCGGCATGGAGCAAATCGCGCGCGCTCTGCTGCTCGGCAGGGCTCAAAAAGCCGGTGTGCACGGGGATGCTGCGGTTTCGGCACTGCTCGTACCTATCGAGCACGTGGGCGAGGAAAATGCGTTCCTCACCGCTGCGCGCCGCGCGGTCGAGTAAAAACTTCTTATCCATCGTTTCTTCCGTTCTGTGTGTTCCAGAGCGCGGCATACGCGCCGTTTTTCGCAAGCAGCTCCTCATGCCCGCCCTGCTCGACGATCTCACCGTTTTCGATCACAAGAATGCGCGAGGCATTGCGGATGGTGGACAGCCGGTGCGCGATGATGATCGTCGTGCGTCCCCTGGCAAGCTCGTCAAAGGCGTGCTGGATGCGCTTTTCCGTCAGACTGTCCAGCGCGCTGGTCGCCTCGTCCAGAATAAGGATCGGCGGATTTTTAAGAAAAATACGCGCGATGGAAATGCGCTGCTTCTGTCCGCCGGAGAGAAGCGTGCCCCGCTCGCCGACATAAGTGTCGAAGCCCTGCGGCATTGCCATGATGTCGTCATAGATCTCCGCCCGCTTCGCCGCTTCGATGATCTCCTCCTCCGAGCAATCCGATCTTCCGTAGCGGATATTTTCGCGCACGGTGTCGGCAAACAGGAACACATCCTGCTGTACGATGCCGATGCTGCGGCGCAGCGAGGAGAGCGTCACGTCGCGCACATTCTCGCCGTCGATGGCGATCTCGCCTTCGGTGACGTCGTAAAAGCGCGGGATCAGCTGGCACAGCGTACTTTTGCCGCCGCCGGAGGGCCCGACGATGGCAATCGTTTCGCCGGCGTCAACATGCAGCGTAACGTGGTGGAGCACCTCGTTCGTCTCACCCTCCTCATAGGAGAAGCTGACGTCGCGCAGATCGATCGTGCCGCGCACCGCGCAAAGCGTCTTCGCGCCGGGCTTATCAAGGATCTTGGGTCGGGTGCGCATAAGCGCGACAAAGCGCTCCAGACCGGCAAAGCCCTTGGCAAAGGTCTCGGCAAAGTTGGCAAGCTTGCGAATGGGGCTGACGAACGTTGTGATATAAAGGCTGAAGGTGATCAGGTCGATGTAGTTCATCTTTCCCTGCATGATCAGATAGCCGCCCACCGTAATGACCGCGACGGAAAGCAGCGTCATGAAAAACTCCAGCGTCGCGTTGAATTTGCCCATTTCGCGGTGGAACACGCGCTTGGAGCCCTTGAACTCCTCATTCGCGCCGTCGAACCTGTCGATCTCCGCCGCCTCGCCGGCAAAGGCGCGGGAGGTGCGGATGCCGGAGAGCGAGGATTCGATGTCCGCATTGATCCTGGCCGCTTTCTTCTTCTCGCCGCGGGACGCCTCGCCCATCCGGCGGCGGCGCGACATGGTGACGGCGATAAAGACGGGCAGAATGCAGAATACCACCAGCGCAAGCCGCCATTCCACCGTAAACATCACGGCGAGCGCGCCCAGGATCGTCAGGCACGAGATCAGCAGATCCTCCGGTCCGTGATGGGCAAGCTCGGTCAGCTCAAAGAGGTCGCTTGTCAGCCGGCTCATGAGCTGACCGGTGCGGTTATGGTCAAAAAAGCTGATGTCCAGCTCCTGCATGTGGATAAAAAGATCGCGGCGGATGTCCGCCTCCACGCGGATGCCGAAGGTGTGCCCCCAGTAGGCGATGACATAGTACAGCACCGCGCGCAGCGCGTATGCCGCAAGCATCAGCCCCATAACGAGGAAAAACGCGCGGTACTTCTGCTCCGGCAGAAGATCGTACATTGCCTTGCGCGTGACCAGCGGAAAGGCAAGGTCAATGAGCGAGACGATCAGCGCGCAGGTCATATCCAGCGCGAACAGCTTCCGGTGCGGCTTAAAATAGGAAAGAAAAATCGCCAGGGGTTTCTTTTTCTGCAATTCTTCTGCGGTCATATCATGCGTTCCTTCTGAAGATACTTATTCAAATTAGGATTATAGCATACGCCGCCTTTGCTTGCAAGGTGCGCTTTTCCGTTTTGCGCAAAAAAAGAGCAGCCGAACGGCTGCTCTTTTGCTGTTTCTTATCTGATGCGCAGGATGCACGAAAGCGTTGTCCCGCCGACCGTCGCCGTGGCGGTCGTGATGCCCGCGCTGACCGGCGTGATCAGACCGTCCGCCGAGATCGTCGCGATGCCCGCATTCTCGGTCGCCCAGGTGACGCTCGCGTCCGTGCCGGTAACGATCAGCCGGATCGACTCGCTGAGCTTGACCGTACAGTCATACCGGCCGTCCGCCCCCTGCGGCAGAGTGCCGGAGACATTCGTTTTGATCGCAAGCTGAGACGGATCGACCGTCGGCTCGACCGGCTGGTCGATGACCGGCTGCTCGTCTACCACCGGCGGCTCGTCTACCACCGGCGGCTCGACCGCGTTGGGATCGCCCGTTTCACCCGTCACCGGATCATAGAACGGATCATCGGTCTCGTTGCCGTCCGGCGTGGTATCTTCCACCGGCGGCTCCTGCTCATCAGGCTGAGCAAACCGCTCCAGCAGCTGCTCCCCGAAAAGGTACCACGTCAAAAGTGCCAGCACGAGGATCAAAATGGTGATCAATGCGCCCTTGCCGGAGTGTGTTTTCTTCTTTTCCGTCACGCGGTGCCCGCTGCGGTTTCTGTTTCTCAGCTTGCGCGGACGCTCCTCCTCTTCGCAGAAGGGGCAGGTGCGGTAGCTGGGGGAGTACTCCTCTCCGCACCGCGGACATTTCACCAGATTCATGCCGGTCTCCTCTTTCCAAACGGGATATCTCCCAGTAGTATTATATTTACATAATACTTTCTTTTTTTCGCCGCGTCAACCTTTCTTTCGCGGAAATTTTCCCCTTTGCAGCGCTCTTCTCTTGCTTTTGCGGCAAAAGGCTTTTATAATAGTTTTCAGAGAAAAAAAGAAACGACGGAGGCGCGCGATGAGCACTCTTTTCATCGGAATCGCCGGCGGCACCGGTTCCGGCAAAACCACGCTGACTGCGCATTTGAAGCGGCATTTCACCGACGACATCAGCGTCGTCCACCATGACAGCTACTACAAGCGTCAGGACCGCCCCTTTGAGGAGCGCTGCAAACAGAACTACGACCATCCCGACGCGTTTGACACCGATCTGATGGTGCAGCACCTCCGCGAGCTGAAGGCGGGCAAGCCCATTCGCTGTCCCGTCTACTCCTACTCGGAGCATCAGCGCACCGAACGGACCGAGCTGGTGAAGCCGAGCAAGGTGGTGATCGTGGAAGGCATCCTGATCCTCCAGGATCCCGCGCTGCGCGACCTGCTCGACATCAAGATCTTTGTCGAAACCGACGCCGATGTGCGCATTTTGCGCCGTGCGCTGCGCGATGTGCGCGACCGCGGCCGGACGCTTGAGAGCGTCATTTCGCAGTACCTCACGACTGTCAAGCCCATGCACGAGCAGTTCGTCGAGCCGTCAAGAAAGTACGCCGACATCATCGTGCTCGAGGGCGGGCACAACCTCGTCGCGCTGGACATGATCATGCAGCGCATCGCAAGCCATATCGCCGCGGCAGATTAAAACGAAAGCAGCAAAGAGCGCCGG
>JAEDKW010000103.1 GCA_016295615.1 Oscillospiraceae bacterium | reverse complement strand
GAAAATGGCGCATCTTGTTTTTTTGCTATGCTTTTGCATAGCAAAAAAGACAGGAGCGGTCGTCTGCGTCCTTTCAGCCTGCAGACATAACACGCAACAGAATTTCAGTAATGCCGGCGGACATTTTTCTATCGGACAAAGCGGTAAAAGGAAGAAATCAGTTGACGCGTAGACATAAAAAAGCTATACTGAAAAATACGGAAGAATCAAAATTTGCGACAGCCTGATGCGTGTTTTGAACCCTTTTTCCCTGTTGGCGCATACTATGGGTCAGTTCAGAATGATCCGATATGTGGAGGGAAACGGGATGTGTGAGCTGGTTGTGGAGGGCGGCGTTCCTCTTGCAGGCGAACTGACGATACAGGGCTCAAAGAACAGCGTTCTGCCGATCCTTGCGGCAACGCTTTTGACCGCGGATACCTGTACGATCGAAAACTGCCCGAGGCTGCGTGATGTGGATGCCTCGATCTCCATACTGCGCAACCTGGGCTGCTGTACGCACTGGGAGAGCGATGCGCTGGTGGTCGATACCGCGCAGATGGATCAAAGCGAGGTGCCGGACGCCCTGATGCGGGAGATGCGCTCCTCGGTCATCTTTCTCGGTGCGATCCTTGCGCGCAACGGCGAGGCGACGCTGTCGTATCCGGGCGGCTGCGAGCTCGGTCCGCGACCGATCGATATACACCTGAGCGCCCTGCGCGCGCTGGGGGCAGAGATCAGCGAGTGCGGCGGAAAGCTCAAGTGCAGGACGGACGGTCTGATCGGCTGTGAGATCTTTTTCCCGATGTCCAGCGTGGGCGCGACGGAAAATACGATCCTTGCCGCCTGCGGCGCGGAAGGAACGACGGTTCTTTACAACGCGGCGCGTGAGCCGGAGATCGTTGATCTCCAGAACTTTATCAATGCGATGGGCGGAAATGTCCGCGGCGCCGGCGGCTCCATCATTACGGTCGAGGGCGGACGGACGATGCACGGCGGGCTCCACAGGGTGATCGCGGACCGTATTGTGGGCGCGACCTATCTTTGCGCGGCGGCGAGCTGCGGCGGGGAAGTGCTGCTCAAAGGCGTCGATTACCGCGCGCTTTCCACGGTTGCAGCCGCGCTGAGCGAGGCGGGATGCCGCATCCAAAGCGACAGGGACACGGTTTCCGTAAAAAGCGACGGCGCGCTCAGGGCGATCCGCCCGGTGCGCACGGCTCCGTATCCCGGCTTTCCGACCGACGCACAGCCGGTGCTGATGGCGGCGCTTCTCAGAAGCGACGGCAGCACGGTATTTGTGGAAAACATTTTTGAAAACCGCTACCGCCACGTTGACGAGCTTGCCCGCATGGGGGCACAGATCCGCGTTGCGGGACGGGTGGCGGTCGTGAACGGACAGCGCTCGCTCCACGGTGCGAGCGTAAAGAGCACGGATCTCCGCGGCGGCGCGGCACTGGTGCTGGCCGCTTTGCAGGCGGAAGGGCAAAGCAGGATCATGCAGATCGAGCATATTGACCGCGGATATGAGAGTATCGAGCGGGATCTGAAGTTGCTTGGAGCCTCGATCCGGCGCGAAGGTACATAATTGAGGAAAGAGAAAGCATAGGAAAATGGCAAGAAGTCGCAGTACACGCAGACGCAGGAGGGGAAGATTTTCTTTCCTTCTCAAGTTTTTCTGCTTTGCTCTCGTCCTCGGCGCCATGGTCGCCGCGCTTACGATGTTCTTCAAAGCGGACGTTATCATCGTCGAGGGGAACACAAGGTACACCGATGAGCAGGTGATCGAGGCGTCAGGACTGCAGGTGGGCGATAACCTTTATTTGATGAATAAATACGCCCACGCGCAGAAGATATTCCAAAAGCTTCCCTACGTGGAAAGTGCCGCCATCAACCGGAAGCTTCCCGACACGCTGCTCATCGAGGTGTATGAATGCGCGGCCGCGGCGGCTGTGCCCGGTCAAAACGGCACATGGCTGATGAGCGTGAACGGAAAGCTCCTTGAACAGACGGAAACGCTGCCGGAAAACTGCGCCCGGGTGATCGGCTGCCTGCTTCTGGACCCGGCGGAGAGCGGCGATGCGGCTGTTGCCGAAGAGCAAGCCTACAAGCTCGAAGCGCTGAAGGCGCTTTTGCGCGCGGCAGAGGAAAAGCGCATGCTTGCAGATATGGAAACGATCGACCTTGGGGACGACAGCTGCCTGCAATTTACTTACGCCGGGCGTTTCTCGGTGAAGCTGCCATGGAATGCGGACATCTCCTATAAGCTGGAGAGCCTTGCCACCGTGGCGGATTATCTGGAACTCAACGAAACCGGCACCATCAACCTCATGACGGATGGGAAAGCGAGCTTTATTCCGGAATAAAAATTTGTGGTAAATGAGCGATTACTATTGACCGAAACGGAAAAGCGTAATACAATAGATATAAAATAGTACACTTGATGTTGTGGCGAGGTTGACAAATTTCGCCTGTTTCATACAAGAGATGGTAGGAGGAACCGACATGGCATTCGGATTGGAAACCGGCCCGGAAAACGTGGTAAAAATCAAGGTCATCGGCGTTGGCGGCGGCGGCAATAATGTGGTCAACCGCATGGTGCGTTCCGGCGCGCGCGGCGTGGATTTCGTGGCAGTCAATACAGATAAACAGGCGCTGAATGTTTCCAGCGCAACCTATAAGATCCAAATCGGCGAAAAGCTGACGCACGGTCAGGGCGCCGGAGCGGATCCCGAGGTTGGGCGCAAGGCTGCCGAGGAGAGCCGCAACCAGATCGCCAAGGCGCTGGAGGATACCGATATGGTGTTCATCGCTGCCGGCATGGGCGGCGGCACGGGCACCGGCGGCGCCCCCATTGTTGCCGAGATCGCGCGCGAGGCCGGCGTTTTGACGGTCGGCGTCGTTACCAAGCCCTTTAAGTTTGAAGGTCCGCGCCGTATGCGTGCCGCTGACGCGGGCATTGAGGAGCTGCGCAGCAAGGTCGACTCCCTCGTCATCATCCCCAATGAGCGTCTCAAATTTGCCACCGACCAGAAAATCACCTTCAGCAACGCCTTCGAGATCGCGGACGATGTGCTGCGTCAGGCGGTGCAGAGTATTTCCGACCTGATCCGCGACACCGGATTTATCAACCTTGACTTTGCCGACGTCACCGCGATCATGAAGGACGCCGGTCTTGCCCACATGGGTGTCGGTCGTGCAGCCGGCAAGAACAAGGCGGAGGAAGCCGCGCGCATGGCGATCTCCTCTCCGCTGCTTGAAACGTCTATCAGCGGCGCGCACGGCGTCCTTATCAACGTCACCGGCTCCATGGACATCGGGCTCGACGAGGTCGAACAGGCCGCGTCTCTCGTGCAGGACGCCGTCCATCCCGACGCACTCACGATTTTCGGTGCAACGTTTGATGAAGCGCTTGACGACGAGATCCGCGTCACCGTTATCGCCACCGGTTTTGATTCTGCTCCCGGTGCAATGTCGTTCGGCAAGGGGGAGACCTCCGCTCCTGCCGCATCGACACTGACGCCGCTGGGCGAACAGGACATTCCCCAGGCGGAGGAGAAGCAGGAAGAGGAAAAGGACCCGTTTGACGATATCTTCAAGATCTTCAACCGCGAAAAATGATCCGCAACCGTATGACGAAGCCACAGGATAAAGCCGGAAACCTTTTAAAGCCTAAAAACAGCCGCGAGTCGCGGCTGTTTTTTTTAATTTTTTCCAAAGAGGGCGCTGTTTTCCGGGCATCGTTTTGCCGCGCTTTGTTTTT
>JAEDKW010000102.1 GCA_016295615.1 Oscillospiraceae bacterium | reverse complement strand
CAATCATAAAAAAGCGAGGTTCTCCTCATGCGTATGCGCAAAAAGAAAAACCTGATCCCCCGCATGGAACGGTGCGAGGCCTATCAGGTCAAAGATCCCTATGAACGCAAGGGTCATTGGCGTGACTTGATGCCGCAGGCCCGCGAGCTGCGCGTCGAACTCGGCTGCGGCAAAGGCCGCTTCACGGTCGGGACCGCGGCAAACGAGCCGGACGTTCTTTTCCTTGCCGTTGAAAAAGTACCCGATGCCATGGTCATCGCCATGGAGCGTGCGGCGGCGGCAAAGCTGAACAATGTCTTTTTTGTCGTGGCAGACGCCAATCAGCTGCCCGAGTTCTTTGAAAAAGGCGAAGTGGACCGCATCTACATCAATTTCTGCGACCCGTGGCCGCCCAAGCGGCAGGCAAAGCGCCGGCTGACGCACGGCGTCTTCCTCAAGCTCTACCGTCAGGTGCTCAAGGACGGCGGTCAGATCCACTTCAAGACCGACAACGCGCCCCTGTTTACCTGGTCGCTCGGGGAGATCCCGCAGTACGGCTTCGTGCTCTCCGAGGTGACGGACGATCTGCACGCAAACGGCGTCAGCGGCGTAATGACCGACTACGAGGTCAAGTTCCACGAGCTCGGCATCCCCATCCACCGCTGCGTTGCGACGATCGCCGACTGGACGGAGCCGGAAGAAGCCCCCAACACGCCCGGCGAGTGTGAAGCGGCAGAGCTCGTATCCACAACGATGACCACCGGCATTCTGTAGTTTCCGTTCAGCATATGAAAAATCCGCTTCTTTCGAAGCGGATTTTTTACGTTCAGAATCAGTTCTTGGCAATTTCGACGAGCTTGCCGAACGCGACGGGATCGTTGATCGCCATCTCGCTGAGCATCTTGCGGTTGATCTCGATGCCCTTGACCTTCAGACCATGCATGAAGGTGGAGTAGTTCATCCCGTTCAGCTTGCAGGCAGCAGAGATACGGGTGATCCACAGGGAGCGGAAATCGCGCTTCTTCAGGCGGCGGCCGACATAAGCGTAGGTCAGGGACTTCATGACCTGCTCGTTCGCCATCTTGAAGTGACGGGATTTGTTGCCCCAGTAACCCTTAGCAAGCTTGAGGGTCTTGTTTCTTCTCTTGCGCGTCATCATTGCGCCTTTTACACGTGCCATATTAGTAAGCCTCCTTTAAGCGTATCTGTTCATTATTTGTAGGGGATCATCTTGCGGATGGTGCTGGCAGTGGTCTTGTCAGCATAACCGCCCTGACGAAGGCGGCGGGTACGCTTGGTGGGCTTCTTGGTCAGGATGTGGCTCTTGAACGCCTTGGCGACTTTGACCTTACCGGTCTTGGTCAGGTTGAATCTCTTCTTGGCACCGCTGTGGGTTTTCAGCTTGGGCATTGTAGTTTCTCCTTTTCGTATTGTATTTGCCGGGGATCACTTTCCCGTTTTCGGGGAAAGGAACATGGACATGCTGCGCCCTTCCATCTTGGGCTCTTTATCTAATGTTGCTGTTTCGGCAATAGCTTCAGCAAAGCGCACCAGCAGCTCGCGCCCGATCTCCGTGTGCGCCATCTCACGACCGCGGAAGCGGACAGAGACTTTTACACGGTTGCCGTCGGCAACGAATTTCTGAGCATTTTTGAGCTTGGTGTTGAAATCGCCGACGTCGATGCCCGGAGACATGCGGACTTCCTTGATCTCAACGACATGCTGATTCTTTCTGGCTTCCTTCTCGCGCTTGCTCTGTTCAAAACGGAACTTGCCGTAATCCATGAGCTTGCAGACGGGAGGCGTGGCCTGCGGGGAGATCTTCACAAGGTCGAGACCCTGTTCATCGGCAATATGCTGCGCCTGCGCAGAGGACATGATGCCGAGCTGTTCTCCGGTAGAACCAATCAGACGAACCTCGTTGTCACGAATCTCTTCATTGATCTGATGCACGATGCTGCTAATACCAAAGCACCTCCATTAAAATAAAATTCTGCAAACAAAAAAACGAGCGCAGAATCTGCACCCGTCCAATGACGCAAAAAGCCCTCCGGCTTTTTCCCCTCATTGACCCCTTCGCTTTGCTGGGGGTGAGAACGGATGCAACCGTTCTTCTTTGTTTTGCAGAGGGAGTATATCATCGTCTCTCCCGTTTGTCAAGCGGTTTGGACCGGAAAATTTTTCAGCTGTTTTTTTCTTTGCACATCTTTGCATATTTTGCCTGCCTTCTGTCCACAATACTGACTGCAAGCAGTAAATGCGAAAGGAGGCAGACACATGGACCAGAATCAGAACAACCAGAACAAGAATCAGAACCAGAATAACCAGAACCAGAACAACAATCAGAACAAGAACCAGAACAAGAATAACAAGTAAACGTACTCAGATTCCTGAAAAGCGGCTCCGAACGCATTCGGAGCCGCTTCAGCCTGTCGAAAAATCCTTTTCGACAGGCTGTGGCAAGTTTTTGCAACTTTAAAAAGTTGCAAAAACTTATTGATCTAACACGAAAGACACCCCTCCTGGGTTTCTTTCGTAACTATCTTCCTTCCCGAATACGCACACTTTTCGTCTTTTTTGACAACCTCAAGCTTATTACTTATTACGATGCCGCCTCTTTGCTTGCGTTTTCCTTCTGTTTCCTGTATAGTAAGACCGTGTGATGAAAAAGCACGGCAATTTCTCATTTCATCTGAAAGGATACAAAAGATACGCATGCTTGAAACGCTTTCCCTGTGGCTGCACAGCACGATGACCGGCAAAGTCCTGCTCACCGCGCTCATCTCCATGCTGCCGGTGGTCGAGCTGCGCGGCGGTCTCCCCGCCGGCGTCGCGCTGGGACTTCCGATCCCGCTCTCATTTGCCGCCTCCTTGCTTGGAAACATGCTTCCCGTTCCGTTTGTCATTCTCTTTGCCCGCCCCGTTTTTCAGTGGGTCCGCGCACATATCCCCGCGCTTGGCAGCTTCGTGACAAAGCTTGAAACGCGCGCTTACGCCAAAAGCAAAAATGTAAAAAAATACGAGACCTGGGGACTTCTCATTTTCGTGGCGATCCCCCTCCCCGGCACCGGCGCATGGACCGGCGCGCTGATTGCGAGCGTACTGAATATGCGTTTGAAGCGCGCCGTACCGGTCATTTTCCTCGGCGTGATCATCGCCGGCAGCATCATGACGGTTTTGACCTACGGAGTGAGTGTGCTGTTATGAAAGTTCTGATTTTATCCGATTCCCACGGCAATATCGAACATATGGAGCGGGCGGTCGAGCTGGTGAATCCCCGCCTGATCGTCCACCTCGGCGACTGCTGGCGCGACGCGGAGGAGCTGCACGGGCTTTATGCGAACATCCCGCTGGAGCAGGTGCCGGGCAACTGCGACTTCGGTCGCTTTGAAGCTGCCGAGCGGCTGCTTTTCCTTGAGGACAAGCGCGTGCTGATCGCGCACGGTCACACGCTGCATGTGAAGCACGGGCTCCTCTCCGCCCGGTACCGGGCGCAGGAGATGGGCGCGGACATTCTGCTGTTCGGGCACACGCATGTGCCGCTCGTGGAAAATGACGGGACGCTCCTCCTGCTCAATCCCGGCTCGATCGGCGACCGCTCGCACCCGACCTACGGCGTGCTGGAGTGGAAAGACGGGCAGTGCCGCTCCGGGGTGTATGCGCTGCCATAACACTGGGAAGCTCTATCGCATCCAAAATCTCACAGCATCAAAAAAGGAACGCTGCACAGCGTTCCTTTTTTTCCGTTTATTCTACGGTGACGG
>JAEDKW010000101.1 GCA_016295615.1 Oscillospiraceae bacterium | reverse complement strand
CGATGCGTTTCCGCTCTGCTTTTGATTTGCATTTTTGATTCGCAGTTTCTTGTCAAATGCTTTTTGCTGCTTTATTATTCAACATTTCGCGCTCCTGCGCTTTTGCCTCGCATGCGCAGCGGGCTCACGCAGGCTTCACGATCAAAGCCGTTTATAATCTCAGTCCTTTTTGTCCAAACTAACGAAAAAGGATGTGATAGAATGAGCACCATCATCTGCCATGCGAACTGCGTGTTTCAAAAGGACGGAAATTGCAATTACAAATACTCAACGCGCGCAGGACTTCCCTCCTGCTGCGAAAACGGCTGCGTCTACTATGTTCCGCGGGCGCATTCAGTCAGGGGCGTACAATGGCACGAAGCGCCTCCCCAATGTTCCGCACCTCAGTCACTTTCAGACCGACAAACGTTCCAAGCCGGTCAGAATGCTGCCTGGGAATAATGCACTCCTCAAACCCGAGACGCTGCACCTCGCGCAGCCGCTCTTCCATATGGCTGACACTGCGCAGCTCACCCGTCAAACCGACTTCACCGATTGCAGCGACATGATTGCCCACGGGCTTGTCCAGATAGCTCGATGCAAGCGCCATGATCGCGGCAAGATCTGCCGCCGGCTCATCGAGCGTCAGTCCGGCAATCACATTGATATATGCGTCACAGCCGGACACCTTCAGCGCGCCGCGCTTCTCCAGCACCGCCATAAGCATCGCGGCACGGTTGTAATCGAAGCCGTTGCTCATGCGGCGCGGAACACTCTGCGCCGCCGGCGCCAGAAGCGCCTGTATTTCCGCCAAGACCGGGCGCACGCCCTCCATCACGCAGGTCACGCAGGTGCCGGGCGCGTTCTCGGGACGACCGGAAAGCAGCATTTCCGATGGATTCGGAACTTCGACTAGCCCCTCGCTGTTCATCTCGAACACGCCGATCTCATTGGTGGCGCCGAAGCGGTTTTTCGCGGCGCGCAGGATCCGATGGCTCATGTGCGATTCGCCTTCAAAGTACAGCACGCAGTCTACCATGTGCTCAAGCACCTTGGGACCCGCAATGGAGCCTTCCTTGTTGACGTGACCGATCACAAAAACGGTGATCCCCTGCCCTTTGGCAAGCTGCATCAGCTCCATTGTACAGTCCTTGACCTGCGCAACGCTGCCGGCGGGAGACTCCAGCGTCTCGTGGTAAAGCGTCTGGATGGAGTCAATGATCAGAACATCCGGCTTTTCCTCGCTGACCGACGCGAGCACGTCGCCAAGGCAGGTCTCCGCAAGCACAAACAGGTTTCCGCTGCTCACCGCCAGTCGGTCGGCGCGCATTTTGAGCTGGCGCGGAGACTCCTCGCCGGATACATATAATACCTTTGAAGTCTTGCTCAGCTGACCGCAGATCTGCAGCATCAGCGTGGATTTTCCGATCCCCGGTGCGCCGCCGATCAGCACCAGCGAACCCTTCACCGCACCGCCGCCGAGCACACGGTCCAGTTCCCTCATGCCGGTGGCAAAGCGCAGCTCCTCCGCAATCTCTAAATCGTCGATTTGACGCGCTTTTGCGCGCGGCATCATTTCTGTATAGCGTTTTCCCTTAACAGTTTCTTTGGGCGCTGCCTGTTCCACGATCGTATTCCACGCGCCGCAGCTTGGACAGCGACCTGCCCACTTCGCCGTTTCATTGCCGCACTCCGTGCAGAAAAATACGGTTTTTGTTTTCATATGTATCAGCATTCCTTTCCGCTTTGCCGCAAGGCGCCGAACGACCATGAAAAGAAACGGGCATCAGCGCCGTGTTTTCACCTCGCCGCGCACGCGGCGAGAAAAACGGCATTGCAGATGAAAAGGCTGAAGCTTATTTTACCCTTCCGCCTCTTCCCTGCTATTTACCGCATTGAGAAATCCGGCCGCGATCACAACGGCAAGCTTTTTCTGATAGTCCTCCTGCTGCAGCATCGTCGAATCGCTGCTGTTCGAGAGAAATCCGCATTCGACCAGAACAGCCGGCGCAGTCACATTTTTCATCAGATAGATGGTCGGGGCGATCTCCTTTGCGTCCTTTTCCTTGTCATTGATCGCACGGTTGAGCGCTTCCTGCATGGAACGCGCATACAGGTCGCTCGTTTCAACTTTTCCGTAAAACACCTGCGCGCCGTGTACGGACTTTGATTTCGGCAGGCTGTTTTGGTGAATGCTCAAAAGAATCGCATTCGGCGTGGAATTGACCAGCTCGACGCGGTTTTTGAGATCCGACACCTTTTTCTGGTGCAGTGTTTCCGCATTCTGCGAATGAATGGAAACATCCTCTGTGCGCGTCATCCGCGTATCCTCGCCCAAAAACGTCAGCAGCGCGTTTACATCCTGCGCGATCGCAAGATTGATATGACTCTCGACCACGCCGTCCGCCGACACGGCGCCGCCGTCCTCCCCGCCGTGTCCGGCGTCAACGACGATGACCCTCTCCCCTCCCGCCTGTGGGGAGAACGAGGAGACCGAAGGTCTGAGCATCGTCAGGCTCAGATAAATGCCGAGCGTCAGAAACAGCGCCGCGCCAAGCAAAAGATCCTTTTTCTTTATGATAACAAACAAATTCCTCACCCCAAAAAAGGTATGAGGGAAATGCATCGGATATGTCTCGCTCTTATTTTTATTATACCAGACATTGAACAAAAAGAAAAGACCCGATTCCCATTTTTCTCCTCACGCATAAGATGGATTGAGCAGATCGCTCAACTATGGTCAAGGAGGAATTTCTTTGGAATCTACGAAAGCCTATCAAACCAGTCAAGCCGGGCAAACCAGCCAAATGACCAGCCAAGCCGGGCAAACCGGCATCTGCGCAACCGGCTGCGGCACCCTGCCCGGCAAGTGTGCCCCACTGGCTTTTCCCTATATTCCGATGCAGGAGAACAATCCTGAGCGTTTTTCACAGCAGGATGCCATGAACGCCGGTACGCTGTTTCCGGGACTGTACCTTCCCTTCCACGAGGAAATGCGCTCTCGTTTTCCGGCTGACAACACCGCTCTGTCCGAGCTGATGGCGCTTGATTTTGCGATCGATGAGCTTGGACTCTATCTCACGACGCATCCGGACGACAGCGAGGTGCTCAACCTCTACTGGTCGTATATCAAGCTCGGCAGAGAAGGTCGCGAAAAATACGAGGAAATGTACGGTCCGCTCCTGCAGACCGATCTGACGCCGGGCAGCTTCAAGTGGCTGGATAATCCCTGGCCCTGGGATTTGGAGGGAAATCAATAATGTTTGTTTATGAGAAAAAATTACAGTATCCCGTCAGGATCACCACCCCTAATCCAAAACTGGCGGCAGTCATTATCAGTCAATACGGTGGTCCCGACGGCGAACTTGGCGCATCCCTGCGCTACCTGTCTCAGCGCTATTCCATGCCCTATCCGGAGCTTAAGGGGCTGCTCACCGATATCGGTACCGAGGAACTGGGGCATCTGGAGATGATCGGCACCATTGTCCATCAGCTCACGCGTAATTTGACGGAGGAACAGATCAAAACCGCCGGATTCGATACCTATTTTGTTGACCGCACGACCGGTGTCTATCCTACCTCCGCCTCCGGCTTCCCGTGGAGTGCCGCGAGCATGGCTGTCAAGGGCGACCTGATCGCCGACCTTACGGAGGACCTCGCCGCAGAGCAGAAGGCGCGGGTGACCTATGACAATATCCTGCGTCTGAGCGATGACCCCGATGTCAACGATGTCATCAAATTCCTGCGCGCCCGCGAGATCGTCCACTTCCAGCGCTTCGGCGA
>JAEDKW010000014.1 GCA_016295615.1 Oscillospiraceae bacterium | reverse complement strand
TACCGCAGGCGGCTGGCGGAGAAGCTGCTCGGCGGAGCAGGCGGAGACACCGGAGCGCCTCCGCTTTGGCGCGTACAGGAGGAGCAGGCGAAGACGCCTGCGCCGTTTGCGGAAGGAAGCGGCGCGGCGTGGCTTGCGCGCGCGCTGCAGGTCGGCGACATTTCGGGACTTGCCGCCGCCTGGGAGACAGGCGGCGCTGCCGTGCGCGAGGTCGTGCGCGAGGTGCAGGACGCACAGGCGCTCTCGCGCGGTCTGGAGCGCGATGCGCGGCGCTACGACGGCGGCTTCTTACTTTATTAAAAGGAGGCAGATGCGGTGAAGCTTGCACCGATGCAATACAAAGATTATGTCTGGCCGCACAATCCGGAGACGTACACGATCACCTTTGAGCGCAGGGTGGCGGTGAAAAAAGTGCCGTTCGGACGCTACGGCATGCAGGATCTGGGGCTGACCTACCGCGTGATGCGCGGCGAGGGCGAGTTCGTGGGGAAGGACGCCTACGCCGAGTTCAAGAAGCTCGCCTGCGTCTTTTACCAGGGCGGCGCCGGGATCCTGGTCCATCCGGTGTGGCAGACGGCGGAGGCGTACTTCGTGTCGCTGGAGCTGACGCAGCAGCCGCTGGAGGACTATGTGCGCTACCGCTTTGCGTTCTGGGAGACCAGTCCGCTCGACACCGCGCTCATCCGCGTGTCGAACGGCAGCGCCGCGGCGGCGGACGGTGCGAAAAGTCCGGCAAAGAGCGCATACAGCGTTGTGCGCGGCGATACGCTCTGGGGCATTGCGGATCGTTTCGGCGTGACGCTCACGGCGCTGCTGAGGGCGAATCCGCAGATCAAAAACCCGAACTACATCGTGACCGGACAGCAGGTGGTGATCCCGTGACAGGCTTTGTGACGACCTGCGAGGGCGAAATCTATCAGCTGCCGACGCTGTTTGCGTGGCGCTTTTCCTATACGGGCGCAGAGCCGTGCGACAGCTTTTCCGTCAGCTGTCCGTACGAGCAGGCGATGGCGGACGTGCTGCGCCGCGCCGTGCGCTTTACGGCGAAGGAGGACGGCAAAACCGAGTTTTTCGGCGTGATCGACGAGTATCAGATGACCTGCGATGAAAAGGGAACGGAGCTGGAGATCACAGGACGCGGCATGGCGGCGCTGCTGCTGGACAACGAGGCGGAGGCGGTGACCTATCAGCGCGCGGCGATGGCGGAGATCCTCAAAAACCATGTGCTGCCCTACGGCATTGTGTGCAGGGCGTACGACGAGCTCTGCGCGAGCGCGCCGTACAAGGTCGCGAGCGGCTCGAGCCAGTGGAAGGCGCTGCGCGACTTCACACACTGCTGCGGCGGCTTCCTGCCCCACTTCGACAGGGACGGTACGCTGACGCTGACGAAGGAAAACAGGATTCCCGGCGTGACGATCGATGATACGGTGCCGGTAACGGCGCTGTGCTATCGGGACAGGCGCTACGGCGTGATCTCCGAGGCGCTGGTCGTCGACAAGAAAACCAGAGCGCGGCAGATCGTGCGCAACGCGAACCTCTATCCGCGCGGAGGAATGTGCCGCCGCATTTTCTATGTGCCCGCGCACAGCGGTCAGCAGGCGATGCGATACACGGGGGAGTATCAGATCGAACGCTCCGCGGAGGATGCGGAGACCATGCGCGTGACGGTCAGCGGCGACTTTGACGCGCAAAGCGGCGGCACGGTGACCATCAATGGCGGCAAGCTCGGCGTGACGGGCGTGTTCCGCGTGACGGAGGTCGTGCGCGAGATGGACGAAAACGGCAGAACGACGGAAGTGACGATGCAGAGGGAGTGAAGAAAACGTGTGGCTATCGAGAAAACTGACGCAGCATGAAAAGCAGAACACTGCCTCGGCGGAGACCGGCGCGGTCACGATCGACAGCGGCGAGGTGGCGGTCTTTTCCAGCGGCGAGGACCGCGACGTGCGCATTGCCGCGCCGGGCGGCTTTTTCTGGCGCCCGATCAGCGGCGAGAAGGTGCTTGTCATCAAGGGCGGCACCTTCGCAGAGGAGCCGTTCATCGTCGGCGCGGTGCAGGAAGATGAAGCGCTTCCGGCGGGTGAGATCCGCATCGCTCCGGCAAAGGGCGGCGCCGAGATCCTGCTGCACAACGACGGGCGCGTGGACATCAACGGCGAGCTGTTCATCAACGGGATGCCGTATATTCCGCTGCTGATGTAGGGGGAGACGAAATGGAGCTTTTGATCAAGAATCGGGATTATGTGCCGGACGGCACGGGCGGTTTTGTGCGCGTGAGCGGAAAAGAGGAGCTTTTGCAGCGCGTGCTGTTTCAGCTCAGCGCACGGCGCGGCGGCTTTGCGCCGCTGCCGGAGGTGGGCAGCGGGCTGTACCGCTTGGGACGGGAAAAACCGAAAAACCGCGCCGCGGCGGCAAAAAAATATGTGGCGGAGGCGCTGCGCGGCGAGACGGCGCTGACGGTGACGGAGGTCTCCCTCGAGCAGCGCGGCGAGCTGATGGATGTGACGGTGGCGCTGCGCTATGAGGGTGAGGACCTCGCGCTGACGGTATCGATGGGAGGAGCGGACTTCTTTTGAAAGAATTGGCAACGATTTATGAGCAGATGCGCGATACCTTCGCGCAGGAGGCAGGCTTTGTTCCGAGCGACGGCTGCGACGCGATGGTGCGGCTCTACGCGCTTTCTGCGCAGGTGCAGTCGCTGCTGGCACAGGCGGACTGGGTGCTCGACCAGAGCTTTCCCCAGACCGCACAGGGCGAGTATCTGGACTATCACGCCCAGACGCGCGGCATGACGCGCTCACCGGCGACGAGGGCGACGGGAACGCTCCGCTTTACCGCGCCGGGTGCGGTGCTGTCGGACTGCGTGATCGAAAAGGGGACGGTGGCAATGACCGCGGAGGGCGTGCGTTTTGAAACAACCGAGGACTCGACGATGCTTGCCGGCGAGAGCGCGGTCGACGTGCCGGCGCAGGCGGTGGAGACCGGCGTGAGCGGCAATGTGATTGCCGGCAGGATCAGGCTGATGTCGATCCTGCCCACCGGCATTGCACAGTGCACGAACGAGCAGCCGTTTACCGGCGGCAGCGATACGGAGAGCGATGAGAGCCTGCGCAGGCGCATCATGGACAGCTACAAGCGCCTGCCCAACGGCGCGAACGCCGCCTTTTACGAGCAGGAGGCGCTGAGCTTCCCGACGGTGGCGGCGGCCAGGGCGGTGGGGCGTGCGCGCGGCATCGGCACGGTGGATGTGTATGTCGCAACGCACAGCGGCACGCCGGCCGGCGCGCTGCTGGACGAGATCGCCGCGGCACTGGACAAAAAGCGCGAGATCGCAGTGGACGTGGAGGTGCTCGCCCCCGCGCCGGTGACGGTCGACATTGCGGCGGAGCTGAGCGCGGCGGCGCCGTATACCTTTGACGAGGTCTGCAATTCGGTGCGGGAGGTGCTGAACGATTACTTCACCGGCGAGCGCCTGGGAGGCGATATCCACAGCGCGAAGCTTGCTTCGCTCCTCTACGGCGCGGAGGGCGTGGAAAACTGCCACCTGCTCACACCGGCGGAGGATCTTACCGTAAGCGCGACGCAGCTCCCCGTACTGGGAACGGTGACGCTTACGGAGATCGGAGCAGAGGAAGCATGAGCGAATACTACGGATATTTATGCTCGCTTTTGGAGCCGCTGCACCTTTATGCCCTGGACCGCGGAACGATGAGCGGCAGCGAGCTGTACGCCGCGGGACAGGCGCTTGACGAGGCGGCGGGCGCACTCGAGCACGCCGAGCGTGAAGGAATTTTGCCGCTTGCCGAGGGCGAAGGTCTTACGCGCCGCGAGAAGCTCTTTTCACGCATCGGCGCGTCACCCACCACCGCGCTGCGGCGCGAGGCGATCGCGGCGCTGATGCGCATCAGCACGGACGGCTTTACCCTGGAAGCGATCAATGCCGCCATCGGCGGCTGCGGCGTTCATGCCGTCGCGGAGGAGACGGAGCAGTACGGCGTGGTCAGAGTGCGGTTTCCCGACACGGCAGGCGTACCGGACGGATTTGACAGGATCGAACGGATCGTCCTTGACATCATGCCCTGCCACCTGCTCACGGAGTTTTATTTCCGCTACCTCACCTGGCGCGAGTGCGAGCAGCAGGGCTTCACCTGGCAAAGCGTGGAAGATGCGCAGCACACATGGGAGAGCTTTCAGAAGGCGGTGCCGGTATGACGGAGCAGGAAATGTCCGTCAAGCTGGCGGAGACGGAAAGCCGCGCAAGATCCAACACGCGGCGCATCGAAAAGCTTGAGCAGAAGCAGAACGATCTTGAAAAGCTGGTGGCGGCGGTGCAGGTGCTCGCCGCGCGCGAGCAGTCGGTGGAGGCGGACGTCAAGGAGATCAAGGCGGATGTCAAGACGATCACGGAAAAGCCGGGAAAACGCTGGGATACGCTCATAGACCGCGTGCTGTATGCGCTTCTCGGCGCGGCGGTTTCCCTGCTGGCGGCAGGAGGACAGCTGTGAAGCGGACGAAAATGGCGTTTTCCAAGCGGCTGCTTCTGCTCGAGAGCCTGATCGTGGTCTACACGACCGTGGAGGGCTTTTCGCTGGCGCGGCTGGCGGTCACGGCAAATTTTGCCGGGTCGCTGCCGTGGATCGCGACGATGGTGACGGCGGCATGGGGCGCCTACGGCGCGAGCGCCGCGTTTTACTACAACAAGGCAAAGGCGGAGAATACCGAAGGCGGCGTGGTTTATGAAGCGCTGCGCCGCGAACAGGACTGTGGGGAGTGAAAAAATGGAGCTACTGAAGAAAAGAGCAGCCAACCTTTTGAGCGTGAAAAGTCTCGTGACGGTGTGCCTGACCGTGACGTTCTGCGTGCTGACCGCGCAGGAAAGACTGACACAGGAATTCAACACGGTGTATCTGATGGTGATCGCATTCTATTTCGGCACGCAGAACATCAGAAGCGCGGAGAATGAATAAAAATGCTTGCAAGCCGGAATATTGACGATCTGCGCGCCGACGTGGCGGCAAACTGCCGCACGATGCTTGCGCGCTGCGCCGGGCAGGGGCTTGACGTGCTGGTGACGCAGACGGTGCGCGACGAGGAGTATCAGCAAAAGTGCTGTCGGGACGGCTATGCGTCCACACCCGTGCCGTCGTTCCACAGCGTGAAGGCGGGGCTTGCGTTTGACGTGTGCAAAAACGTGGAGGGGCATGAGTATGATGACGCGGACTTTTTCGCGCGTGTCGGCGCGGTCGGAAAAGAGCTTGGCTTTTCGTGGGGCGGCGACTGGAAGGCGTTTCCCGACCGCCCGCACTTTCAGTGGGACGCGCATGGCGCGTACACGGGTGCGATGGTGCGTGCCGGACGCTATCCGCCGCCGATGCCGGTGTATGAGGAGGAAACAATGACACAGCAGCAGTTCAACGCGATGATGGAGAACTATCTTTGCGGGCTTGCCGACAGGGAGCCCTCCGCCTGGAGCGCGCAGGCAAGAGCGTGGGCGGAGGAAAACGGCATCCTCACGGGCGATGAAACAGGGCGGAAGCAGTACAAAAGCTTTCTCACGCGCGAGCAGCTGGTCGTGATCCTGCAGAGATTGCAGCGCCATGACAAGTGAGGAGCAAAAAAGAGGGAACAGGACGGGCGGCGTCCTGTTCCCTCTTTTTTGCAATTTTATAAGGCTCAATCCTGCACCATGTGGACGTTGAGGTGGTCGTAGGTCATCTCGACGCCGCGGGCGGCAAAGGTCTCGCGCACGGCTTCGAGCATGCCGTAATAGACGTCCCAGTAGTCCTCCGCCCTGACCCACACGCGGGCAATGTAGGAGATGCTGCTCGGACCGTATTCGCTCAGATAGGTGACCGGCGCGGGATCGGGCAGGATCTGGGGAAATTGCGCCGCCGCGTCGCTGACGGCGGCTTTCACCGCGGCGGTGGGGGCGTCGTAGGATGCGGTCAGGCTGAGATCCACGCGGCGGCGTCCGAGACGGTTGTAGTTGACGATCTTCGCGCCGGAGAGCTGAGCGTTGGGGATGAAGATCTCCTTGTTGTCCACGGTTTTGACCGTGCAGTAGGAAAGCCCCACCGCCTCAACGGTGCCCTCCGTGCCGTCGGCGGAGATGTAGTCGCCGGCGGTGAACGGCTTGGAAACAAAGATCATGATACCGCCGGCAACGTTGGAAAGCGCATTTTGCATGGCAAGGGAAACGGCGAGACCGGCGACGCTCAAAAGGGCGACGAGCGAAGTGACCTCCACGCCGAGCGAGCCCAGAACGACCAGCGCGAGCAGCACATAGAGCAGCGCCCGGGCAGCGGAGAGCAGATAGCGCGAGATCGCCGCGAGCGTTTTTGACCGCGCGAGCAGCTTCGCCGCGAGCTTGAGCAGCAGCTTGACAAGCAGAAGCCCGAGCAGCAGCGCAGCAAGCCCGCGCAGCAGAACGCTGAGCGTCAGCGCGCCGAAGCTCACGCCGGCGTCGGACAGGATGGATTGAACACTCATGGGGCGCGTACCTCCTAAACGAACGTTTCCGCAGCCCTGATTGTAGCAGAAAGCAGCATGGAATGCAAGCCGGGAGAAATGCAGCATTTTGCAAGAAATCCTGCAAAATCAGGAAAATCCGGGCGGAAAATTTTGAAGTATACTTGGAAAGTATTCACGAATGCGACAAAAATAGAGCGAAAAATTTGTTCAGTTTTTTCTGAAATTCTTGCGCTTTTTTCATTGATTAAATAGGGGTTTTCCACTATAATCTACAATGAAGCCTGTATAAGCATCTTTTTGCGAATTTTTGACGGAATCCATGCAAGAGATGCTTGTGGCCATAAATTTGTTTGATCAAGATCAGGGAGGTTTTCATTTTGAGTAGTAAAGTAATGTCATTGCACGATGCCGTTGCAAAGTATGTCGAAAGCGGCGACACGCTCGCACTCGGCGGCTTCACCACCAACCGCAAGCCCTACGCTGCGGTTGCCGAGATCCTGCGCCAGGGTCAGGGCGACTTTATCGCCTATGCCGGTCCCGGCGGCGGCGACATCGACATGCTCATCGGCGAGGGCCGCGTGGCAGCCTACATCAACTGCTACACCGCCAACTCCGGCTACACGAACGTTTCCCGCCGTTTCCGCGCCTTTATCGAGCAGGGCAAGCTCACCTATGAGGACTATTCTCAGGACGTTCTGATGCTCATGCTGCACGCTGCGTCCCTCGGTCTTCCGTTCCTGCCTGTGCGTCTGATGCAGGGCAGCGGTCTGATGAAGTACTGGGGCATCAGCGAAGAAAAGCGCAGAAGCATGCCCAAGATGGAGAACCTCAAGTGCGTCGAGATCGAGAACCCGATGGAGCCCGGTCAGATGGTCGTCGCCGTTCCCGTTCCCAGGATCGACACCGCGCTCATCCATGTCCAGCAGGCCTCTCCGGACGGCACCTGCATCATCATGGGCGATGAGTTCCACGATATCGACATCGCAGTGGCGGCGCGCAAGACCATCGTCACCTGCGAGGAGATCGTCTCCAACGAGTACATCCGCCGCGATCCCACCAAGACCCGCATCTTCGGCGAGTGCGTGCAGGCGGTCGTCCGTGCTCCTTACGGCGCATGGCCCGCGCAGTGCTACGACTACTACGACGATGATGACAAGGCACTCAAGGAATACGACAAGGCCTCCAAGTATCAGGACGCCGCCGACGCCGTCGCTCAGCTCGCCAAGGCCGCTGCCAAGGCGCAGAAGGCTGCCGACGCCAAGCCCGGGGATGAGAAGCTTGCCGAAGCTGCCGCCAAGGCGAACAAGGCCGCCAAGGACGCTGCCGACGGCACCGCGATCCCCGAGACCTTCCAGGACTTCCTGAAGAAGTATGTTTACGACTGCGCGGATCAGGACGCTTTGCTGAACGTTCTCGGCGGCGCACGCCTCATGAATCTCAAGAATGAGCCGCACCTCGGCTATTCCACCAGACACTGAGAAACGGGGAGGGTACGAAAAATGTCTGATTATACGAAGTATACCAAGCAGGAAATGCAGGCTTACGCCATTGCAAAGAACATCAAGGAAAACCAGATCGTCATTGTCGGTACCGGACTTCCTCTGATCGGCGCATCGCTCGCCAAGCGCGCGATCTGCCCGAGCTGCCACCCCATTGTTGAGTCCGGTCTGATGGACTGCGACCCCGTGGAAGTGCCCCGTTCCGTCGGCGACAACCGCTTTATGGCGCACTGCGCCGTGCAGTGGCCCAACATCCGCTTCGTCGGCTTTGAGGCAAACGAATGGCTGCACGACGAGGATCGTCTCGTCGCCTTCATCGGCGGCGCCCAGATCGACCCCTACGGCAACGTCAACTCCACCTGCATTTTCGGCAAGGGCGACTACCTCCAGCCCACCACCCGCTTCACCGGCTCCGGCGGCGCAAACGGCATTGCCACCTATTGCAACACCATCATCATGATGCAGCATCAGAAGCGCCGCTTCATCGACCATGTGGACTACATCACCTCCTGCGGCTGGATGGACGGTCCCGGAGGACGCGAGCGCGCAGGTCTTCCCGGCAACCGCGGTCCGCAGATGGTCGTGACCGACCTTGGCATCATGAAGTTTGACGACGAGACCAAGCGTATGTACTGCGCTTACATGTTCCCCGGCGTCACGCCCGAGATCATTCAGGAAAACACCGGCTTTGAGATCGACTGCTCCCGTGCGGAGATGTTCGAAGCACCTCCCGCGGAGATCATCCGTCTCATCCGTGAAGAGATCGACCCCGGTCAGGCCTTCATCAAGGTTCCCAAGGAATAAGCAAGTATCATTAACATAAAAATAAGAAGGAGATTGTATCATGAGCGAATATTCTATGCCCTCTTATTTCCAGAGCATGCCGGTCATCGGCAAGGACCTGACCTCTTTCAACGAAGAGAACGCGGCCCAGCTCCAGGAAGTCGAGCAGGAGATTCATGAGATCCGTGAAGCTGCGCTTGAGGCCGGACGCAGCACCGAATCTCTGAATGAATCCGGTCAGTGGACCGCGATGCAGCGCATTATGGAGCTGGTGGACGAAGGCACCTGGTGCCCCCTTAACAGCCTCTATAACCCCGACAGCAACAAGGACGGCAGCGTCGGCATCGTCAAGGGTCTCGGCCGTATCGACGGCAAGTGGGCGGTCATCATTGCCAGCGACAACAAGAAGCTTGCCGGCGCATGGGTCCCGGGTCAGGCGGACAGCCTGCTGCGCGGCAGCGATACCGCCAAGCGCCTGCGCATCCCTCTCGTTTACGTGCTCAACTGCTCCGGCGTTAAGCTCGACGAGCAGGAGAAGGTCTATCCCAACCGCCGCGGCGGCGGCACCCCGTTCTACCGCAACAGTGAGCTCAACCAGATGGGCGTGCCCGTCATCGTCGGCATCTACGGCACCAACCCGGCCGGCGGCGGCTATCACTCCATCTCCCCCACCATTCTCATCGCCCATCAGGACGCCAACATGGCAGTCGGCGGCGCGGGCATCGTGGGCGGCATGAACCCCAAGGGCTATGTCGACAAGGAAGCGGCTGAGGCGCTGATCCAGGCGCAGAAGAACCTCAAGACCGACATCCCCGGCACCGTGGCCATCCACTACGGCGAGACCGGCTTCTTCCGCGAGGTCTATGCCGAGGAGGAAGGCGTGCTCGGCGCGATCCGCAAGTACATGGATATGCTCCCCGCCTATGACCCCGAATTCTTCCGCGTGGACGATCCCAAGGAACCGCTGTTCGATCCCAACGACCTCTATTCCATCGTCCCGTTCAACCAGAAGCGCTCCTACGATATGTACGACGTTATGGCGCGCCTGTTCGACGGCTCCGAGTTCATGGAATACAAGCATGGCTACGGTCCCGAAATGATCACCGGTCTTGCCAAGATCGACGGTCTGCTCGTCGGCGTCGTGTCCAACTATCAGGGCATGCTGATGAACTATCCCGAGTACAAGATGGCGACCTACGGCTCCGCGATGGGCGTGGGCGGCAAGCTGTACCGCCAGGGTCTTATCAAGATGAACGAGTTCGTCACCCTCTGCGCCCGTGACCGCATCCCGATGCTCTGGATCCAGGATACCACCGGTATCGACGTCGGCAACGACGCGGAGCGCGCGGAGCTGCTCGGTCTCGGTCAGAGCCTCATTTACTCCATCCAGTCGAGCAAGCTCCCGATGATGGAGATCACGCTGCGCAAGGGCACCGCCGCTGCGCACTACGTCCTCGGCGGTCCGCAGGGCAACGACAACAACGCCTTCTCCATCGGCACCGCCGCCACCGAGATCTACGTCATGCACGGCGAGACCGCGGCTGCCGCCATGTACGCCCGCCGTCTGGTCAAGGAGGAGAAGAACGGCGAGGATCTCCAGCCCACCATCGACAAGATGAACAAGCTCATTCAGGAGTATACCGACAAGTCCCGTCCGAAGTTCTGCGCCAAGGCAGGTCTCACCGACGAGATCGTCGATATGAACGATATGCGTCCCTACATCCAGGCCTTTGTCAACGCCTGCTATCAGAATCCCGAATCCATCTGCCCGTTCCATCAGATGCTGCTGCCGCGCGTCATCCGCGACTTCGACAACCTGTATCTGAAGTAAGGGATCTGCTTGCGATTCACCGCTCGGCTGCGGTCGGAACGGACCGCAGCCGTGCGAGAAAATCAACGGAGTTTATGCAATGAGCATTTTTACCATGGGCATCGACGTGGGCTCCACCGCGTCGAAATGTGTGATTTTAAAAGACGGCAGCGAGATCGTGGCGAAGTCCCTTGTCGCCGTCGGCACCGGCACCTCCGGTCCCGCCCGCGCCATTGCCGCGGTGCTCTCAGACGCCGGCATGACGCGCGGGGAGATGGACTTTGTCCTCGCCACGGGCTACGGACGCAACTCGCTTGACGGTCTTGCCGACATGCAGATGAGCGAGCTTTCCTGCCACGCCAAGGGCGCGTCGTTCCTCTTTCCCGAGGTGCGCACCGTCATCGACATCGGCGGTCAGGACGTCAAGGTCATCGAGATCGAAAACGGACAGATGCGCAACTTCGTCATGAACGACAAGTGCGCCGCCGGTACCGGACGCTTCCTTGACGTGATGGCACGCGTGCTTGAAGTCGACGTGGAGGAGCTCGGAGACCTGGGCGACCGGTCCATGAAGGAGGTCGGCATCAGCTCGACCTGCACGGTCTTCGCCGAAAGCGAGGTCATCTCCCAGCTTGCCGCCGGAACGGATAAGTGCGACATCATCAACGGGATCCACAAGTCTGTCGCCGGTCGCGTGAGCGGTCTTTGCAACCGCGTGGGCGTGCGCGACATGGTCGTGATGACCGGCGGCGTCGCGCAGAACCACGGCATCGTCAAGGCGCTGCAGGAGCAGCTCGGTCACGAAATCCACACAAGCCCGCTTACCCAGTACAACGGTGCGCTCGGCGCCGCGCTTTTTGCCTATCAGAAGGCACTGAAAAAGCAACAATAATACGATGAATCGGAGGATGATTCAAAATGGCAAAAGAAGTAAGTCCCGGCGTACTTGCTCTTCGCAAGGTCGTTGATGACATCCATGCGGATGCCCGTCAGGCCAAGAAGGAAGGCAAGCTGGTCGGCTGGTCCTCTTCCAAGTTCCCCTGCGAACTGGCGGCAGCCTTCGACCTGAATGTCATGTACCCGGAAAACCAGGCAGCCGGCATCGCTGCCAACCGTGACGGCGAGATCATGTGCCAGGCGGCGGAAGATCTCGGCTTCGACAACGATATCTGCGGCTACGCCCGCATCAGCCTTGCCTACGCGGCAGGCAAGCGTGCCGCCCGCAAGTTTGACCCCGAAACACTGGAGTACATCATCGACCCCAACAGCGGCAAGCCCCTCAAGGACGAGAACGGCAAGGTCATCATCGACGAAGCCACCGGCAAGCCCAAGAAGGACCCCAAGACCCAGGTTCCGTATACCGTCCTCGACGATATCCACGAGATCGAGGCGCTGCCCGACGGTCCCTATAAGGAGAAGCGTTGGGAAGCCATCAAGCCCTACCGTCAGATGCGCATTCCGCAGCCTGATTTCGTGCTGTGCTGCAACAACATCTGCAACTGCATGACCAAGTGGTATGAGAACATTGCGCGTATGTGCAATGTCCCCCTGATCATGATCGATATCCCCTACAACAACACCGTGGAAGTCGCCGACTCCAACGTCAAGTACGTCCGCGCCCAGTTCGACAATGCCATCCATGAGCTTGAGAAGCTCACCGGCAAGAAGTTTGACAACGCCAAGTTCGAGCAGGCCTGCGCCAACGCCAACCGCACCGCAAGTGCATGGCTGCGCGTTTGCGACTATCTGCAGTATAAGCCCGCTCCCTACTCCGGCTTCGACCTCTTCAACCACATGGCGGACATCGTCACCGCCCGCGGCACCGTGGCAGCGGCCGAGGCGTTCGAGCTTCTTGAAAAGGACCTCGAAAAGGCCATCAAGGAGGGCACGACCACCACGCCGTTCCCCGAACAGTACCGCGTCATGTTCGAGGGCATTCCCTGCTGGCCCAAGCTGCCTGCCCTCTTCAAGCCGCTCAAGGAGCACGGCGTGAACGTCACCGCCGTCGTCTATGCGCCGGCCTTCGGCTTTGTCTACGACGATCTTGACGGTATGGCCCGCGCCTACTACAAGGCGCCGAACTCCGTCTGCATTGAGCAGGGCGTTTCCTGGCGTGAAGGCATCTGCCGCGACAACAAGGTCGACGGCGTGCTCGTCCACTACAACCGCTCCTGCAAGCCCTGGTCCGGCTACATGGCGGAGATGCAGCGCCGCTTCACCAAGGATCTCGGCGTGCCCTGCGCCGGTTTTGACGGCGACCAGGCAGACCCGCGCAACTTCAACGAAGCGCAGTACACCACCCGTGTGCAGGGTCTTGTCGAAGCCATGGAAGCCAACAAGAAGTAAGGAGGGCGTGAAAAAATGAGTATCGAAACATTGGTAAATGAATTTTCCGCCATTGCTGCCAATCCCCACGGTCAGCTCAAGGCTTACAAGGAAAAGGGCATGAAGTGCATCGGCGTGATGCCCTACTACGCACCCGAAGAGCTGGTCTACGCCGCCGGTATGATGCCGATGGGCATGTGGGGCAGCAACAAAAAGACCATCTCCAGAGCCAAGGAATACTGCGCGACCTTCTACTGCACCATCGCCCAGCTCGACCTCGAGATGCTGCTGGACGGCACCTGCGACCTGCTGGACGGCGTCATCACCCCCACCATCTGCGACACGCTGCGCCCGATGTCCCAGAACATCCGCGTCGCCATGAGCGAGAAGATGCCCTGCATCTTCCTGGCTCATCCGCAGTTCCGCCGCCCCGCATTCGGTCTCAAGTTCTGCCATGACCAGTACACCCACGTCAAAACGGAGCTTGAAAAGATCCGCGGCAGCGAGATCAAAGACGAGGAGATCCGCGACGCCATCAAGGTCTACAACAAGTCCAGAAAAGCCCGCCGCGAGTTTGTCAAGCTCGCGAACGCACACTGCGACGTGATCGACCCGATCATGAGAAGCGCCGTCCTCAAGGCGTCCTACTTCATGCGCAAGGACGAGTACACCGAGAAGCTTGAGGCGCTCAACGCCGAGCTCAGGGCGCTGCCCGAGGCGAAGTGGAACGGGGTCAAGGTCGTCACCTCCGGCATCATCGTCGACAATCCCACGCTTTTGAAGATCTTCAAGGACAACAACGTCGCCATCGCCGCTGACGATGTCGCCCACGAGTCCCGCATGATCCGCGTGGACGCTGACGAGACCGGCGATCCGATGGAGGCGCTGTGCAAGCAGTTTGCCGACCAGGATTATGACGTTCTGCTTTACGATGAAGCGTCTGAGCAGAACCGCCGCGGCGAATATGTCGCCAACCTCGTCAAGGAATCCGGCGCGCAGGGTCTCGTGCTGTTCATGCAGCAGTTCTGCGACCCCGAGGAAATGGAATTCCCGTACCTCAAGAAGGCGCTCGACGCTGCCGGCATTCCGTTCATCAAGCTCGGCGTCGACCAGCAGATGCGTGACTTCGGTCAGGCCGCGACCGCGATCCAGGCCTTTGCCGACGTTCTGGCGATGCAGTAACGGCGGTCGAAGGAGCACCGCAGTCTGCCGTATCAAAGCGGCGCAAAAAAAGCACTCGCGCAGTTGAACTTTTCACTGGCGCTTTGCTATACTGTCCAAGAAAGGATAAAAGAAGAAATGGAATATGGTCCTTTGTTCGTCACTCTGATGGGCGTCGGCACTGTGTTTTTCGGTCTGATCTGCATCATTTTCCTCACCATGATCATGGGTGCAGTGATGAAAAGCACGGCGAAGAAGCCCGCTCCCGCTGCTGCTTCCGCAGCGGCAGCTCCTGCCCCGGCGCCCAAGCCTCAGGGCATGCAGCCCGAGATCGTTGCGGCGATCACCGCAGCGCTTTCCGAAGAAATCGGCATCCCCTCCAACGGCATCAACATCGTCAATATCAAGAAAATTTAAAGAAAATCTAAATGATTAGGAGAGAAATCACCATGACTAAGCAGTACAACGTTACCGTAAACGGCACCACCTATGAAGTTACCGTCGAGTCCGTCGGCTCCGGCCGCGGCGGCTTTGCTCCCGCCCCCCGCGCTGCGGCTCCCGTTGCTCCCGTAGCACGCGCCGCCGCTCCTGCCCCCGCCGCTGCACCCGCTCCTGCCGCCGCACCCGCTCCTGCCGCTGCTCCCGCTGCTGCTCCTGCCGGCGCCGGCACTGTCACCTCCCCGATGCCCGGTACCATTCTTGACGTCAAGGTCTCTGCCGGTCAGGCTGTGAAAGAGGGCGACCTGCTCATGATCCTCGAAGCCATGAAGATGGAAAATGAGATCTTTGCTCCCTGTGCCGGTACCGTTTCCTCCGTCGCAGTTGCCAAGGGCGCTGCTGTCAACCCCGGCGACACGCTGTGCGTCATCGGCTGAGACAGAGAGAACCCCTTAAAACTGTGAAAGGAAACAAGAAATAAATGCAAGCTATTATCAATTTCCTCACGCAGACCGGTTTTTACATGTTCTCTCAGAACGGTCAGTGGAAATGCCTGATCATGATCGCCATTTCCTTCGTTCTGATGTACCTTGCCATCGTGAAGGGCTTTGAGCCGCTGCTGCTCGTTCCCATTTCCTTTGGTATGCTTTGTACAAACCTGCCTGGCGCTGAGATGTTTCACGAGATCATCTTTGCCGGCGGTCACGTCCATTGGGATTTGCTCCACGGCGAAGCCATGACGGCTGAGCTGTATGCGGAGCTGCTGGAGGGCGGTGTCGCACAGGCCGTTTTGGACACATGTCCGGTCGGAGCTTCCATCACGGCAGGTCTGCTTGACATTCTGTACCTCGGCGTCAAGCTCGGCATCTATCCGTGCCTGATCTTCATGGGCGTCGGCGCAATGACCGACTTCGGTCCCCTGATCGCCAACCCCAAGTCCCTGCTGCTCGGTGCTGCCGCCCAGCTCGGTATCTTCATGACCTACGTCGGCACTCAGTTCATGGGCTTTACCCAGCAGGAATCCTCCTCCATCGGCATCATCGGCGGTGCAGACGGTCCGACGGCCATCTTCGTCACCTCCCGTCTTGCCCCGCATCTGCTCGGACCCATCGCCGTTGCCGCGTATAGCTACATGGCGCTCGTTCCGGTCATTCAGCCGCCCATCATGAAAGCGCTGACCACCAAGAAGGAGCGCGTGATCAAGATGCGTCCGCTGCGTGTCGTTTCCCAGAAGGAAAAGATCGTCTTCCCGATCATGATCACCGTGTTCGTGGCGCTGCTCGTTCCCTCTGCCGCGCCGCTGATCGCCTGCCTGATGCTTGGTAACCTTGCCAAGGAGTGCGGCGTTGCCGACCGTCTGTCCAAGACCATGTCCAACGAGCTGATGAATATCGTCACGATCTTCCTCGGCTTCACCGTCGGCGCCACCGCCACCGCCACCACCTTCCTTTCCTTCCAGACCATCAAGATCATGTGCATGGGCGTCGTGGCCTTCGGCTTCGGCACCGCCGGCGGCGTTCTGCTTGCCAAGTTCATGAACCTGTTCCTGAAGGAAAAGATCAACCCGCTGATCGGTTCCGCCGGCGTTTCCGCCGTCCCCATGGCCGCCCGTGTTTCCCAGGTCGTCGGTCAGAAGGAGAACCCCTCCAACTTCCTGCTCATGCACGCCATGGGTCCGAATGTTGCCGGCGTGATCGGTTCTGCGATCGCAGCAGGCGTCCTGATGGCCCTGTTCGGCTGAGATACTGTTCAAATCAAAAAAGAGACGGCTCGCAGAGCCGTCTCTTTTTGCGCCTGCGACCCTTGTTTTCCAAACAGCAGTGTGGTATAGTATGGTCAAATATCAAAGGAGGAGAGAAGCATGGGATACCAGAATCTGACGGCAGCGGAGTGGAAAACAGAATACGGCAAGGTTCTCGCGGAGTTTGAGGGTTGGAAGGCAAGGGGACTCACGCTCAATATGGCGCGCGGCAAGCCCGGCAAGGCACAGCTTGACCTGGTCAGCGATATCATGACCGTGCTGACCGATCCGGACGACTGCATGGACGAGGGCGTCAACGCCCGCAACTACGGCGAGCTGTCCGGTATCCCCAGCGCGAGGAAGCTCTTTGCCGAGATCCTCGGCTGCAAGCCGTCGCAGGTATTTGCCGCCGGCAATTCGAGCCTCCAGCTCATGTACGACACCGTGTCCAAGGCCTATACCCACGGGCTTCTGCACAGCGAGAGCCCCTGGTGCCGGCAGGAGGGACTCAAGTGGCTCTGCCCCGCGCCGGGCTATGACCGGCATTTCAAGGTCACGGAAAGCTTCGGCTTTGAGCTTGTCACCGTGCCCATGACGGAAAACGGTCCCGATATGGACGTCGTCGAGCAGCTCATCCGCGACCCGAAGGTCAAGGGCATGTGGAACGTGCCCAAGTACTCCAACCCCGACGGCATCATCTACTCGGACGAAACGATCGAGCGCATCGCCGCGATGAAGCCCGCCGCGCCGGACTTCCTGCTGATGTGGGACAACGCCTACTGCATCCACGAGTTTGACGGCGAGTTCGTTCCGTTCCCCGATATTTTGAGCCTTTGCGAAAAGCACGGCAACGCCGACATGGTGTTCGAGTACGCCTCCACGAGCAAGATCACGCTGCCGGGCAGCGGCGTCGCCTGCTTCGCCTGCAGCGAGGCGAATATGGCGTATCTGACGAAGCTCCTCGGCGTGCAGATCATCAGCTTTGACAAGATGAACCAGCTGCGCCATGTGAAGTACCTCAGGGACAAGGCGCACACGCTCGCGCTGATGAAAAAGCACGCGGCGATCCTGAAGCCGAAGTTCGACATGGTGACCGACACGCTTGCGCGCGAGATCGCGCCGCTCGGCATCGCCGCCTGGCACACCCCCAAGGGCGGCTACTTTGTTTCCGTCAACACCGCGCCGGGGCTTGCCAAGCGCACGCTTGCGCTTTGCAAGGAAGCGGGCGTTGTGATGACGGACGCCGGTGCCACCTTCCCCTACGGCAGGGACCCGCAGGACAGCAATATCCGCATCGCGCCGAGTCTGCCGCCCGTGGAGGAGCTGGAGCAGGCGATGGCAGTGTTCTGCTGCTGTCTCAAGCTCGCCGCACTCGAGCAGGCGGCTCACTGAGGATCCGGGCGGAGAAAAGAAAAAAGAGAGAAGAAACAGCATGCCTTTGCCGGGAGTCCTGCCCGCGCGCAGACTGCTTGGTAAAGAGAGAATGAACAAAAAAGGAAAAGGAATTTTATGCGCGGTGCTTTCAGCCGTTGCGTTCGGCTGCAATCCGCTGATGGCGAGAACGGTTTATGCCGGCGGCGGGAATGCCATCACGCTGACGCTTTGCCGCCTTGTTTTTGGGTCGGTTCTCTTTGGGCTGCTCTGCTGTCTGCGGGGTGTCAGCCTGCGCATTACCCGCCGGGAATGCAGGGATCTGGCGATCTGTGCCATCGGCTTTTCCGCGACGCCGATTTTGCTGCTGTCCTCTTATCACTATCTGCCCTCCGGGCTTGCGACGACCATTCACTTCGTGTATCCCACGCTTGTGCTTGCAGGCTGCGTGCTGTTTCGGCACGAGAAGCTGACGCTTCGCAAGGTGGTCTGCTGCATTCTCTGCACCGTCGGCGTGATCAGCTTTTATACGCCCGGGGGTTCCGTCCGTTTGGTGGGGATCCTGATCGCCTTCGCCTCCGGAGCAACCTATGCGTTTTATACGGTCTATCTTGCCGGCAGCTGCCTTCTTGAAATGGACGCTTACAAGCTTGCCTGCTGGACAGGCGTGTTTTCCGGCGTCATTACCTTTGCTGCGGCGCTTTGCCTCGGACAGTTTGCCTTTCCGGATACGGCGCTTGCCTGGAGCGTCACGGGGATTTTCTGCGTTGTCATCTGCTTTGCAAGCCTTTTGTACCAGCTCGGCACAAAATATGCCGGCGCGCAGAGCACGGCGCTGTTTTCCACCTTTGAACCGCTGACGAGCGTGATGATCGGAGCGCTCGTCTATCACGAGTCGATGAATCTGCGCGCCGCCGCGGGCGTTTTCTGTATCCTTCTGGGAACCTGCCTGCTCGCGCTGGACAAAGACCGGACGGCGCAGTGCCCGCCCGATTCGCAGCATGGAAGAAGCCTTGAAAACGCAAAAAACTGACCGCCGAAA
>JAEDKW010000100.1 GCA_016295615.1 Oscillospiraceae bacterium | reverse complement strand
CTGTGTTGCACCAAACGGTGTCCAGGGAAGGGTATTTGCACCAAACGGTGTCTGCGCAGGACATATTTGTCCTGCCTTTTCTTATATCTTTCCCTTGACAGTGGGGTTCCTCGATGATATTTTATAATTACCAATTGGTCAATAATAACCAAAAGGTAATTTAAATGAGAGGGGCTTTTTCCATGTCCGACAAACAGACTGCCGCCATGCTCGATAAGAAGCTGGACGAAAAAACCGCGCATACCATGTTCATCTGCGGGATCGTCATGGTCATCGCCGTGCTGATTCACGACGGCGACCACATCCGCCAGGCACTCAACTGGGGCTACCATATCCCACTCGCAATCTGGGCGCTGAATCTCACCGTGTACATCTTCCCTGTCATCACAATTTTCCTCGCCAAATCCCGCCGCATGTCCGCTACTCTCGTTGGGGCAATCGGCGGCATCTTCACGCCCGCTTCCTTCCTGGGCCTGCATCTTTTTGGTTCTGCCACCGGTTTGTGGGGAGTGTGGAACTTTTCCTACTTTGCACTGATGAAAGGCGTGGAATATCAAGGCAATTTCTATCAGGGCGTCGACTGGCTCAGCTGGGTGCTGCTGTTCCATATGGTCCCCTGCTGCGTGCCCTGCGCAGTAATTGGCTTTAAACACTGGCGCAGACTGAAGAAGGAAGCACAGCTTGGATAAGGAGAGCGTAGTCCTCGGGTGCGGCTGTGAGGTATTCGGGGATGAGGCGGAGGAGCTGAAACAACGTTTCCGCCTGCTCCGGCTGCTGATCGTCTCCACCGCGCTGAGCATGCCGCTTCTCTGGGATCTGCCGCCGCGCTTCCAGTTTGTGCTGGCGACGGTGCTGCAGTTCGGTCCGGGCTTGTATTTTATCCGAAACGCGATCCGAGGGCTGAAAAGCCGCAGCCTTGGCATGGATCTGCTGGTGGCGCTCTCCACCACGGCGATCTATGTTTACAGCACGGTCGTCGTGTTCACCGTGACGGAGAACATCAAGCTCTATTATCTCTGCGAGGGCGTGCTGATCTCGCTGCTGCTCTTCGGACGCTATCTGGAATCCGTGGCGATCTACCAGAGCGGCGAGGCGGTGCGAAGTCTCCTGCGCCTGCAGCCCAAGACCGCGATCGTGCTGCGGGATGGAGTCGAGACCGAGATCGACGCCGCAGAGATCGTCTCCGGTGACACGATCCTGCTTCGCCCCGGCGAACGGATTCCCGCCGATGGGAAGATCTTTGAGGGAAGCTGCCTGGTGGACGAGTCGCTGCTGACCGGCGAGAGCCTCCCTGTGGAAAAGAGGCCGGGCGACAGCATCACCGGCGGTACGCTTGACCGCGAGGGCAAAGTCACTTACACGGCGACCTCAGTTGGCGAGGATTCGACTCTGCAGCAGATGGCGGCCTTTGTACGCCGCGCGCAGAGTGAAAAAGCTCCCGTGCAGCGCTTTGCGGATCGGATCGCCACGATCTTCGTCCCATCTGTTATCGCGCTTGCGGCGCTGGTCTTTGCACTGTGGTTTTTCCTGCTCGCTCCCGGTGACTGGGGAAAAGCGGTCTCGACGGTCTGCGGCGTGCTGGTGATCGCCTGCCCCTGCGCACTGGGTCTCGCCACGCCCGCAGCCTTGATGACGGCTTCCGGACGGGCGGCGGAGCTGGGGATCCTCTTCAAAGGAGCTTCGGCCATGGAAAAGGCTTGGAGCATTGATACGGTCGTATTCGACAAAACCGGAACCCTGACCGAAGGCCGTGTAGAGCCGGGGATCAAAGATCCGCTGCGCGAAGACGCGAAAAGCGCTGTCGACGCCTGTAAGGCATTGGGGCTGGAGGTCTGGATGATCTCCGGCGACAAGGAAGAAACGGCAACCCGCATTGCAGGAGAGTGCGGAATCGAGAATGTTCTCTTCGAGGTGAAGCCGGAGGAAAAGGCCGCACAGATCACACGCTTGAAAAACGAGGGCCGCCGCGTCGCCATGGTGGGCGACGGGATCAACGACGCCCCGGCCATGGCGGAAGCGGATCTTGCGATCGCGATGGGCACGGGAACAGACATTGCCATTGAGTGTGCCGACGCGGTGCTGCCCGGCGGGCGCATCGGGCGGGTGCCGCAGGCGCTGCGGCTCGCCGGAACTGCCCGCAGGACGGTGCGGCAGAATCTGGGCTGGGCGCTGTTCTATAACCTGATCTGCATTCCCGTCGCGGCCTGTGGGATCGTAAATCCCTCCATCGCCGCGGCAGCCATGACGCTCTCGTCCAACGGCATTTTGCTGCACTCGCTGCGGCTGAACAAGGCGGAGGCATCGGATGAAAACAGAACGCTGTGAAATCAGGATCCGCGGCATGATCTGCCGGAGCTGCACCGACGAAGTATCCGGGATGCTGCTGCGGACAAAGGGCGTCGTCAAGGCAAGCGTCAGCTACCGCAAGGCATTGGCCGCGGTGAGCTTCGACCCCGCGCTGGTTTCGCCGGAGGAGCTGGAAAAGCGCATCAAGTCTCTCGGTTATGATACCGGTGAGCGCAGCCTCGCCGAGCGTGCGCTGGACCTGGGCTGCACCGGACTGACGCTTCTGCTTGTGTGGCTGCTGCTCCGTTGGGGCGGGGCCTCGCCCGAGATCGGCGGCGCAAGCTTCGGCGCGCTGTTTCTGGTCGGTCTCTCGACCAGTCCCCACTGTCTCGGCATGTGCGGCGGCATTTTACTCTCCGCCTGCCGCGGACGCGAAGGACAAAAGGCGCTGTTCGGCGCGGCGCTCGCTTACAACGGCGGGCGCGCAGCCTCTTACACGGCGCTTGGCGCCGTGTTCGGCGCACTGGGCACAGTGCTGACGTATACGCTCAGCATGAAGTCAATGCTTTTCACCATGCTGGGACTCGTTGTTGCCCTGCTGGGCTTAAATATGTGGGGACTGCTGCCCGCGCTGCCGTCCCTCCCCGGGGAACAGAATGCGGCCTGCCGTCTGCCGGAAAGGCTTCGGCGGCAGACGCCGCTGCTGGTCGGCCTGCTGACCGGCTTCATGCCCTGCGGCGCGCTGTACGCCGCCTGGCTCTGCGCCATGTCCTCCGGCAGCGCAGGAAACGGCGCTCTCCTGATGCTCGCCTTCGCGCTGGGCACCGTGCCGCTGATGCTGCTTTTTGCCTCGCTGGGCGCGCTGCTGCCGCGCGGCTGGACAAAATACCTGCGCAAGCTCGGCGCGGTTTTGGTCACCTCGATGGGGCTGAAAATGCTGATCGGCGGTCTCTTGCTTTTGCGCGGATAATTCGTTATACTTCTCCCGAAAGCGAGGGATTCCTATGCCTTTGATCGTTGATAAAGAAGCCGTCCGGATGGAGATCCTGATGGCCTTTGAGCGCTGCATCGAGAAAAAGCCCATGACGAAGATCACCCTGCGGGATATTGCGGAGGAGGCCGGGATGTCGCATCCCAAGCTCCTGCACTATTTTGAAAGCCGGGACGATCTGGTCGTGAGTTATCTGCGCTATACCAAGGACTATATGACCGAGAAATGCAAGGCCTGGTTTGCGACACATCCGCGCGCTGACTATGAGAGCAACCTCGCCTACATGAACGCTTTCATGGCCTATGTGGCCAAGGGCGATCCCGAGGAGAAGCGTCCCAACGCCACGACCCAGACCTATGTGCTGGCGCACTACAGCGACGCGGTCGCGGATCTGGTCAAGGGAGAGTTTCGTGAGTGGCGCGAGACCATGGAACAATGCCTTGTGGCGATCTACGGTCCGGAGGTCGGGCGTCGTGAGGCCGAGGCGATGATGATCCTCATTGCCGGGACCTTTATCTGCAACTACAA
>JAEDKW010000099.1 GCA_016295615.1 Oscillospiraceae bacterium | reverse complement strand
TTTTTTGCTATGCTTTTGCATAGCAAAAAAGTCAACACCATCCGAAGGGACTGTGCGCTTCGGATGGCGTTGCTTCTTATATCGGCAGAAGGTCAGGAATCTTTGCGCAGAAACAGAACGCCAAGCGTGTTTCTGCCGCAGTGCGAGGAGATCGTGCAGCCCGCGCGGGTGAGGAAGACCTCCTTGAAAGGGGCGAGCTGACGGACAAGCTCCACGCACATCTGAACCGTTTCTTCGTCACAGCCCGCGTGCGTGACAAAAACGCGCTCGAGGTCGATACCGGAGGCGTCGCCGAGCTGATCGGTGATGTACTGCCTGAGCACGGCGGAAAACTTGCCGCGATACTTCCTGCCGACCGCCATTTTGCCGTCACGCACCACAATGCAGGGCTTCAGGTGCAGCAGATTGGCGCCCAGTGCGGCGAGGGCGGAACAGCGACCGCCCTTATGCAGAAACTCCAGACTGTCGATCACGAACGACGCGTCCACCTGGGAAGCAAGCGCCTGGCAGGACCGGGCGATCTCAGAAGCGGATCTGCCGGCCTTGACCATCTCGCCGGCGGAAACCACCAAAAGACCGCCGCCGGTGGAAAGGTTGCGGGTGTCCACGACAAAAACGTCGTCAAAGCCGGCGGCGGCAAGGCAGGCGTTCTGATAGGACGAGGACATCTCCGCGCTGATGGAAAAGAGAACGACCGCATAGCCCTCTTTTGTCCAGCGCTCAAAAAAGTCGGCATATTCCGCAATATTGACCGCGGCAGTTTTGGGAAGCTCCCCGGTTTCCTCGTAATGCCGGTAGATGTATTCGGGGTCAATGTCCACGCCGTCGGTATAGTGTTTATCGCCCAGATGGATGCCGAGCGGGACGATCTGAACGCCGTAGCGGGCGATCAGCTCCGCACCGAGATCCGTTGTGCTGTCACTGGCGATCAATACTTTTTTGCACATATTCTTTACCTCTTTTGCCGGAAACGATAAGATATCACGATCAATATAGCGGAGAAATCTAAACTGAAACGAAACAGACCAAACGAAAAGGGCGGCATACCCGGATATATTCTGCAATCTGTACTTGCGAAAAGGCAGACAGATGGCGTAAGATAAAGAAAACAAAAGCGCGGAAGGCGGGTCGACATGGTATGTTTCATATCCTGATTGCGGACGACGACAAAAACACAAGGCTTTTGCTCAAGACGGTACTGGAGGAGGAAAAGTATGTGGTCTATACGGCGGAAAACGGCGAGGATGCGCTTCGCGTCATGGACCGTGAGCATATTGACCTGGTCGTGCTGGATATCATGATGCCGAAAATGGACGGCTACGAGCTTACGGCGCTTCTGAGGGAGAGCAACAACAATCTGCCGATCCTGATGGTGTCCGCCAAGCAGCTGCCGGGGGACCGCCGCAGGGGCTTTCTGGTCGGGATAGACGATTACATGACCAAGCCGATCGACGAGGTCGAGATGCTGCTGCGCATCAAGGCGCTGCTCAGGCGCGCGCAGATCGTCAGCGAGCGCAGGATCGCCGTGGGCAGCGTGGTGCTTGACTACGACGCGCAGACCGTGACAAAGGGCGATGAAGTGATCGAGCTGCCGCAAAAGGAGTTCATGCTGCTTTATAAGCTTTTGTCCTATCCGGGAAAGATCTTCACCCGTATTCAGCTTATGGACGAGATCTGGGGAGCGGAGAGCGACACGGGCTGGGAGACGGTGACGGTGCATATCGGGCGGCTTCGCAGACGGTTTGAGGGCTGGGAGGAGTTTTCCATTGAATCCGTGCGCGGACTTGGGTATAAGGCGGTAAAAAAGGTATGAAAAAGAATCAGGAAGAACGGCAGAGCCGTTTTGCGCTCCCCCTCTTATTTTCCGCGGCAACCTTCGGTATTTTGTTTGTTTCCGTTCTTGTGGCAGGCATCACGGTGTATATCCTTGCCTATTTCCGCCTGCTGCCCGGCGGCGCGGAGACGCTGGAAACGGCGTATCTGCTGCTGCTTATGGCGTTTATCAGCGTGGTGGTGGGAATGGCGATCTCCGCATTCGTGATGAAGCTGCCGCTCAAGCCGATCACGCGGATGATCACGCAGATGAACCGCCTTGCCGCCGGCGACTTCGACGCGCGGCTGCATTTCGGCAAGCCGCTCGGAAGCCACCCCTCCTTCGCGGAGGCGGCGCAGAGCTTCAACAAAATGGCGGAGGAGCTGGGCAACACGGAAATGCTGCGCGCGGATTTCATCAACAACTTTTCCCACGAATTCAAAACGCCCATCGTTTCCATTGCCGGCTTTGCCAAGCTGCTCAAGCACGGAAACCTGACCGAGCAGCAAAAGCAGGAGTACATCCGTGTCATTGAGGAGGAATCGCTCCGCCTGGCGGCGATGGCGACCAATGTGCTCAACCTGACCAAGGTGGAGAACCAGAGGATCCTTGCCGACGTCACGCGCTATAACCTTTCCGAGCAGATCCGCTCCTGCGTGCTGCTGCTGGAAAACAAGTGGACGCGCAAGGCGCTGAATTTTGATTTGGAGTTCGGCGAATATGATGTTCAGGCAAATGAGGAGCTGCTCAAGCAGGTGTGGATCAATCTGCTGGATAACGCCGTCAAGTTTTCGCCGGCGGGGGGCACGGTGAACGTGCAGATCGCCCGAAGGCGGCGCGTCGTGACGGTCAGCGTCACAAACAGCGGTCATGCCGTCCCCCCGGAGGAGCAGGAGAAGATATTCAATAAGTTCTATCAGGCGGACAAGTCCCATGCCACCGAGGGCAACGGCATCGGACTTGCGATCGCCAAACAGGTCGTATTGCTGCATAAGGGCGGCATATCGGTGGAAAACGGCGACGGCACGGTGACATTCAAAGTCACCTTACCGGTCGGCTGCGAAGATTGAACAAGTCATTTCGGCAGGAGGCGGACCATGAATTATCTGGGCATCGACGTGGGCGGCACCAATCTCAAGGGCGCGGTCGTCACGGAAAACGGCGAGGTCGTGCGGGAAGCTTCGCGCCCCACGCAGGCAGCGCGCGGCGCGGACATTGTCGCCGATGCGATCGGCGAGCTGATTTGTGAGCTTGCCGCGCAGGAGAAGCTCGGCGGCGTCGGTCTCGGCTGCCCGGGCATCGTGGACAACGGGCGCGGCGAGATCGTGTATTCCTGCAATCTGAACTGGGTGAAATACCCGCTGCGCGAGAAGCTGAAGCAGCGCACGGGCTATGAGGTGGAGCTTGCCAACGACGCGAACGCCGCAGCGCTCGGCGAAGCGATTGCCGGCGCGGCAAAGGGCGCGCACAGCGCGGTGATCCTCACGCTCGGCACCGGTGTCGGCGGCGGTGTGGTCATGGACGGAAAGCTGCTCACGGGGTATACGGGCGCCGCGAGCGAGCTTGGGCACATGGTGATCGCGGCGGACGGGGAGCGGTGCTCCTGCGGCCGCAGAGGCTGCTTTGAGTCGTATGCTTCGGCGACGGCGCTTGCCCGCATGACCGCGGAGGCGATGGCGCGGCATCCGGAGAGCAGAATGCATGAGTTCGCCGCGGCATACGGCGTCGTGGACGGACGCGCCGCATTTGATGCGCAGCAGGCGGGCGACGCCGCGGGAGACGCCGTCGTGAAGCAGTACGTCCGTTATCTTGCGCTCGGCGTTGCCAATCTCGTCAACGTGTTCTTTCCGGAGATCATCGCGCTCTCCGGCGGCGTTGCCGCGCAGGGAGAGCGTCTGCTTGCCCCGCTGCGTGCGGAGGTAAGCGCGCAGGAGTACGGCGCTTCTTACACCGCAAAGCACCCGCGGATCGTCGGCTGCACGCTCGGCTACCGCGCGGGCATGATCGGCGCGGCGCTGCTGGCCA
>JAEDKW010000098.1 GCA_016295615.1 Oscillospiraceae bacterium | reverse complement strand
GTATGTTTTGGCTTTGATTTATTGTTTGGATTCATCCGGATGCTCCGCTTCGCCTACCGGATGCTTTCAAAATGCGTGAATCGCGCGCCGTTTTCCGTCTGCACAAAGGGGAATTCGACGGTCACATAGCCTGCAGCGGTCTGCTCATAGCGTCCGGTCTCCTCGTTGAGGGTCGGCTCCCCGGCATATTCCTCAACGGTGGCAATGACCTTGCCTGCGTTCCCGTCCGCATCCAATTCAACCGCATAGGTCGCCTCACCGCGCGTAAGGTCGCTGCCGCGGGCGGCATCAACGCCGTAGAGCACGCCGTCGATATCACGGTAGTGCGCAAAGCCGTTTTCCTCCGGCGCAAGCAGGTCGTCGACGACCGGCTCGTCAAAACGCGTGAGCAGCAGCGCACGAAGCTCCGCCATTGTGGAGATCTCCCTGTAATTCACACGGTTGTAGACGTAACCGTCGACTTCAGCGCTTTTTTCATAGTCGAGCGGCATCGTGACCAAATCAAAATAGCTCCATAGCTCCTGCGCCTCGTAGAAATCCGCAAGAACGAGGGTCTCCTGCGGAAGATACGGCAGGATCAGCGTCTCTCCGCGCTCATTCAGCAAATGGATGAAATACTCATACGGCACGGTAAAGGTCGGGATCCCCGCCGAGTGCGGACCCATCGTGTATTCTTCAAAGAGCACGGTCATGCCGTTTTCATCAAAATAAACGCTGGCATAGGCAAGATCCCGGACATAGGAGTCATAATCATCGTAGTAGTACTCGCTGAGCCCCTGCTCGCAGATCTGCTCCAGAATATTCGCTACCACGGCGGCGCGGAATTCGTCCTCGTCCGCCGCAATATCCTCATAACCGATGAACTCGCCCGTGTTGAGGTCAAAGTTCCAGGTTTTGAAGCTGCCGTTGGGGTGCGCGCCGCCCGTATAGGAATATCCCGTGGCGTAAACGCTCAAAAGCCCGCCCGGCGTCTGATAGGTCTTCTCCACCTTTACTTCGTCGGCAAACGCACTGTGCCAGGCGAAACCGTCTGCAAGAGATACCTCATACAGGTCCTTCGCCCAGCCGGAGATCTCGCGGAAGAAGGACAGAACCGTCTGGCGGTATTTCTCCATCTCCGCGTTGAAGGCGTCGCGCACGGCGAGCTTCTGCGCATCCGCTTCGCTTTCGACCAGCTCGACCTCTTCCCCGTCAAGCGTCGCCGTGAGCGTAAGGCGCGGCAGCTCGTAGCTGCCGTTGAGCAGCACGGTGCCGTCATCGGCTTTCACTTCTTCGCTGATGACCTCGGTGACGACCTGAAACCCGTATTCCGTTTCCGCGGTCTGCACCGTGTCTCCGTCCGCTTCCGGCGCAGCGCTGCCGCAGGCTGTCAGCATGAATGCCGCCGCTGCCGCGATTACGATGCATAGCAGTCGTTTCATTTCGTTTTGCCTCCTGTTCTTCAGGCGCGGTCAGATCACCACGGGATTCGTCGTCCATTCGCTGCCGCCGCACGCCTGCGACAGTTCCGGATAGGCAAGCGCATAAAGATCCGTCGCGCGCGCTTCCATCCAAAGCACGCGCTGCGCCTGCCCGGAAAGCGCGCGTACATCGGCGCTTTTTGTCAAAACAGGCAGCGGCGCGGAGCATTTCATCCGCTTTAAAAGCGCCCTGCCGCGCTCGCTGCACGCCAGCACGCGCAGGTACGGCACACGCTCCGGCATGTCGCCCACCTCGATGCCCAGGTACATTCGCAGTACCATGCGCCGCAGTCTTGCATAGGCGTAGCGTTTGGTCTTTGCCCCGTCAAGCAGCTGCTCCATGCGTGCGGCAGTGCGGCTCACCTCATAAAGCCGGTGGTAAAGTCCCTCCCGCCCCTCATCATAGCGGGCAAAATCCTCCTCCCGCATCGAGCGCAGCCTGGCAAGCATCGCGCGCTCGGCATTTGCCGCCGTCACCGGTGCGCGTCCTGCCGCGCGCTCCTGCTCATACAGCCGCGCCATATCGGGCGTGAGATAATCGCCGAGCTGCTGATTTCCAATCAGCCGCTCGCGCAGATAGGACGCCGAAGCGAAGCCCTCCCCCGCGCCGGCATCGTGTCCGACCCCCATGCGTGGGAGCGCCAGCGGCTCGATACCGCCGCCCTGCAGCGCCTTGCAGTATTCCACGCCCAAAATGTCGTTCGCATGCTCCAGCACGGCGGCATCCCCGCCAAGCAGCCGTTCCGCCGCCGCCTGTCTTGCCGAGGCAAAGGATACTCCTTTGCCGAGCGCCTCGCGAAGGGCGGTTTTGAAGGCGTCCCCCGTCAGGCATTCCGCCACGCGCAGAAGCCTTCCCGTGTCCGCGCACTCGCTGCCGAAGCACAGCGTCTCCACAACGCCGGTGCCTGCCAGCAGCTCCGCGCCGCCGCGGGCGAAGCCCTCCGCCGACGCGGTCGCCCAGGGCACCGGCAGCTCCAGCACCAGATCCGCGCCGCCGCGCACGGCGGCCTCGGCGCGCACATGCTTGCGGCAGACGGCAAAATCGCCGCGCTGGACGAAGTTTCCGCTCATCGCGCATACAATGGCGGTATCCTCTCCCAGTCTGCGGCGGATCTCACGGATCTGCCAGGCGTGACCGGAGTGAAAGGGATTATATTCACATATGATACCAGCAGTTTTCATGGAAATCCTCTCAAAACGGTGTCAATTCGGTAACATTCTGTAAAATTTAAGGTTGTCAACGCAAAAGTTTTTGCTATAATAGTGCTGTATGTGCATCCCAACGGGATATTTTTGCTTTTATCTTATATGAATTCAGGGCGCATTGCAAGTGCGCCCCAGGAAAAAGGAGTTTACTATGAACGTATTGGTCATCAACGCAGGTTCTTCCTCCCTCAAGTATCAGCTGCTCAACCCCGCGACCGGCGAGCTGCTCGCCAAGGGTCTGTGCGAGCGCATCGGCATCGACGGTCGTTTTACCTACAAGCCGCAGCTTGAAGGCAAGGAAGCCGTCAAGGAAGCCGAAGTCGCCATGCCCACGCATTCCGAGGCGATCAAGACCGTTCTCGACGCTCTCGTCGACGCCAAAAACGGCGTGATCGCTTCCATGAAGGAGATCGACGCCGTCGGTCACCGCGTCGTTCACGGCGGTGAGAAGTTCGCCGCCTCCGTTATCATTACCGACGAAGTGATGAAGACCATTGAAGAGTGCAATCCCCTCGCTCCGCTCCACAATCCCGCCAACATCATCGGCATCAAGGCCTGCCAGGAGCTGATGCCCGGCGTGCCCATGGTCGCCGTGTTTGACACCGCCTTCCACCAGACCATGCCTCCCGTCGCCTATACCTACGCCCTGCCCTATGAGTACTATGAAAAGGACAAGGTCCGCCGCTACGGCTTCCACGGCACCTCTCACAAGTATGTTTCCCAGCGCGCCGCCGACATGCTCGGCAAGCCCATTTCCGAGCTCAAGCTCATCTCCTGCCACCTCGGCAACGGCTCCTCCGTCACCGCGATCGACGGCGGCAAGAGCGTCGACACCTCCATGGGCTTCACCCCGCTCGCCGGTCTCCCCATGGGTACCCGCAGCGGCGATCTCGACGCCGGCATCCTTGAGTACCTGATGAACAAGTACAACATGAACATCACCGAGATGCTCACCATCCTCAACAAGAAGTCCGGCGTTCAGGGCGTTTCCGGCGTTTCCTCCGACTTCCGTGATCTTGAAAACGCTTTCGCAGACGGCAACGAGCGTGCCGGTCTCGCCGTCGATCTGTTCAACTACGGCGTCAAGAAGCTCATCGGCGCGTATGCTGCCGCAATGGGCGGCGTGGACGCCATCATCTTCACCGCAGGCGTCGGTGAAAACTCCGCTTCTCAGCGCATGGCGATCGCCTCCGGTCTTGAGTTCATGGGCGTCAAGATGGACGAGGATGCCAACAAGGTCCGCGGCGAGGAGCGCGTCATTTCCGCCGTCGATTCCAAGGTCAAGGTCCTTCTCATCCCCACCAATGAAGAGCTGATGATCGCCATGGATACCGCTTCTCTCGTCGGCTGAGTCTTTTGAATATGTCTAAGGGAACGACT
>JAEDKW010000097.1 GCA_016295615.1 Oscillospiraceae bacterium | reverse complement strand
CTTGAAAATACAGAGAAAACAAAGGAGAATGAAGATATATGAAATTAGGTATCGTGGGGCTGCCGAACGTCGGCAAGAGCACCCTCTTCAACGCCATCACCAACGCCGGCGCCGAGAGCGCGAACTATCCGTTCTGCACGATCGAGCCGAATGTCGGCATGGTCGCCGTTCCCGACGAGCGGCTTGACAAGCTCGCCGAGATGTACCATCCCAAGAAAAAGACGCCCGCCGTGATCGAGTTTGTGGACATTGCAGGGCTCGTCAAGGGCGCAAGCCGGGGCGCGGGTCTCGGCAACAAATTCCTCGAGAACATTCGCCGCACGGACGCCATCGTTCACGTCGTGCGCTGCTTTGACGACGAGAACATCATGCACGTTGTCGCGGACGCAAGCCTGAACGTTCCCGTCGATCCCCTCGGCGACATCGAAACGATCGACCTCGAGCTGATCATGGCGGATCTTGAAATGGTCAGCCGCCGCGTGGAAAAGGCGCAGAAAATGGCAAAGTCCGGCGACAAGAAGTTTGCCCGCGAAGCGGAGGTTTTTGCAAGGCTCGCCGAGCATCTCGACGCGGGCAGGAGCGCGCGCACCTTTGACGCCGGCGAGGACGCGGAGCTGCTCTCCACCGCCGACCTCCTCAGCCTCAAGCCCGTTATCTACGCCGCCAACATGGACGAAGCCGGCTTTGCCGATCAGGACGGCAACGAATACCTCAGGCAGGTCAGGGAGCTTGCCGCCAGGGAGGGCGCCGAGGTGCTGCCCATCTGCGCCAAGCTCGAGCAGGACATCGCTGAGCTGGACGGCGAGGACCGCGCCATGTTCCTCGAAGAGCTGGGCATTGCGCAGTCCGGTCTTGACCGCCTCATCAAGTGCAGCTATGCGCTGCTCGGTCTCATTTCGTTCCTGACCTACGGCGAGGACGAGTGCCGCGCCTGGACGATCAAAAACGGCACCAAGGCGCCTGCCGCCGCCGGCAAGATCCACTCCGACATCGAGCGCGGCTTCATCCGCGCCGAGACCATCAACTTCAGCGAGATGATCCGCTGCGGCAGCGTGAGCGCCGCCAAGGAAAAGGGGCTGCTGCGCTCCGAGGGCAAGGAGTACGTCGTCAGGGACGGCGACATGATCTACTTCCGCTTCAACGTGTGAGCGCCGGAAAAGAGAACATGAAAAAAAGAGACGCATTCTGCGTCTCTTTTTTTATCTCATCTTCAGCCATACCGCCAGCGCCAGCTGCGAAAGCAGGATCAGCGGCAGCCCATAGCGGAAATACCAGTGGCGCGTCTTGTGGTGAAAGAAGAACATTCCGCCCACCGCGCCGGCGCTGCCGCCAAGGAGCGCAAGGGCAAAAAGCGTCCGCTCCGGCACGCGATGCGCGCCGCTCCGTTTCGCGCTCAGCTTATCCCAGCCGTAGGTCAAAAACGCGAGCACGTTGATTGCGGCAAGGTAAATGGGAGCATACCGAAAAAACGCCCCCATCGTCTCAGCGCTCCAGATCGCTCAGCGCGACGGCGGTCTTCGCCGCAAGGCGCGCGTTGTTGTAGACGAGCTGGATGTTGGACTCCAGACTGTCGCCGCCGGTAAGCTCCTTGATCCTCGCGAGCAGGAACGGCGTGGTCGCCTTGCCGTGGATCCCCTGTGTCTTTGCCTCCGCGACCGCCTCGTCGATCGCTTTGTTGATGACGTCCGCGTCCATGGAATACTCCTCGGGAATGGGGTTGGTGACGAGCATACCGCCGCGAAGCTTCATCTCGCGCTTGACATGGAACGCCTTCGCCAGCTCCTCCGGCGTATCAAGACGGTAGTCCACGCCGAAGCCGGACCTGCGGGTGTAGAACGCGGGCAGCTCGTCGGTGCCGTAGCCGATGACGGGCACGCCCTTGGTCTCGAGGTATTCAAGCGTCAGACCGAGGTCGAGAATGGACTTCGCACCGGCGCAGATGACCATAACGGGGGTTTCGGCAAGCTCCTCGAGGTCGGCGGAAATATCCATTGTGACTTCCGCGCCGCGATGCACACCGCCGATGCCGCCGGTGGCAAAAACCTCAATGCCTGCCATCGCCGCGATCATCATGGTCGTGGTGACAGTCGTCGCGCCGTCCGCTCCCTTGGCAACCAGCACGGGAAGATCCCGCCGGCTCGCTTTGGCAACGCCGCTGCCGGTACGGGCGAGATAGTCGATCTCGGCTTCGGAAAGCCCTGCCTTGAGCCGACCGCCGAGGATGGCGACGGTCGCAGGAACAGCGCCGAGATCGCGGATGATCCTCTCGACCTCGAGCGCCGTGTCGCGGTTCTGCGGATACGGCATGCCGTGGGAAATGATGGTCGATTCGAGCGCCACGACGGGTCTGCCCGCGTCAAGCGCGCTCTTGACCTCGGGCGCAATGTCAAGATACCTGTTGCTCTCCATAAAGCGACCTCCTGCTTTAAAAAATCTATGCTTTTCCTGTTGTGCCCGCAACTGAAAAACCGGTCAGAAAGAGCCGTTTTCTCAACTTGCGGCGCTTCGCACCGTGATCTGAGCCGCGAAGCACTGTTTTCATATTCACTTATTCGCTATTGTAAAACGGCAAAACGCAAAAGTCAATGAAACAGGGCTTGAAAAAGACCGACGGGTAGCATATAATATTTGCATTCTTCGGAAAAAACCTGTTAAAAGGGGTAAGCACACTATGGAACGAGTCAGAATTGCGTCCGTTTTTGCGGACAGCGAACAGTACGGCGGCAGGGAGATCTCCGTCATGGGCTGGGCAAGGACCATCCGCGACATGAAGACCTTCGGCTTCATCGAGCTCAACGACGGCTCCTGCTTCCGCAACCTGCAAATTGTTCTGGACGCGAACGAGCTTGCCAATTATAAGGAGATCTGCGCGCAGAATGTCGGCGCGGCGCTCATCGCCAGAGGCACCGTCGTGCTCACGCCGGACGCCAAGCAGCCGCTTGAGCTCAAAGCCTTCTCCGTCGAGGTCGAGGGCGCGTCCACGCCGGACTATCCGCTGCAGAAAAAGCGCCACAGCGTCGAGTATCTGCGCACGATCCAGCATCTGCGTCCGCGCACGAATCTCTTCTCCGCCACCTTCCGCGTCCGCTCCGCTGCCGCCTACGCCGTGCATGAGTTTTTCCAGAGCCGCGGCTTCGTCTACGTCAACACCCCCATCATCACCGGCTCGGACTGCGAGGGCGCGGGCGAGATGTTCCAGGTGACGACGCTCGATCTTGAGAATCCGCCGCGTACCCCGGACGGCAGGGTCGATTATTCGCAGGATTTCTTCGGCAAGAAGACGAGCCTGACCGTCTCCGGTCAGCTCAACGCCGAGAACTTCGCCATGGCGTTCGGCGACGTCTACACCTTCGGTCCCACCTTCCGTGCCGAAAACTCCAACACCGCGCGCCACGCCGCCGAGTTCTGGATGATCGAGCCGGAGATGGCGTTCTGCGATCTCGACGGCGACCTTGAGGTCATGGAGTCCATGGTCAAGCACATCATCAACCGCGTCATGGAGCGCTGCCCGGACGATCTCGCATTTTTCAACAGCTTTGTCGACAAGGGTCTCATCGAGAGACTGCAGCACGTGGCAAGCTCCGACTTCGGTCGCGTGACCTATACCGAAGCGGTGAAGCTCTTAAAGGAAAGCGGCGTGAAGTTCGATTATCCCGTCGAGTGGGGCATCGACCTGCAGACCGAGCATGAGCGCTATCTCACCGAGCAGATCTTCAAGCGTCCCGTGTTTGTCACCGACTATCCCAAGGAGATCAAGGCGTTCTACATGCGCCTCAACGACGATGGGAAGACCGTCGCCGCGGCGGACTGTCTGGTCCCGGGCATCGGCGAGATCATCGGCGGCAGCCAGCGCGAGGAGCGGCTCGAGCTTTTGGAAAACCGCATCCGGGAGCTTGGCATGAACCCCGAGGACTACTGGTGGTACTGCGACCTGCGCCGCTACGGCTCCTGCCGTCACGCGGGCTTCGGTCTCGGCTTCGAGCGCATGGTGATGTACCTCACGGGCGTTTCCAACATCCGCGACGTGGAGCTGCATCCGAGAACGGTCGGCAGCGCCGATTTCTGAAAAGCAAAAACAGCGCAAGGGGAAGCGAGGTTCGCTTCCCCTTGTTTT
>JAEDKW010000096.1 GCA_016295615.1 Oscillospiraceae bacterium | reverse complement strand
CACCGAAGTCTTGCGACTTCGGTGTTTTTCTGGTGCGCGGTACAGGACTCGAACCTGTGACCCCATGCACGTCAAGCATGTGCTCTACCAGCTGAGCTAACCGCGCGAACCGAACACGAACATACTACACCCCGGGCAGCGGATTGTCAACTGTTTTCTTTTGTTTTTACCAAAATTTTTGCTGGGGCAAGAGAGGACTCTCCGCTTTTTTGCAGAGAGTCCTCTCTGCGCTACTCTTCTTCCTCAAGATCCTGCCTGCCCAGCGCCATATCGCGCCATTTTTTCGGCAGTCCCTGCGCGATCATCGGAAACACATTCTCCGTGTCCGCGGTCGGCTGGATGTTATAGGTGCCGTACCGGTTGATCAGGTCATAGCAGTCGTCCGGCTGTCCGAAGTGCGGCTCCGTCATCGGCGCTTCATGATACGGCAGCTTTTCGTCCTCTTTCATCAAGATCACCTCCGGGCATAGTATGCCCGGAGGCGCTCCGTTTCATTTTACCGAAGGCTCTGCGGATAGACGCCCGCGTCGTGCAGCTTTTGAATCTCCTGCGCGACCATCGGCTTATCCTCCTGATAGGTCATGCCGAACCAGCGCGCGTTCGAGTGCAGGACGGAGACCGTCAGCTCGCGCTTTTCGATCAGCTCGCCCACAAGCTCCGGCAGCAGGCATTCCGCCTTGATATCGTCCGGCTCAAGCGCGCGCAGAAACGCATCAAAATACGCTTCCAGCTTTTCAAAGATCCACGGCGTGAAGCCCCAGAAGTTCATCGACACCGGCGTGTTGCCGGCGTAGACGGGACCGTCGCCGTCGGCTTGGAGGTCGCGGATCTTTCCGTCGGCACAGGGCTTGAGCTTGAAGGTCTCCACGATCTTGTCCAGCCTGCCGTCCGTCACATGGCAAATACCGCGCGTGACCGTGCCGTTCTCGCTTACGGTGTTGCACAGGCTGTAGCCGACCATCGTCGCAGCGCCCGTCCCGGGAAGCGATGAAAGCTCGGCGTAAATCGTTTCAAACGCGTCCACGCCGTAATAGTCGTCCGCATTGATGACGACGAACGGCTCGCTGACAAACTCCCGCGCGCAAAGCACCGCGTGCGCCGTACCAAACGGCTTAACGCGCTCAGGCGGGATCGCGTAAAACTTCGGCACGCTGGTGAAGTCCTGAAACGCATAGCACACTTCGACATTGTCCCCGTTTTTTGCCTTCATTTGGGAAACGCGGTCGCCGCAAAGGTCTTTCATCAAATCCAGCATCTCCGGCTTGATGATGAAAACGACCTTTGTAAAGCCCGCGCGGACCGCATCAAACACGGAGTATTCCATCAAAATCTCATGGTTGGGACCGATTCCGTCGACCTGCTTGCTGCCGCCGTAGCGGGAACCCATGCCGGCCGCCATAATGACCAATGCTGCTTTCATGCCGTGAGCCTCCTGTTGTTTTTCTCTGCTGTTATGATACGCTTTCGCTGCTTTGTTTTCAACTTAATTTTGGCAAAGTCTTGTTTTTTATGCAGGAAATGATATACTCAGCTTGTTGCATTTTGGTGAAAACGAGGTTTGAGGTGCTTCATGGAGATGTTTCTTCATTCTGTTGTATCGGTCGCTATCATCCTGCTGCTGACGGCAACCGGTTATTTTTGTGCCGCCCGGGGCTGGATGGGGCAGGAATCCAAGGCATTTCTGAGCAAGTTTCTCATGAGTATCGCCATTCCCGCCATGTGCGTTTACGGTCTGACTCACAATCTTACGCACGAGATGATCGCCTCCTCCGGAAAGATGCTGCTGGTCCCGCTGATCTGCTGCACGCTCATGTTTCTGCTCTCCTTTGCCGCGGCAAAGCTTCTCCGGCTTCCGCGCAAAAGTCTCGGCGTGTTTATGATGATGGCGAGCCTGTCCAACTGCGTCTTCATCGGCTATGCCATGTGCTCTGAGCTGTTCGGCAGCGTCTGCACCCCCTATGTCATGCTCTATTACCTTGTCAGCACCAGCTTTACCCAGCTCGTCGGTCTTTCCCTCATACGCTGGTCCGGTGAGTCGGAGGCGCACGTCCCCTTCCGGCGCACAGCGCTCAAATTCATCAAAACACCCACGGTGATCGGAATACTCATCGGCTTTGTGCTGGTGTTCGGCGATATTCAGCTCCCGTCCCTCATCGCTTCCTATACGCGCTACATGAATGACATCGTTACGCCGCTGGCGCTGCTGCTTACCGGACAGATCATCCACGAGATCGGTCTTTCCCGTCTGCGCCTTGACCGCACGCAGGGCGTCATGATGCTCTTCCGCTTTCTGATCGGACCCGGTCTGTGCATGCTGCTGTGCATGCTCCTCGGCGTTGACGGTCTTGCAAGGAGCGTCTTCGTGGTGGAAGCGGCGATGCCGGTCGTCACGCAAACCGTCGTCGCCTCCGCCGAATACGGTGCGGACGAAAAGCTCGCCGCACAGGGCGCGGCGCTGTCGACTCTTGCCTGCTTTGTCGTGATCCCCGTACTGATGCTGCTTTTGTGACCGGAGGAAAAATCCGAATCCGCCTGAGGTCTTCAATATGGTCAGCCCCTTGCCAAGCAGGCAAGGGGCTGTTTCTTTTGCTTGCGTTTCATGAACGGCTGCTTCGTCAGCGCAGGGCTTCCTTTTTCTTTTCCGGCAGGGCAAGAAGCGCCGCCATCAGGATGATCATCACCATACCGGCAATGTCCTCGACCGCGAATCTGGTCTTCAGCCAAAGTCCCGCGCACAGCGCCGCGCTGACCGGCTCCGAGCAGGCGAAGAGGCTGGCTTTCACGCCGCCGAGATCGCTCACACCCTGAAGATACAGCGTGAACGCCGCCGCCGTACCGACCAGCACGATTTCGGCAACGCCCAGCACCGTCACGAAGTCGGGCGTCACCTCATATGTCCACGCGCGCAGAAGCAGGCACAGCGCGATACCGCCGAGAAGCATTCCGTAGCCTGTGCACACCGGCGCAGGATAGGTTTCCAGCAGCTTTCCCGGCAGCGTGGTATAGAGAAACAGGGCCAGCGCCGCCATCATGCCCCAAAAAAGCGCCCCGGGCGCAAGGTACAGCGCGGTAAAGCTTCCGTGCGTGGAAAGCAGGAACACGCCGCCGAGCGCCAGAACAAGCGCCAGCGACTCTTTCCCGCACGGCAGCCGTCTCCCCTTCAGGCACGCCCAGAAAAGCACCAGCGCCTGCCCCAGATATTGCAGGACGGTCGCCGTTGCGGAGTTGGAGCAGCGGATCGCCTCAAGATAGGCGTACTGGCACGGCAGGATCCCGAAAAGCGCAAAGAGGATCAGCCGGCGCGCCGCTTTTTTGTCCCGCCAGATGCCCGACACCTCGCGCGGATAGCGAAGCGCGGCGGCGGCAAGCAGGATCGCACCCGCGCAAAGCATGCGCACGACGGTGAGCCAGCCGCTGTCGATCCCCTTTTGCGTAAACAAATACTGTCCCACTGTTCCGCTGACGCCCCAGCAAACGCCGCCGAGGATCGCGCAGACCGTCCCGCGCAGCGTTTTTTGTCCGTTCATACCTTCCGTCTCTGCGCCGCGTCCATCACGGTTCCGAGCCGTGTAAACAGCGTCTCTTTTTCCCCGTAATAATGCACCGAAATTTGCGGATCGCCGGCAAGCATCGCGGAAAGCCGTCCGTCGCTTTTGCCGTAAAACACGTGCACGGGCTTGCCGAGCGCCTCGGCAAAGGCGATCTCGTAGCCCACGCCGAGCGACGGCTGCGAGCATTCCGCGATCACGATATCGCACGCTTTGAGCCACGCGGTGTCGCGCCGCCAGATCTCGCCGTTCGTGCCGTCGCCGCCCCGATCGGTGAGCGAGGCGTCCCCCACATGCTCCGTCAGCACGCAGCCGTACTGCTTGAGAAATTCGATCATCTCACGGTAGAGCGCCGCGTCGGTGCGCCCGCCGCGGATCGAGCCGCAAAAATAGATTTTCATTCCGCTCCCCCCTGTCGTGCAGTGTTCAAAATTCAGGTCCTGCCGCAACGCGTCATTAAAATGATTATAGGGCAAACCGTTTTTCCCTGTCAATGCCGGATCTGCTTTTTCGCGCATGTTCCCTTTCCTGCGCGCATATAGATAAAGCAACTCTGGATTGGGAGCGTTGTTATGAAAGGAAATATGGAAGAGCGGGCCTGCAATCTGGCCGTTTACATTATAGAAAACCGCACCACGGTACGCGCCGCCGCCAAAAAGTTCGGCAT
>JAEDKW010000095.1 GCA_016295615.1 Oscillospiraceae bacterium | reverse complement strand
CGTCAAAACCGTTGCAAATCGCGGGAAAATGGGTTAATGTATTTATATCCATGGGAAAGATTTACTGCGTTTTTCAGACAGAGGAGAAGAGAAATGGAACAGCGTGCGATAGAAAAACTGAATGTTTCCGCTGCGAAGCTCCTGCTTTTTCGTGACCGTGTCGAGATCGCGCACAGCAAGGGGCTGCTGGCAAACAGAACGGTCAGCATCCCGTTTGCACAGCTGCAGAGCATTGAATATCACGAAAAAAATCTGCTGGAAAACGCATATCTTCTCTTCCGTGCGGACGGCATGCAGGAGATCATTCACTCCGTCATGGCCGGACACCGGGCTGCCGACAAGGGACGCGTGGATCTCGGCAAAAGAGAGACGGAAGCGGCAAAGAGCTTCTGCGCCACGGCGCAGACCGCGCTGGAGCAGTTTCGTGAGAGGGGCAGTTTTAACGGAAAATATGTTGCGGTTTGCGGCGGCGTGAACATGGATATCGGCGGGCGCTCCTTTGCGCCGCTCATTGCAAAGGACTCCAATCCCGGCCGTGTCGAGCAGAGCCTCGGCGGCGTCGGGCGCAACATTGCGCACAATATGAGCCTTTTGGGGGTGAGTGTTTCCCTGCTCACGGCGCTGGGCGGGGACGAGTGCACGACGCAGATCGAACGCTCCTGTGAGGAGCTTGGGATCGACCTTTCCCACGCGCTGCGCGTACCCGGCGGGAGAACGCCGACCTACGTATTTCTCAGCGACGAAAACGGCGATATGGCGCTGGCAGTAGCCGACATGGAGATCTGCGAGGAGCTGACGCCGTCCTATTTTGCGCAGCAGCTGGAGTTTTTGAACGGCGCAGCGCTGGTGGTCGTGGATACGAACCTGCCGCGCTCGTCGCTTTTGTACCTTGCCGAGCATTGTACGGCGCCGCTTTTTGCCGATCCGGTCTCCGTTGCCAAGGCGGAAAAGCTCAGACCGATCCTGAAGGATATCCACACGCTCAAGCCCAACCGGCTGGAGGCGGAGCTGCTCTCCGGCGTGCGCATTTGCGACGAGGCGAGCCTTGACGCGGCAGTCGATGCGCTGCTTGCACGCGGCGTGCAGCGCGTGTTTCTCTCGCTGGGGGAGAAGGGGATCCTCGCGGCGCAGGGGGACGAACGGTATTGGCAGGAGAGCTGCCCTGCGCAGATGAAAAACGCGACCGGTGCGGGAGATGCGCTGATGGCGTCGCTCGCCTGGTCGTATCTTGAGGGGCGAACGCTGCGGGAGAGTGCGGCGCTTGGCGCGGCGGCGGCGTCGCTTGCCGTGGAAGGCGAAAAGACGATCAATCCGGAGCTGAGCACATCTGCCGTGCTTTCGCGCGCGGCAGCGTTCTGCAAATAAAAAAGAGGCGTCCTGCACCGACGCCTCTTTTTTGATTTACTTTTTTACCAGGCGTGCTTCGCACGGGACTGTTCGGCTGTCATACCGAAACAGCTCATGTCGACCCTCCCGAACTGATCGCCCCAGGTGGTATCGATGTGGTATTCGATGCCGTCGAGATAGGCGACCGTCCAGATGTGGCTTGCGTTGAACAGCGCATAGCAGTCGATCCCCTCAAGCTTGAGCAGAAGGTTATAGGCGCCTGTATAGCCGTCGCACACGGCAACGCCGTTGACAAGCGCGCTGTAGGCGGTGTGGCTGAGGGAGGTCTCGGCAAGTGCGTCGTTGTCGTAGCGGCAGTTTTCGCAAAGCCAGATGAAGTAGGTCCGTGCGATCTCGTACTCGCTCATTTCATAGGAGAGCGCGCCGGATTCCCAAAGCATATCGTGAATGGCTGCGGCGCGTTCCATCGTGCGCTCGCGGTACAGGCGAAGCTGCGCATCGGAGCAGGCGGTGGAGGAGAATGTGAGATACGCGCGGCCGGAGGAGTACGCCTTGCAGGAAACGGAGTTGTACATCTGCTCGCAATATGTTTTGACACACTGGGTAAAGGCACGCGCCAAAGCCGTGGCGTCGGCGCCGGTCAGCGTGCGGGGATAGGAAAGCGTGACGGTGTTTTGCCCCGAGACGATCATTTGCCTGACCAGGGCGTCGATCGCGTCTGCGTTTTCAAAGGACGGCGCGCTGTCGACCTGCGCGGGAGCCTCCGCCAAACCGGCAAAGCTTGTCCCGACGGCGCTGTGGTACGGAAGAACGGTCCAATCGGGCGTCAGACGGGTGTCCGGCTCGACCAGGCGGGTGAGCAGCGTGGCGATCTCCGCGCGGGTGACGGAATGGTAAGGCGCAAAGCTGCCGCTGGCATCCATGCCGATAAGCAGTCCCTGCTTGTACATCCAGAGGATCTGCGTCTGATAAGGGGTATAATCATCGACATCCGTAATAAAATCACGGCTGATATAGGCGTCTGTGACCAGCTGCGCGTTGCGGTCGTCATACCATTCCTCCGGCAGGGAAGCGGCGAAGATGCTTGCCATCTGCGCACGGGTCGCAGGCGTGTCGTAATGAGCAAGCGTGATCGTGAGAAGCCCTCTTTCCGAAAGATAGGAAAGGTAGGGGTCGAACCAGTTTGCCGTGTCCGCGCCGCGCGCAAAATCGACCGCCGCGTCTCCGTGCTCATAGGTGCTGCGCAGACGCGCCGAGAGCGTCAGCAGCTCAGCTACGGTGATGCTGTCCTCCGGCGCAAAGCTGCGCTCTCCGCGCCCCTCCATCAGACCGTATTCATAGGCGGATGCGACGGCGCCGGCATACCAGCTGGCTTCGGGCACGTCGTCGAAAGCGGACTCATACGCGCGCGTGCGGGAAAATGGGGAGTCGTCTGCGGGTGAAGCCGCGGCAGGGGCGGCGGACTCCGCGGTAAGCTCTGCGGAAAGAACGCTCGGAGCGTTTTGAGCCTGCACGCTGACGCACAGCAGCAGCGTCAGCAAAAAAAGCAGGGGGAAAACGCGATGCTTCATGGCGTTTTACTCACTTTCTCATGGGACCAAAATGTCCATGTCCTCTAATGTGATGGGTTCGTTGTAGGGATTGAGCGCTTCATTGACCAGCGTGAGCGTCGCCTCCGGGTCGAGCACATACACGGACTCCTTGCGGTAGTAACCGGTGCCGTCGCCCGGCAGCGTGTGGAAGGAAACGGCATCCATTCCCATGCCCAGCGCCTCCGTGCCGAGCCAGACAAGGTTGCCGACGGTCAAATCGGTTTTGACATACTTGAAAAAGACCTGTGCCATCGCAGGCACGTTGTCGATCTTGAGAAGCTGCTTGGCGACCTGCGTGAGAAAGGCCTGCTGCGTTTCGATGCGGCCGATGTCCGCCGTGGCATAGCCGACGCCGTCGTTGTTCTTGCGCCAGCGCACGACCTCCATTGCCTGCTGCCCGTTGAGATGCTGCAGACCCTTTTTGTAATGAATGTGCAGGTCCTGATAGGGATCGTCATAATCCATATCAACGGGAACGTCAAAATCAACGCCGCCGATCTGATCGACCAAAGCGATGAACCCCTTGAGGTTGACGGTAACATAGAAGTCGACGGGAATGCCGAGCAGGTTTTCGATCTCCGTCCGCAAAAGCTCCGTTCCGCCCTTGGCATAAGCGAAATTGAGCTTGTTGCTTGCCCATTCGTGGTTGAGCAGCGTGTCGCGCGGGAGACTGACAAGATCGATCGACTTGCCCACGGCGTCAAAGCGAACGAGAATATTGGTGTCGCTGCCGCCGTTGTCGTCATCCAGACCGGAGACGAGGATCGTATAGCAGTATTCCTTGCGCGCATCCGGGGAAGAAACTTCACTGCCGGTCGGCTCGTCCGTCTGGTCTTCCTGCACGGCGTCGGCGGGGTCGGTCGTATCGACAGCCGGACTTGGCGCGCGGACGACAAATTTAATGACCGCCGCAATGGCGACGAAGATAAAAAGCAGAGAGAGAAGTATGACCGCTAAACGCTCCTTGCGGGACGGATTCAATTTCTTTTTCATGGAATCACCAATTCTGTTTCTTTCGGTTTACAATAATTCATTATATCCTCAGTGGGTGGGAACTACAAGAGGAAAAAGACGGCATGCAAAAAAGTTAACAATTTGTATAACAATTCGTTTGCATGACGTCCTCTCCCCATATTGGCTGAAGCATTAGACGGAAAAAGAAGAAAAAAGTTGCGTCAGATCCCCTTATATTTTTTGCGCGTGGCAAGACCGCCGCGAATGTGCCGCTGCGCCTTGTTCTCATCGAGGATCTCCTTGACCTGAAGATACAGCGTGCGGTTGAACTGCGGCAGACGGTCCTGCAGGTCCTTATGTACGGT
>JAEDKW010000094.1 GCA_016295615.1 Oscillospiraceae bacterium | reverse complement strand
AATCCGGAATTGAGCGCATCCTGCGCTTTTCCGATCCGATCAAAGGAGCTCACAATGTACGACTACTTTTCCGCAAAACTGAATGAAGACGAGATCCGTGCCATCAGCTCCATCGGTCTTGCCCACTTGGGTGACGCCGTGTACGAGCTTTTGGTGCGCACTTACCTCTGCGTTCACGGCAAGGCAACCGGAAAAGGTCTGCACCGCGCTACGATCGCACTGGTGTGCGCACAGAGCCAGTCCCGGTTTGCCGACCTTCTCCTCCCTTCGCTCACCGAAGAGGAGACCGCCGTCTTCAAGCGCGGACGCAACGCCAATGTCCACACCATCCCCCACAGCGCCGACCGTGCGGAATATCAGAAGGCGACCGGTCTTGAAGCGCTGTTCGGTTATCTGTACCTGCAAAACCGGCACGAACGGATCAACGAACTGTTTGATCTCATGATGGAGGCGCCCAATGTCCCTTGACGCGATCTGCCTGCGCGCGGTCCTGAAGGAGCTGGAGCCGCAGCTGCTCGGCGCGCGCATTGATAAAGTTCAGCAGCCTGCCCGCGATCAGGTCGTTTTGCTGCTGCGCGGGAATCTGCGCGTGCTGATCAACGCCGGTCCCAATCAGCCGCGCATCCAGCTGACAAAAACGCTGCGCGACAACCCCGCCCAGCCGCCGATGTTCTGCATGCTGCTGCGAAAGCACCTTGTCGGCGCACGCATCCTGAAAATCGAGCAGCCGGATCTTGAGCGCGTCGTCATTCTGACGCTTCAGGCAACGAGCGAGATCGGCGAAGTCGGTGAGCGCAGGCTCATTCTCGAATGCATGGGCAGGCGCTCCAACCTGATCCTGCTCGACGCCGAAGGGCGCATTCTCGATTGCCTGCGCCGCGTTGATTTTGAGTCCTCCTCGCCCCGCCGGCTTTTACCCGGGCTTTTTTACCACCTGCCGGCGCCGATGGATAAGCTGTCGCTTCTGACGCAGCGTGAGGAATCGCTCGCGCTTGCCGCGCGCGGCGGAGAGGAGGAGCAGCAGATCGACCGTTGGCTGCTTGACCGGTATATCGGCATTTCGCCGCTCATCGCCCGCGAGATCGTGTTTTCCGCCGCAAGCACGACCGATGCGCGTTTCGGTGCGCTTCTGCCCGCGCAGCGCGAGGCGCTTGTGGAGGCTTTATCCGGATTGTCCGATACTGTAAAGGAGAATCGCTTTATCCCGACGATCCTTTTTCGCGACGGAAAACCGGTCGATTTCTCCTATCGACCCATCGCCCAGTACGGCGCGGAAACGACCGTTGAACCGCGCGAAAGCTTTTCCGCCCTTCTCGATGAGTTTTACGATATGCGCGAGCGGCAGGAGCTTTCCGCCCGCCGGGGACGCGAGCTGCTCCACGCCGCATCCACCGCGCGCGACCGCATGGCGCGCAAGGCGGAAAACCTCAGGCGCGACTATGCCGTCACGCAGGACCGTGATATCCTGCGGCTGCGCGGCGATCTCATCACCGCGAATCTTTACCGCATGGAACGCGGCATGAGCCATTTCGTGACCGAAAACTACTACGAAGAAAGCTGCCCAAGCATCGATATTCCGCTCGACCCCCTGCTCACACCGCAGCAAAACGCGGCGAAATACTACAAGCAGTACAACAAGGCGAAGACCGCCGAGTTCCATCTGCGTGAGCAGATCGAGAAGGCGGAAGCCGAGCGCGCGTACCTTGAAAGCGTTCTGCAGGAGATCGCGCAGTCTGAAACGGAGCAGGAATTCAGCGAGATCCGCCGCGAGCTGCAGGAAACCGGCTATTTAAAGCGCAGCAGGGACGCGAAAAAGGAGCCCAAACGCGCCTTCGCTCCCCTTGCGTTCCGTTCCTCGGCAGGGCTTCGCATTCTCGTGGGGCGCAACAATGTGCAAAACGATCTTCTCACAAAGAATGCGGACAAGCGCGACCTCTGGCTGCACACGCAGAAGATCCACGGCTCGCACGTCCTTCTCTGCTGCGAGGGCACACAGCCCGACGAGCAGAGCATCCGCGAGGCCGCCGCACTCGCCGCGTGGTACTCGCAGGCGCGGGAGGGCGGCAATGTGCCGGTCGATTACACGAATGTCAAATATGTGAAAAAGCCTGCCGGCGCAAGACCCGGCAAGGTGGTCTATGACACTTACCGAACGGTCTATGTGACGCCGGAGGCGCCAAAAAGCGAAGAAAAGCAGAAATAAACCACGGGCTGCAGCAAGACTTACTTTGCTGCAGCCCGTTTTATTGCACCTCTTTTATCGGATAAACCACAGATCCATATCAACGCTGCCCTGAATGCCGGGAACGCTGCCCTTGGAGGTATACTGCCACATCTGAATATCGTAGTAGAAGCCGGGACTGTCGGTATCGTACTGGGCGTACCAGAAATCATACGGCAGGATCTCCCGGAGATCGTATTTGACATAGCCGGCATAGTTGTTGAAGTAGATCATAGGCTCATAGCCGGCGCGCTCGAGGATGCCGCAGAACGTGTTGGCGCAGTCGCAGAGCGTTTTCGTCTCAATGCCGTAGGTACGCGCTTCCGATTTGCCGATCACCTCCCAGTCAAAGACGACCGGACCGGTGATCGGAGCATCCTTGATCTGTTCGAGCACATAGTACGCCTCTTCGATTGCCTCCTCCACGCTGATCGCCTGAGAGAAGAAGTAGGCGCCGACCTGCAGTCCCGCGGCAGCGGCTCCGGCGGCGTGCTCGGCAAATTTCGTATCCCCGTAGATCGCGCCTTCCGTATAGCCGCGGCCGCCCACACGGACGATCGCAAATTCGACGCCGCTGTCTGCGACGGCGCGCCAGTCGATTTCGCTCTGATACTGAGACACGTCGATACCGAGACGGGTGCGGACACTTGGGTCGTTATAGTACATCACGCTGCCGACGCGGCTGAAGGCGGACGGCTCATAGCTGTTGACCGGCACGCCCTCAAGCACGTCGAGCGTATAGCTGCTGTAGCGGATCTTCTGCTTCGTGTCCGACGCCGCGAGACGGTAAAGCCGCCAGACGACCGCAGCCGCCTCGGCGCGGGTAATGCCGCTGTCGGGTCTGAAGACAAGCTGACCGTTTTCCTCCGAGCCGGTGAGCACGCCCGCTTCATAAAGCGCGGTCACATAACCGTCCGAGGTGTCGGCGAAGGGCGACTCCCCATTGGACGCGCCGTAGCCGATCGCTTTCGCGGCAAGGCGTGCAACGTCGGCGCGCTTCATCGCTCCGTCCAGATCAGCGACCTGTTCCCTTGCAAGGTAGCCCATGGAAAGCGCGTAAGTCCCGTAGCCGCCCGCCCAATGCTCACCGGTCGGAGTCTGCTCGGTGTGTCCTGCGGCAAGCAGCACGAGCTTGAGCGTCTCCCCCGCCGTGATGGCACGCTCAGGCGCGAACGTCCCGTCCGGATTCCCGTTGACCACGCCGTTTCGGGTCAGATCCATGACATAATTGTAATACCAGTGTTCGGGCAAAACGTCGCTGAAGCTCCTGCCCGAGTAGACCGTCCTGTTCCACAGCGCACGCACGGTGGCGCTGCCGGTAACGATGCTGTCCTCCGTAAGCGTCTCTCCGGATCCGGTCTCCAGCCCGGCAAAGGTATAGCCGAGCTTATCCATTGCCGGAAACGCGCCGTAGCTTTCGCCGATCTCGTACACCGCGAAATCGGTGGCGTACGTCGCGCCGTCCTCGCGCTCGATGATGAGATAGGCGAACTCCGTTTCCGCCGCCTCAAGCGTGCCGTCCAGATAGAGCGCCGCCTCCTCCAGCCTTCGCCGGGCAAGTCCCTCCTCCGCGTTGCCGCCGACGTGGCACCATATGCCGAACGCCTGCGCCACCTCGAGGCGTGTCGCGCTCTTCTCTCCGCGCACGATCTGCACAAGGTCGCTCGTTCCCGTCAGCCAGCTCGTGCCGAAATTGTAGGTAAAGCAGATCAGCGCGTCGAACTGCCCCTGCGTCGGCTCGATGTCATAGCGGAAGAAAAATTCATTGAGCTTCGCTTCATATCTCAGGACCTTTTCGTGCAGAAGGTACTCCGCCTCCTCCTGCGAAATACCGTCCGGATAGTCGTCTTCGCCGCACTGCGTGCCGTAGCCGATGTACCACTTGCCGCCGGATGTGTACTTTTGTGCGCGGAACCCCTCGTACTCTTTGAGCTGGGAAAGTCCCGCCTCGCTGGTCGTCCGGTCGCGGTATGCCAGCGCGGGCACACACATGGTCAGCGCAAGGCACAGCGCCAGCAGCAGGGTAAGGTATCTTTTTGTCTTCATGATATTCTCTCTTTCGCCGGGTTTGTTTCTCTGCGGTTTT
>JAEDKW010000093.1 GCA_016295615.1 Oscillospiraceae bacterium | reverse complement strand
GCTGACGCCCAGAAAGATCATCGGTATCATCATTTGCCTGATCGGAGTTGTTTTTATTAACAAATAAGGGCAAAATACTTTTGCGGGAAAGTTGACTTCGGCAAAGGAATTTGTTATTTTGAAGCGGGAAATACGAAAGGCGGCAGCGAAATTCTCGATGCCGCTTTTCTTGCGAAGTATGGAGGTTTATTATGGCAGAAGTATTGCTCAAGGGCGCGCAAGCCGCCGGTGCGCTGAGTGAAGCGCTGCGCAGCAAAGCGGAAGAACTCAAGGCGAAGGGCGTGGTTCCCTGTCTTGCGATCCTGCGCGTCGGCGCGCGCGGGGACGACCTCTCCTACGAGCGCGGTGCGATGAAGCGCTGCGAAAAGATCGGCATTGCCGTGCGTCAGGTCGTGCTTCCCGAGGACGTGACGCAGGAGGCGCTGCTGGAGGAGGTTCGCAGACTCAATGAGGACGCTTCCGTCCACGGCGTGCTGATGTTCCGCCCACTGCCGAAGCATTTGGACGATGAGGCGGTGCGCGCCGCCCTCGCCCCGGAGAAGGACATGGACGGCATCACCGACGGCTCCATGACCGCCGTTTACGCCGGCACCAAAAACGGCTACGCGCCCTGCACGGCGCAGGCCTGCGTGGAGCTTCTCAAGCACTACAATATCGCCGTCAAGGGCAAGCGCGTGGTCGTCATCGGGCGCAGCCTTGTCATCGGCAAGCCGGTGTCCCTGCTGCTGCTTGCCGAGCACGCCACCGTCACCATCTGCCACAGCCGCAGCGAAAATCTGCCCGAGATCTGCAGGGAAGCGGACATTCTGATCGTCGCCGCCGGCAAAGCCGGTATGATAGGGGCGGAGAGCGTCCGCGCCGGTCAGGTCGTTCTGGACGTCGGCATCCACGCAAACGCAGACGGCACCCTCTGCGGCGATACGCGCTTTGCCGAGGTCGAGCCGGTCGTTTCCGCCATTACGCCGGTACCCGGCGGCGTCGGCGCCGTCACGACGGCGGTGCTTGCAAGCCACGTGATCGAGGCGGCGGAAAAAACCGTACGGTAAAAGCAAGGAAAAAAGCATCCGCTTTTGCGGATGCTTTTTTGCTGCAGAGAAGCAATGCCGCGCCGTTTACACGGGCGCCTATGCGTTTTTGCGCTTTCTTTTGCGCACATCAAGAAGCTTTAAAACGTTCGAGCCGGTGCCGAGCGCTGCACCCAAAAGCAGCAGCGTCAGCCGCGCGCTGCCGTGAGTGAAGACGGCGGCGATCAGCAGCGCGAGAGCAATTGTCCCGACGACGGCCTGTGCCAGCTGCACAGCGGTCATGACCGGGTGGTGCGCCGGCGGTCGGACGGGATCGTTTGCCACGCTCTCGATCTTGTCGGCGGCGGCCTTTGCTCCGCCGCAGCGGCGGAAGCTTTCGGCAATGCGCTGCGCCGCGGCGCGGTAAGCTCCGTCGTGCAGTACGGTGTCGACGGCGGCACGGATCGCGGCGCTGTCGCCGCTTTCCAAAAAGACGCCCGCGCCCAGCTCCGCTGCGCGGTTGGCGACGCCGTGCTGCTCGGGGGTCTGCGGAAAGAGGATCAGCGGTACGCCGTAAAAGAGCGCTTCGCTGGCGCTGTTCATGCCGCAGTGCGTCAAAAATGCGTCGCAGACGCTCAGCACCGCCATCTGGTCAACGCGCGGCGCGACCGTGCAGTTTGCGGGGATCTGACCGAGCGCGGCGATGTCCGTCGACTCGCCGGCGGAGAGGATGACGCGGCAGGGGCGGTCGGCGAGCGCGGCAAGGCAGCTGCGGTAAAAATCGGGGTGACGGTTGTCCACCGTGCCGAGCGAAATGTAGACGGTCGGCTGCTCCGATGTTTCAAGCGGCTGCTCTGCGCCGCGCAGGATCGGACCGACAAAGGCGTAGTGATCGGAAAAGCTTTCGGCGCAGGGCTGAAACTCCGGCGAGGTGTAGACCACGGTATCGGTGTCGTTGTCATTCTGAATGATATCCAGCACGCTTTTGACGGCGTAGCCCTTTTCGCGCAGCGGGCGGAGACTTTTGTTGATCTTCGGCAGCGAAAGCAGCATCGAAAAAAGGCTCTTCGGCGACTGCTGCATCACCCTGGCAGATTCCTTGTTAAACGCAAAGGTCGTCGTGGATGAAACGAAGGGGACGCCGAGCTTTCCCGCGATCAGCTTGCCCCAGAACGCCATCGAGTCTGCCACGATCACATCCGGCTGCAGGCGTTTCATATCCGCGACGATGGCGTCGTCCAGCGCGAGCGTCAGCTCGACGATGAGACGGGTGGAGAAGGCAAGGTCCTTGCCGATGCGCGCGCCGTCCTCCTCGCTTAAGGTCATCTGCGGGTCGTAAGCATCGCAGGGGACGAAATGCGCGCCGGTCGATTCGATCTTTGCGCGCATGAGCTCATAGGAGTAGTACCAGACCTCGTGCCCGCGCGCGATCAGCTCGCGCACCACGCCGAGCGTCGGGTTGGTGTGTCCGTGCGCAGGAATGCAGAAAAACGCAATTTTCATGTCTCGTCACCTCCGAAAATCCCGGCAAACAAGGCGTCAAACTGCCCCTTGGGCGGGATGGCGATGCCGCGCTCGTCGTCGGCAAGGAGAAGGAGCGAGTCGCCGGGCTGAATATGGAACAGCTCGCGCGCTTCCTTCGGAATGACGATCTGTCCCTTGGTGCCGACCGTGACCGTCCACGCGTGTTTTCCTTTCGGTATATTCATGTCATTCACCTCAAAAGTATGATTTGTATAACAAATCATACTTCAAAACAGGGAAGATGTCAAGACGAAAAAGAAGGCAAGACGAAAAATACGGCAAAAAAAAGGAGGCACGCCGCGGCGTGCCTCCTTTGAAGCGAAACGCTTATTCGTAGATGGGATACTTCCTGGTCAGAGCGACGACCTCGTTGGCGACAGCTTCCTTGTTGCCCTCGAAATCGCGGGCGACCATGCCCATGAGCTGACCGATCTTGACCATGTCTTCTTCCTTCAGACCGCGGGAGGTAGCAGCGGGCGTACCGACGCGGATGCCGGAGGTGACGAAGGGCTTCTCGGGGTCGTTGGGGATGGCGTTCTTGTTGACGGTGATGAAGCAGTCGTCCAGGCGGTGCTCGATCTCCTTGCCGGTGATGCCGAAGTTGCGGACGTCAACGAGCATGAGATGGTTGTCGGTGCCGCCGGAAACCAGGCGGAAGCCTTCCTTCTTGAGCTGCTCGGCAAGCGCGGCGGCGTTCTTGATGACCTGCTCGCCGTAAGCCTTGAACTCGGGCTTGAGCGCCTCGCCGAGGCAGATGGCCTTGGCGGCGATGATGTGCATGAGCGGACCGCCCTGCGTGCCCGGGAAGATCGCGGAGTCGATCTTCTTGGCAAGGGCGATGGTCTCCGTTTCGCCGGTGGCGGGATTCTTCTTGGTGATCTCGTTCTTGCAGAGGATCAGACCGCCGCGCGGACCGCGAAGCGTCTTGTGCGTGGTGGTGGTGACGACATCGGCATAGGGAACGGGGTTCATGTGAACGCCGGCGGCGACAAGACCGGCAATGTGAGCCATGTCGACCATGAGGTAAGCGCCGACGGAATCGGCGATCTCGCGGAACTTGGCAAAATCGATCGCGCGGGGATAGGCGGAGGCGCCGGCAAGGATCATCTTGGGCTTGCACTCCTGCGCGATGCGGTAGATCTCGTCATAATCGAGCATCTCCGTCTCGTCGTTGAGGGAGTAGGGAACCTGATGGAAGTACTGACCGGAAATGTTGACCGGGCTTCCGTGGGAGAGGTGACCGCCGTGAGCGAGGTTAAGACCCATGTAGGTGTCGCCCGGCTGGAGCATCGCCTTGAAAGCGGCAAGGTTCGCGGAAGCGCCGGAGTGCGGCTGGACGTTGGCGTGCTCGGCGCCGAAGAGCTTGCAGGCGCGCTGGCGGGCGATCTCCTCCGTCTCATCGACGCAGTAGCAGCCGCCGTAGTAACGCTTGCCGGGATAGCCCTCGGCATACTTGTTGGTCAGGCAGGTGCCCATGGCCAGCATGACGGCGGGAGAGACGATATTCTCGGAAGCGATCAATTCAATGTTGCGCTGCTGACGCTCATATTCCTTCTTTACGGTTGCGCCCACTTCGGGGTCGTACTGAGCAAGGAAGTCCATGGTTTCGGTGATCATTTTGCAGTTCCTCCTTAAAAAATCATGATTATATTAAAATTTCATACGGTTTTCCGACTTGCACTATTCCGAGAATAGCAAAAAAACAGGGTGCTGTCAAGGCGAAGAGAAGGACGAAAGAAGGTTTCGTTCAAAGCAAAAGGAAGACGGCGGAATTCTTTT
>JAEDKW010000092.1 GCA_016295615.1 Oscillospiraceae bacterium | reverse complement strand
TGATGCTTTGCGGCACCGATTCCATTCGCGACGTCATCCTGTTCCCCACAATGAAGCCGCTGGATTAACAAACATACAAAGGCGAGGTGGAAGCACCTCGCCCTTGCCGCTCCAAGAGATGCTTGAAAAGGAGGAAAACGATATGCAGTGCGAGACGATCACCGGCCGACATAATGCGCTGATGACGCATCTGCGCAAGCTCGCTTCCTCCCGCGCCTACCGCGAGAAAAGCGGCGAGTATCTCTGCGACGGCGTGAAGCTGCTCGAAGAGGCGGTCAAGTGGCAGGCGCCGATCCAAACCGCCGTCTTTTCCGACGGTGTGGAGATCCCGGAGCTGCCGGAGGGCGTGCGCCTCGTGCGCGTGAGCGGCGAGCTGATGAAGTCTGTCAGCCCCATGGAAACGCCGCAGGGCGCGCTGTTCACCGTGGCGCTGCCGAAAAGGGAGCTGCCGCAGACCCTCTGCGGCAGGCACTATCTGGTGCTTGACGGCGTGCAGGACCCCGGCAATGTCGGGACGGTCCTTCGCACTGCGGACGCGTTTGAGTGCGACGGGGTCTTCCTTGTGAATGCCTGCGCGGATGCGTACAGTCCCAAGACGAACCGCGCCGCGATGGGCGCGCTCTTTCGCCGCGCGGTGTACAGCTGCACGCTCGGCGAGCTTCTTGCGCTGCTGCAAAGGAGCGGCGTCCCGCTCTACGGCGCCGCGCTGCGCGGCGATACCGAGACGCTTGGCGGGATCGACCTGACCTGCGCCGCCGTGGCGATCGGCAGCGAGGGCAGAGGTCTTTCCGGGGAAGTGCTCGATGCATGCGAAAAAACGCTCCGGATCCCCATGAGCGCGCGCTGCGAATCGCTCAACGCGGCGGTTGCGGCAAGCGTGGTGCTTTGGGAAATGTACCGGCGATAAGTGAGAAACAAACAGGTCTGAGGAGGTGCGCCGAATGGGAGGACTCAAATACTGGGTTTGGCTCAGCGAGGTCAAGGGATTGAGCAGCCGCTCCAAGCTCCTTTTGCTGGAGCATTTCGGCACGCCGGAGGAGATCTACTATGCCGATGCCGGGGAATACCGCCTCGTCAAAGACCTTTTGCCCAGGCAAGCGGAGCTGCTTTCGGACAAGTCGCTTGCCGGCGCGGATCAGATCCTCGGGGACTGCCAGCGCCTGGGACTGCGGATTCTGACGATGCAGGACGCGGACTATCCCCTGCGCCTGCGCAATATCTACGAGCCGCCCTGCCTTTTGTATGTGAAGGGACAGCTGCCTGCCTTTGATGAGGAGGTCGCCGTTGCGATGGTCGGCACGAGAAAGGCGACGCCGTACGGGATCGAATCGGCGGAAAAGCTTGCGTTCGGGCTTGCCAGGCAGGGCGCGCTGGTGGTCTCCGGCGCAGCCTACGGCATTGATGCGAGCGCACACCGCGGCGCGCTGCGCGCGGGGGCGAAGACGGTCGCCGTACTCGGCAATGGCATCGACGTCGTGTACCCCGCGGGGAATGAGTGGCTGTATCACGACGTTGCCGCTTCGGGCGCGCTGCTCTCGGAATATCCGCCCGGAACTGCGGCGGAGGGCTGGCACTTCCCGGTCCGAAACCGCATCATCAGCGGCTTGAGCCTTGCGACCGTCGTGGTTGAGGCGCCGGAATGGCGTTCGGGTGCGCTCATTACCGCAAACACCGCGCTGGAGCAGGGACGCGACGTTTTTGCCGTCCCCGGTCCGATCGATGCGCCCATGAGCCGCGGCTGCAACCGCCTGATCGCGGACAGCGCCGCAGGACTCATCATGGACAGCTGGGACGTTTTGCGGGAGTATGAAGCGCAGTATCCGCATAAACTGCACTGTGACCGCGTGGAGCTGCCGCAGACGCTGGGCTATCAGGCGCGCAGCGAGGAGCAGGCGAAGAAGACCGCCGCGCCGGTGCAGGAAAAGCTTCCCGCGCTCGACCTCAGTGCCGGCGATAACGGACTGAGCGACGACCAGATCGACGTTTTGCGCGCCCTAAGGGACGGCGCGCTTCAGGTCGACGATGTGATCGAAAAAACACAGCTCCCGACCCGGCGCGTCCTTTCCGCGCTGACGGTTCTGGAGATCGACGGATATGTGCAGCAGGGCAGCGGAAAACACTTCTCCCTGAGCGTCACACTATTGGAGGAATAAGCATGGCAAAGAAACATCTGGTGATCGTTGAGTCCCCGGCGAAGGCGAAAACCATTGAGCGGTATCTCGGCAAGGACTATGTGGTCAAGGCCAGCATGGGTCATCTGCGCGATCTGCCCAAAAGCAAGCTCGGCGTGGACATCGAAAACGATTTTGAGCCGGTCTATCAGCCCATCCGCGACAAGAGCGAGCTGATCCGTGAGCTGAAAAAAGACGCCGAGAAAAGCGACGTCGTCTATCTCGCAACGGACCCTGACCGCGAGGGCGAGGCGATCTCCTGGCACTTAAAGGCGCTTTTGGGGCTCGGCGACGACAAGGCCAAGCGCGTGACGTTCAACGAGATCACCAAAAAAGTCGTCACGGAGAGCATCAGGCAGCCGCGTGCGATCGACCAGAACCTTGTGGACGCGCAGCAGGCGCGCCGCATCCTCGACCGGATCGTGGGCTACCAGCTCTCGCCGCTGCTGTGGAAAAAGATCAGACGGGGGCTGAGCGCCGGTCGTGTGCAGTCGGTCGCCACGCGCATGGTCAATGACCGTGAAAAGGAGATCAGAGCCTTTACGCCGGAAGAATACTGGACTTTGGACGCAAAGCTTTTCGATGCGGCGGCGAAGAAGGAATTCCTTGCCCATTACTACGGTAAAAACGGGAAAAAGGAGGAGCCGTCCTCGGCGCAGCAGGTCGATACCATCATAGAGGAGATCCGAAATGCGGTGTTTTCCGTCAAAAGCATCAAGCGCACGGACAAGCAGCGTTCCCCCTCGCCTCCGTTCACGACCTCCACGCTCCAGCAGGAGGCTTCCCGCAAGCTCAATATGACGCCGCGCCGCACCATGGCGATCGCCCAGCAGCTCTATGAGGGCGTTGATGTCAGCGGCGAGGGCACGGTGGGCTTGATCACCTACATGCGTACCGACTCTCTGCGCCTGAGCGAGGAAGCGCTCGGCGCTGCCAGGACGTTTATTCTCGGCCGCTACGGCAAGGACTATTATCCTGCCGCCACGCGCCGCTTTAAGACCAAAGAGGGCGCGCAGGACGCGCACGAAGCGATTCGTCCCTCCAACGTCGAATTGACGCCGGAGCGGATCAAGCACGACCTTACCGGTGAGCAGTACCGTCTCTACCGTCTGATCTGGAGCCGCTTCCTTGCCTGCCAGATGGCAAACGCCGTCTACGACAGCGTGAGCGTTGAGATCGCGGCAAAGGAGCATGAGTTCCATGCCAGCGCCAGCAGCCTCAAGTTTGCCGGCTATACGGCGGTATATGAGGAGTCGCGCGACGACGAGAAGGAGGAAAAGCTTGACCTTCTGCCGCCGCTGAACGAGGGGCAGGAGGTGCAGCTCAGGGAATTTGAGCCGCAGCAGCACTTCACCCAGCCGCCCGCCCGCTACACGGACGCGACGCTGATCCGTGCCATGGAGCAAAACGGCATCGGACGTCCCTCCACCTATGCGCCCACCGTTTCCACCATTCTTGACCGCGAATATGTGGTCAAGGAGGGCAAGTACCTTCGCCCCACGCCGCTCGGCGAGGTGGTGACGGGACTGATGGAGGATAAATTCCCCGATATCGTCGACACCAAATTTACCGCGCGCATGGAAAAAACACTCGATGCGGTCGAAGAGGGCAAGACGCCGTGGAAGACGGTGCTGCACGATTTTTACGGCGGCTTTGACGCTTCGCTCAAGAAAGCCGAAAGCGACCTTGAGGGCGTCTATCTCAAGGTGCCCGATGAGGTGAGCGAGGAAAAGTGCGACGTCTGCGGGCGCAGCATGGTCATCAAAAGCGGACGCTTCGGACGGTTTCTCGCCTGCCCGGGCTATCCGGAGTGCACCTTCACCAAGCCGCTCGTCATTGAAATGCCGGGCTCCTGCCCCCTGTGCGGCGGACGCATGATGAAGCGCACGGGTCTGAGCAAAAAGACGAATAAGCAGTACACCTACTACTGCTGCGAACACCGCAACAGTAAGCCGGAGCTTTCCACCTGCGACTTCATGACCTTCGACGTGCCGACCAAGGACAACTGCCCGGGCTGCGGCTGGACGATGTTCAAGAAGTCCGGAAAGGGCTTCAAGCGTCCGTACTGCATCAATCCCTCGTGCGAGTATTTTGTGCCGGAGGAAAAGCGCGGCTATGTCCGCAAAAAGGCGGAGGCGGCGGAGACCGCGGAAGAAAAGCCGGCAGGGGAAACGCCGGCGGCGGAAAAGGGCGCCAA
>JAEDKW010000013.1 GCA_016295615.1 Oscillospiraceae bacterium | reverse complement strand
CTTGTCGGCGGCGTTTTGGAGCAGGAGTGCCGGCAGGAGCTGGAGCGCTTTTTCCGGAAGCTCCGCAAGTTGACATAATGCGAACCGAAGATGGCAAAACACTTGGCCCGGAAAAGCTTTCCGGTCAGTTTTTGCCTTGCTCAGACACAGGGGTTTCATAAACTGCGCCGCTTTGCGGCGAGGAATCAGCGCACGGCGCAGCGTTCTGCACGAATTAACATAATACTGCACAGGATTTAACACATTCTTAACAATTTTCCCCGAACTTTGTTAACAAGCGTGCTTTATCTTAATCCTTGCAAGAGACAATAGCTTCTTTTCATCCAATCTTCCATCTTATAAAAGAAAAGGGACGCCGGAAGGCGTCCTTTTTCTTTCATAAAATTTATCAGGCTTGATCGCGCTGCCCTTTCCCGAAATCCGCGGCGGCGCAGAAGCCGAGAAGAATGAAGGCAAAGCCGGCATAGAACGCCATGCTCACAAGGCTTCGCTGCTCGGCGAGCATGCAGGCGCAGAGGATCACCGACAGCGCGCTGAGCGGAAGGTACAGTCGCGGCGCGCCGTTGCGGAAGGCGAACGCGGCAAGCTCAAGAAACGAGACCGTCAGCGCGGAAAGCGCAAGGATCTCGATATAGAGGTGCCCCAGCACGGGGTCGGCGGCAGAGCTGCGGTAGGAAACAGCCGTCTGCAGCGCAAGCGCGCATACCGGCGTGAGCAGTGCGACGCCCGAAAACGCCGTGCCGCGGCGCAGGGCGAAGAGCACATAGAGCACCGCCGCCGCGCATGCGAACCAAAAGACGGACAGCAGCATGGAAAGCAGCGTGCGCCACGGACTGAGAAGGCTCAGCACGGCGGCGGCAATGAGCGCGAACGCACCCAGCACGACAAGCATCACGGACGCTGTGGAGCCGAAGCGGAAGTATTTCTCCATTGCGCCGGTCAGCTCGCGCTGTACGGGATAGCGGCGGCAGAGCAGATAGAAGACCGCGGCGGCAAGCAGCAGCACGAGCGGCAGCGCAAGCGCCGCGGGGCAGCCGCTTTGCGGCAGACCGTCGGCGTCAAAGCCGGTGCGCAGATGCTCGGCTCTGAGAAAAGCCGCGGCGGCGGAAAAGAGGATGAGCAGCGGCCAATATCGTTTTTTCACGGTGATCGGGTCCTTTCCGGTTGAAGATAGAGATACTATACCACAGGCAAAAGGATTTGTCCACGAATCATTTTGCGGACAATCTTCTCATAAAATGACGAAGTAATAACAGATGAGAAGGAGCAGGATCATGAAACATTACATTCGCGTATTTCTCCTGCTGTTCGCCCTTTTATGGGCGCTGGCATGGACGGTGGCGGGGGGACCGCAGCGCGGGGAGGACGGCGGCGCAGACGCGCAGGACGCCGCGCAGAGCGTTTCCGATTACGACGAGACCACCGTTCTGCGCGTGCTTTCCGGCGGCACGGTGGAGGAGATGACGATGGGCGACTACCTGCTCGGCGTGCTGCGCGCCGAGATGCCGGCGTCGTTCGAGATGGAGGCGCTCAAGGCGCAGGCGGTTGCCGCGCGGACCTATACGCTCTACAAAATGCAAAGCGGTGAGATCGCCAACCATCCCGGCGCAGACGCCTGCGACGATATCAGCTGCTGCAAAGCGTTCAAAAGCGCGGAGGACGCCGCGGCGCAGTGGGGCAGCATGGCGGTCTACTACGAGGAAAAGCTTCTGCGCGCGGTCCGGGAGACGGACGGGCAGGTCGTTCTTTATGACGATGCGCCGATCCTCGCGGTGTTCTGCTCGTCCGTGGGCGGCAGTACGCAGAACGCCGGCGCGGTGTGGATGAGCGACCTGCCGTATTTGCAGAGCGTGTCGAGCCCGGAGACCGAGCAGCTCGTGCCGAACTACTATTCGACCGTCCGTTTCAGCGCCGGGGAGTTTCGCTCGCTCATCCTCGCGGCGTATCCCGACGCCGGGCTTTCCGGAGAAGTCAGCGGCTGGATCGGGGATATTTCGCGCAATGACGCGGGGTTCGTCACGTCGCTGCGCGTCGGCGGCGTAACGCTGCGCGGCAATGACCTGCGCACGGTGCTCTCGCTGCGCTCGCCGTCGTTCACCGTGGAGACGAGCGGCGACACGATCACCTTCCATGTCACCGGCTACGGTCACGGCGTCGGCATGAGCCAGTACGGCGCCAACATTCTCGCCGGCGAGGGCGAGAGCTGCGAGGAGATCCTCACGCATTATTTCACCGGCACGACGGTCGGATACGTCTCGCCGTAAAGGACTTGCAAAGCGAAGCGGAAATTGCTATAATTACGGTATATTTTGATTTCTGTATTTCTGTCGAAAGGGGGCGCCGCCGTGAAAAGGGGAAAGCGACTTCTGAGCCTGCTGCTTGCCGTGCTGATGCTCGGCACGATCCTGCCGCCGGTCACTCGGGCGGCGCCGATCGTTTATTTCACCTCGATCAACGATACGATCTGCAATCTGAACGACGAGACCATGCCGTTCTGGTCGGACGGAGTGTTTTACATTCCGCACACCGCGATCGATGACGGAAGCTCCAACAAGGAGCTTGGCATTTACTGCGCCTACAACCGCGAGAAGAAGCTCGTCACGCTCTACCGGCAGCGTAAAGTGCTTGTCTTTGACACGGCAAAAGGGACGGCGTATGACAACGACGACCCGAATACGCTGCTCGGCGGCAAAGCCATCGTGCGCGGCGACATCGCCTTTTTGCCGCTGGACACGGTGACAAAGTTCTTCTCCCTGGGATACAGCTATCTCAAGGTCAATCACGGCTACCTGATCCGCATCAAGAGCAAGTCGGACGGACTTCCCGACAGCAAGTTCATTGATGCGGCGACCTCGTTTATGGAGGACCGGTACAAGCAGTACGAAAAAACGCACGGAAGCAGCAGCGTCGGTACGCAGAACAATGGGGAGAACAGCGCCGGCAAGCCCGTTTACCTGACAGTCGCGGTAAGCGGCAGCGCCGCCGCGGAAAGCGTGCTGACGCAGATCTCCGCGTCCGGCGGCGCGGCAACCTTCGTTTTTGACAGTGCCGCGCTTTCCGGCAGCGACGATCTGCTGCGCCATATCGTCATCAGCGGCAGCACGGTCGCGCTGCGCGTTGACGCGTCGCGAGGCGCGGAGCAGACGCTCGCCGTGATTGCGCGTGCCAACGAACAGCTCTGGACGGCGAGCAACACGAAAACGCGGCTTGTCTGTCTGGACGATGCGCCTGATGCGGTGCTTGCGGCGGTCAGGGCGGCGGGCTACTGTCCCGTTTCCTTCGCGCTGGACTATCATGAGGAGCTGCCGTCCGCCTCCCGCGCGGCAGACAGTATTCTTTCCCTTGCCGGAAAGCAGGAGACCTGCAGCGTGTTTCTCGGCAGTGCGGAACAGGCGGAGGAGCTGATCGCCTCACTTACCCCATCTCTGCGCGCGGAGGGCTGCACGCTTGCGCGGCTGAATGAAGTGGTGGCGTAAGGTATCGCCGTGTGGGGACGGGAAACGGTCCAAGGGTTTACAAATTGTTCAGGAAAAACCGCCGTGCGCGCGTATAATGGACATAAAAACAGCAAAGCATCCGAGAGAAAACGCATATCCGTGCGGAAGGAGAGGTCGATATGGCACGCAACATTCTCGTTGTGGAGGACGACAATAATATTTCCCGTCTGATCAAGATGTACCTGGATAAAGAGGGCTTCGAGGTGCGCATCGCGGACGACGGCGGCAAGGCGGTGGACGAGTTCAAAGCGCAGGAACCCGACCTTGTGCTGCTTGACGTGATGCTGCCCGTGCTGGACGGCTGGGGTGTGTGCGCCAGGATCCGCGAAACGAGCAAGTGCCCCATCATCATGCTCACCGCGAAAGGCGAGCTGGACGACAAGCTCCACGGTCTTGAGATGGGCGCGGACGACTATCTTGTCAAGCCCTTTGAAATGCCGGAGCTGATCGCGCGCATCAACGCGGTGCTGCGCCGCACAGAGATCCCGGAAGACACGAAAAAGAAGCTTGTTTTCGATAAGCTCGTCATCAATCTCGATTCCTACGAGCTGCTTGTTGACGGCAAAAAGGTCGACACACCGCCCAAGGAGCTGGAGCTTTTGTATCATCTTGCCGCGACGCCCAACCGCGTCTATACGCGCAACCAGCTGCTCGATGAGGTGTGGGGCTTCGACTATTTCGGCGACAGCCGCACGGTGGACGTCCACGTCAAGAGACTGCGCGAAAAGGTGGAAAACGTGAGCGACCAGTGGGCGCTCAAGACGGTTTGGGGCGTGGGCTATAAGTTTGAAGTGAAGTAAGACAGGCCGTGACAGCCGGCGCGGTGGTTCCCACCGCGCCGGCTGGAGCTTGATGCACAGAGGATACGGATGAAGAAGAGAATACCGGCACAATTAAAAACAATTTACTGGCAGAACTTTATGCTCACTGCCGGTGTCGTCATGCTGACGCTGGTGCTGCTCGGCACATCTTTCTTTGCGCTGTCCTACGGCTACGCGCTCGATGAGCGCAGCGAGGAGATGCAGGACAAGGCGACGGTCGTTTCCGGCATGGTTTCCTCCTATGTGGACGGCGGCTCGCTTTCGGGCATGAAGGAACTGGCAAGCTTTGCCGCTTCCGTCACGGATGAGGACTTTCTCATCTGCAACAGCCGCGGCAATGTGCTGCTCACCACCGACACAGCGCTGGTTGACCGCGTGCTGACGCTGCCGGACAGCGTGACGGAGAGGATCTTAACGGAGGGCGCCTATACGGAGCGGACGACGCTCGGAGGCATCTATGAGGAAAAGAATTTTGTCGTGGGCGTTCCGGTCTACGCGCGCGGACAGATCGTCGGCTCCGTGCTGGCGGTGTCGGAGGCGCACGCGCTGACGTCCATGTGGCGCGCGTTTTTCAGCATGTTCTTCATGACGACGGTTACGGTGCTGCTGCTGGCCTTCGTGGTGAGCGCATGGGCGAGTATGCGCCAGTCCCAGCCCATCCGCGAGATGGCGGCGGCGACGCGCCGCTTTGCCGACGGCGACTTTGACGTGCGGATGCACAACTACGAGGGCGTGACGGAGATCGCGGAGCTTGCGGTTTCCTTCAACAATATGGCGGACTCGCTCCAGGAGACGGAGCGCCAGCGCCGCGAGTTTATCGCCAACGTCTCCCACGAGCTGAAAACGCCCATGACGACCATCGCCGGCTATACCGACGGCATTCTGGACGGCACGATCCCGCCGAGCGAGGAAAAACCGTACCTTCGCATCATCTCGGACGAGGCGCGCCGCCTTTCGCGTCTGGTGCGCCGTATGCTTGAGGTCTCGCAGCTCCAGTCGCGCGACGTGCAGCGCGCGCCGTTTGACGTGTGCGAAAGCATGCGCCGCGTGCTGATCTCGCTGGAAAAGAAGATCACGGACCGCGGGCTTGACGTGCAGGCGGACATTCCGGACGAGAGCGTCACCGTCGTGGGCGACAACGACCTCATCACGCAGGTCATTTACAATCTTTTGGAAAACGCGGCAAAATTTGCCCGTTCCGGCTCCACGCTCTACCTCGGTCTCGCCGTTTCCAACGGCAAGGCGTTCGTCTCGATCCGCAACGAGGGCGACACCATTCCGGCGGAGGAGATCCCGCTGCTGTTTGAGCGCTTCCACAAAAGCGACAAGTCCCGCAATCAGGATAAGGACGGCGTGGGTCTCGGGCTTTACATCGTCAAAACCATTTTGGACCAGCATAAGGAGCATATCGCCGTCACCAGTGAAAAGGGTCTGACGACCTTTACCTTTACGCTTTCGCTCAACGGCAGCCAGCTCCAGCAGTAACGGAGAAGAATATGGACGAAGAAAACAGCGTTCTCGATACGCAGCGGCCGCCTGACGGCGAAGTCGTGCTGCACTACGAACAGACGGCGCAGCCCATTGTGGAGTACTATGTGCAGCCCACGCCGCTGCCCGGGAAAAAGAAGCCGCAGAGCGCGCCGCTCACGCCGAAAAAGCGCCGGCGCGGACGGAAGGTGTTCCTTGTCTGTCTTGCGGTGGTGGTGCTCGCCGGCGCGGTGATCACCGCGCTGTATGCTGCCGGCGTGCTCGGCACGGCGGGCGGCGGGTATCCCGGTGGCTACGAACGGTACGACTCCTTCCCGGAAACGGAGAGTGAAACGCGCATTCCGACCTACCCCAACGGCGACGGCACGAAGCTGCGCTATGAGGAGACGCACGGAACGGAGCTGACCATTCAGGAGGTCTATGAAAGGGTCAATCCCTGCACCGTGACGGTGATGACGGCGCTGCCGGACGGCAGCGCGATGGTCGGCACCGGCGTGATCTTCACGCAGGACGGCTATATTCTCACCAACGCCCATGTGATCGTCGGCGGGACGGAGTGCTATGTCGTGCTCATCAGCGGCGAGAGCTATGAGGCGAAGCTCGTCGGCTTCGATGAGGAGAAGGACCTTGCCGTCATCAAGGTGGACGGACACGGACTTCCCGCCGCGCAGTTCGGCGATTCCGACGCGCTCACGGTCGGCGACACGGTCTATGCCATCGGCAACCCGCTCGGCGTCAATCTGCGCGGCACGCTGACCGACGGCATCGTCTCCGCCATCAACCGCGACGTCTATGTCGACGGCGTGACGATGACGCTGATCCAGACGAACGCCGCGCTCAACAACGGCAACTCCGGCGGTCCGCTCATCAATGTGTACGGTCAGGTCATTGGCATCAACACGATGAAGATGGGCTCGTCCACCACGACGAGCGTGGAGGGTCTCGGCTTCGCGATCCCCATCGCCTCCGCCGCCTATATGATCAATGACCTGATCGCCTACGGCGAGATCCACGGCGAGGTCGTCATCGGCATCAGCGTGAACATCGCACCGGTCGTCGCCGCAGACGGCGGCACCGCTCTCGAGGTCTATGAGGTCGTGAAGGACGGACCCGGCGATCAGGCGGGGATCCTTGCCGGCGACTATGTGATCGCCGCGGACGGGGAACGGCTCACCTCCTCGAACGACCTGATCCGCATCCGCCGCCGCCATGAAGCCGGCGAAACGCTCCGTCTTGAGATGGAGCGCGGCGGCGAACGGTACGTTGCCGAGGTGGTTCTGCGGGAGTCCGAAAGGTGAGGCGTGCACCGTGCATGGTGCAGCGCCGTTGTGAAAGGAGTGCGCCATGAAAAAGAAAGAGCTTGGGCTCGGCACGCTGCTGCTGGGCATCGTGTCCTATGCCTGTCTCAAGGGAATGCAGGCGGTCAACGCAAAGATGGAAAAGGACGCGGCAAAAAAGCACAAAAACTGAACGAGATGCGCAGCACGCACAGACAGCCCAAGAGGAGAAGTCCGTCAGGACTTCTCCTCTTTTTTCAGCAGCATGGAAACCCCCGCGTAAAGCAGGAACAGACCGAAGGGCTTGCGGAACAGCGCAATGTCGATCGACGTGGCAAGCCATGCCGTGCCGAGTGCGCAGAGCGTGCCGAGCGGCACGGCACGCCGGAGCACCTCTTTTTCAAGATAGCCGTTTTTGCGGTGAAAGAAAAGCGACACGCCGGCGGTGGGCAGAAAATACAGCAGGTTGATGCCCTGCGCCGCCTGCTGATCGACGCCGAGAAAGAGCGTCATGCACAAAAGCAGCAGCGTTCCGCCGCCGATGCCCCATGCCGAGAGTATGCCGGTGCCGAAGCCGCACAACGCGGGAAGAAGCCAGTCTGTCATCTCAAACTCCATTTCTCAAAGGCGTTTCCCCCTTGCGTCAAAGCGGGCGGAAACGGCGCGCAGCACATATTTTTGCAGCGCGCACGACACATCACGAAAGGTACCTCCACGCGCCGTAGAGCAGGAACACGGCGAAGATGCGCCGCAGCCAGACATTCGGCACATTTTGAAAGAGCCTGCCGCCGACAAGCCCGCCCGCCGCGCCGCCGACGAGATACGGCAGCGCCTGCGCAAGCGGCAGCGCGCAGCGAAGAAAATAGACGACGGCAGAAACGACACACAGCGGAAAAATAACGGCGACGCAGGTGGCAAACGCCTTCTTTTCCTCAAGCTTTGCCCAGCGCGTGAGCAGCACCAGCAGCGGAATGCCGCCGCCTCCGCCGAACAGACCGTTCACCGCGCCCGCGATCACACCCGCAATGCGGTATTTGTGCTTGTTTTTCATCGTACCACCCCGGCTAAGTAATTTGCCGCCCGCAGGCGGCAAATTGCGTCAGTTTTTGCGGAAGCTCTGGCAGTCGGTGCACTGGTCAACCGTGGGGTTGGATTCGTGGGTGCCGACCTGAATGGAGTTGAGACCGCAGTACTGTGCGTCTTTGCAGTGATGCGTGCAGGAAGTCACGGCGCACTTGATGGAGGTGTTGGGGGTGCAGGCGCAGCCGCCGTTGGTACGATCAGACATTTGGAAATTCCTCCTGAATTTGATTTTTGGCTTTTGCCGAGCTTAGTTTGCGCCGTGAAAACGCAAATATGCACGGAGCAAAGCAAATGAAAGGAACAAAAATCAAAAGAAATGCGTCCATAAAGACAGAGACAGGCAAAGGAGGAAAAACAATGAAACGAAAAATTTTGATTCCGATCGCCGGCATCTGCCTTTTGGCGCTCGCCGTGTTTGGCGCTTACCGCGTCGATATGGAGCGTATGGCGAAGGAGGAACCGGTCGTGTTCGGCACCTGGGGCTGCGATTACTGTCCGCCGGAGGAAGCGCCGCAGGGCAAAGCGGACGGGGAAGAGCCGCCCGCCGGAGACGGACTCGGCGGCGCTGCCGCGCTCTATCTGTCCGTGCTCAACGACCTTTGGGAAAAGGACAGCGGCTTAAACAGCGGCGTCGACTATATCAGCGTCGATCTGTCCGCCGCGCCCATCCGACTGACGGCGGAGGAATGCACGCATCTTGCGCAGACGTTTGCCGCCGCGCACGGTGCGCAGGGACTGACGCTTACCATCGATGAGCTGGACGAGCAGGGTTATCTGACCGCGCAGCCGCTTGAGGGCACCGATCAGGTCTGGCGCTCACTGGAAAACGGCATTCTTTTCCGCATTACGGGTGAGGCGGGCGATTTGGAAGGACAGCCCGGCAGCGGGCAGACGATCCGCTTTACAGCGGACAAGTGGCGCTCGCCGCTCGGCGCTTACGGCTTTTCTGACTGCACGGCGACCTGCGACGCCGGCGGAGAGTGGGGCGGGTACTCGATCGGCGGGGAATTCATCTCATAAGGCTGTTTCATAGGACAAAAAAAGCGTTCTGCCCGGGCAGAACGCTTTTTTTGTATCGGTCGTTATTCCGAAAGACGCCGTTATTTTTTGCGCCAGACGCTTGGAAACAGCAGCACCAGCAGCGGCATGATCTCAAGCCTGCCGAGCAGCATCGTCAGGCTCAGCGTCAGCTTGCTCAGATCGGAGAAAAAGGCGTAGTTCCTGGTCGGACCGACGCCGCCGAGACCGGGACCGACGTTGCTGATGGCGGAGAGAGAAGCGCTGAACGCTGTTTCAAAGTTCGCATTGTCCAGCGACAGAATGGTCGTGCAAAGCAGCAAAATCGCGATATAGGCGAAGAAAAAGACGGAAACGGAGGAGACGGTCTCCTCCTCCACGCGCATGCCGTCAAGCGTGATGGGATGGACGCTGCGGGAGTGGAGAATGCGCATCAGCTCGCGCCGCAGGTTCTTGAAGAGCACCACGATGCGGGAGATCTTGATGCCGCCGGAGGTCGAACCGGCGCAGCCGCCGGAGAACATCAAAAGCAGCAGCAAAAGTTTGCTGAAGTTCGGCCAAAGGTCGAAATCCGACTTGCCGAAGCCGGTGGTGGAAATCAGGGTAGCCACATGGAACGCAGCGTCAGTGATTGCCTGGTACAGACCGGCGCCCGTTTCGATCATAAGGTCGGCGGAAATGAACGCCACGGCAAATAGCAGGATAAGCGCATAGGCGCGCAGCTCCTCACTTTTGAGCGCGTCCCTGAGCCGACCGCGGACGGCAAAGAACATCAGCGAAAAATTGACGGCGGCAAAAATCATAAAGAAGATGATGATCCAGTAGACCGCCTCGGACTGGTAATACGCGATGCTCTCATCGCGCACGGAGAAGCCGCCGGTGGAAATGGTCGTAAGCGAGGTGGTGATGCTGTCGAACCAAGGCACCCCCGCAATGCGCAGCGCCAGCGTTTCCGCCGCGGTGAGCGCGATGTAGATCGTGTAGAGGATCTTGGCGGTCTCGCTGGTCCTGGGATGCAGCTTCGTGCTGATGGGACCGGGACTTTCCGCCTTCATGAGATTCATGCTGCCCTGACCGACCGACGGAAAGAGGGCGAGCACCATCACAAGAATGCCCATGCCGCCCATCCACTGCGTCAGCGCGCGCCAGAACTGAATGCCGCGGGTGAGCGAAGAGGGCGAGGCGAAGATCGACGCGCCCGTGGTGGTGAGACCGGAGACGGTCTCAAACACCGCGTCCGCAAACGGCGTACCGGTGAAAAGGTACGGCAGCGCACCAAACAGGGACAGCGCGATCCAGCACAGCGCAACGCACACGAAGCCGTCGCGCGTCTGAAGACGATGCTTGTCCACCTTGAAACAGGTCATCAGCGGAAATCCGACGATAAAGCACGCTGCGGCGGAAAAGACGAAGGCGTACAGGTCTCCGCTGCGGAAGAGCAGCGACACGACCAGCGGACACAGCAGACACAGCGCCTCGATACAAAGGATCGTGCCGATAATTTTGACGATCAGCTTTCGATTCATGATTTCTTACTCCAAAATGTCATTCAGATCCTGCAAGAACAGGGATTTTGCCACGATGACCACATGATCGCCCGCGTGGATCTCGGAATCGCCGCTCGGGATGAACGCCTTGCCCTCATGGACGATGGCGGCGACCAGAAGACCCTTTCTCAGCTGCAGGTCGCGCAGGGGCGTATCCAGGAAGTGCGTCGCATTCGTCGCGGTGAACTCAACGGCCTCCATCGTACCGCCGAGGATCTTGTGCAGCCCCTCCACGGCGCTGCCCTGCGAATTGGCAAGCGCGCGCACGTAGCTGGAGATCTGGTTGACGGTGATATCCTTGGGGGAAATGATGGTCTCGATGCCCGTCTGCTGGACGAGGTCTATGTAGCTCGGACGCGACATCTTGGGCAGCACCTTCTTCACACCGGCGCGCTGCGCGGTGAGCGCCATGAGGAGGTTTTCCTCATCACGACCCGTGAGGGCAATGAAAGCGTCGCAATCGAAGATATTCTCCGCCTCGAGCAGCTCGTGATCGGTGCCGTCGCCGTGAATAACGGAGGCCTTGGGGAGCTTTTCGGCAAGCGTGAGACACTTCTCCTCGTTTTGCTCCACGATTGTCAGATGTGCGCCGGTGTTCTCGATCTCCCAGGAGAGATACAGCGAAATGCGGCTGCCGCCGAGGATCGACACGCGGCGGATAGGCGTCACCGGACGACCCATGCTGCGCAGCACGCGCAGCGTCTCCGTCGGCGTGCCGATGGCATAGACCTTGTCGCCCACCTGCGGGACGAAGCTGCCGTCGGGGACGATGACCTCCGCGCCACGCTTGGCGGCGCACAGCAGCAGGTTGTTCGGGTTCTGCCGGTTATACTCAAGCAGCGTTTTGCCGGCAAAGCCGTCGGTCGCCGTGATCTGGAAGCCGATCAGCTCGACAAGACCGCGGGCAAAGCTTTCCACGCTGAACGCAGCCGGCACGCGGAGGATCCGCGCGATCTCCTGCGCGCTGGCGAACTCGGGGTTGATGATCATGTCAAGCCCGATCTCGCGGCGCAGGATCGGCGCGTCGCGGAAGTATTCGGGGTTGCGCACGCGCGCGACCGTGTGCTTGGCGCCGAGCTTTTTCGCCATCAGGCAGCAGATGAGGTTCGCCTCGTCGTTTTCGGAAACGGCGATGATGAGGTTCGCCTCGCGCACACCCGCGCGCAGCAGCACGCTGGCGCTGGCGCCGTTGCCCTCCACACACATCACGTCCAGGGAATCCCCGGCGCGCTCGAGCGCGTCAGGATTCAAGTCAATCAGCGTCAGATCATGTTTTTCGCCTGCCATCTGTTCTGCGATCGCATAGCCGACCTTGCCGATACCCACAATAATGATTTTCATTCCGGTTCCTCCTAAGGCTGCTTTTTCTGTAATTCCAAAAGCACGCTGTTGAACTCAGCGCCCATGATAAGCATGACGGCTGCCAGATACAGCCACAAAAGCAAAACGATGATCGCTCCGATCGAGCCGTAGATCACGCTGTACCGCGCCGCGGTTTCCACATAGAGAGAAAAAAGCACCGAAAGCGCGATCCACATCACGAGCGACACGATCACGCCGGGCCAGATGCGGTTGATGCTTTTGCGCTCCTGCGCCAGACTGTACAAAAACGCGATCATAAAGAACAGCACCACGCCCAAAAGAACGAAACGCAGGTCCGTCCACAGCGAGATGAAATCGCCGAGTTGGGGAATAAAGCGCGAAAGATAGGACAAAAAGCGGTTGCCGAAAATCGACGCGGCGATGGACAAAACGATGGACAGGATCAGGCAGAGCGTGTAGAGCAGCAGCTTGCACTGATAGCGGATAAAGTGCGTCGGCTTTCCCATGCCGTACGCCTTGCGCACCGACACCATCAGGGCGTTTGCGGCGCGGTAGGGGAAAAAGACGGAAAAGACGAGCGAGAAGCCGAGCAGCGTGCGGCTCGAATCCTGAGAGACATAGGTCAGGTACTGGCGGATGATCGCGACGACGTCGGCGGGAATGATCGCGGAGATCTGCTGCAAAAATTCCTCCACATCGAGATCCATAACGCCCACAAGGTTGCTCAGAAAGATCAGCAGCGGAAACAGCGCAAACAGCAGGTAATATGTCAGAGCCGCGCTGTCGCGCGCGACGTGGTGGTCAAAATAGCGGCGCACCAGAAGGGAACAGCCCTTGAGAAAGCGGTGCTTTTCGAGATATTGTGACAAATAGGGAGCCCTCCTCTGAAAGCAGTTTAAACAGTATAGCACAGACGAGTGAGGAAAGAAAGCAAAAAGTGTGAAGAATTATAAAAAACGGCGCGGCATGGTTTCTTACGCCGCAAAAAAGAGTTGACAAGACCACGAAAAGTGCATAGTATAATAGGTAATCGAATGACATTCCGGTAGGTAAGGCTACCACAAGGATATGGACTGCTGCCGCGGAGTAGTGGAGACACTATGAGAGGGTTTGAACAGGTCGCATCGAAACCAAGGTGTGATCTAACGCAGTTTCACCGCCTTGTGAAGCTAAAGCTTGTAACGGTGGGAAAGACCGCAGAGAGTGTGCGGTTTTGTCGGTTTTATCGTCTATGCTCTCACAGTCCGTTGCAGCTTATGCCGGACTGTGAGTTTTTTGCTGCACTTTGCGGGAAAGGAGGAGTCGGGGATATGATCGATTTTGAAGACCGCCGCGACGAGCTGCTTGAGCAGATTGAGGAGATGATCGTCCGAAAACAATACGCGCATTTGCGCGACCTTCTCGTTGAGATGAAGCCCGCGGATATCGCCTCGCTCTTTGAGGATCTGAGCGAAGAACAGGTGCCGATCGTCTTCCGCCTCCTTCCGAAGGGACCGGCGGCGGAGGTGTTCGTCGAGCTGGAGCCGGAGTCGCAGGAAATGCTGATCCGCGGCTTTTCCAATACGGAGCTGAAGGAAGTGCTCGACGAGCTGTATCTCGACGATGCCGTCGATATCGTGGAGGAGATGCCCGCCAATGTCGTCAAGCGCATTTTGAAGCACGCCGACCCCGACACGCGCAAGAGCATCAATGAAATTCTGAAATATCCCGAGGACAGCGCGGGGTCCCTGATGACCACGGAGTTCCTCGATCTCAAGCGCACCATGACGATGGAGGACGCGTTCAAGCGGATTCGCCGTCAGGGCGAGGAGATGGAAACGATCAACGTCTGCTATGTGACGGACGAGCAGCGCCACCTTCTCGGCATCGTGTCCATCCGCACGCTCCTGCTCGCGGACGAGGGCGACACCGTGGAGGAGGTCATGGACCCCAACGTGGTGTCCGTCAACACGCTCGACGATAAAGAGGACGTCGCCCAGCAATTCTCCCGGTACGACTTCATCGCCATGCCCGTGGTGGACACGGAAAACCGTCTTGTCGGCATCATCACCGTCGACGACGCGATCGACGTCATGGAAGAAGAGACCACGGAGGACTTTGAAAAAATGGCGGCCATGCTGCCGTCTGACAAGCCCTATCTGAAAACCGGCGTTCTGGAAACCTGGAAAGCGCGTATCCCGTGGCTTTTGATCCTGATGCTTTCCGCGACCTTCACCGGCATCATTCTGAGCCATTATGAGTCCGCGCTTTCCGCCTGCCTGATTCTCAATGCATTCATTCCCATGCTCACCGGCACCGGCGGCAACAGCGGCACGCAGGCAAGCGTTGCGGTCATTCGCGCGCTGAGCCTGGACGAGGTGGAGTTTTCCGACATTTTTCGCGTCATCTGGAAAGAGCTTCGCGTGGCGCTGCTGTGCGGCGTCTGCCTCGGCGGAGCAAACTTTGCCAAGATGATGCTCATTGACTGCATGCTGCTGCATAACGCGGCGGTGACGGTGCCGGTCGCGACAGTCGTGTGCCTGACGCTTGTTTTTGTGGTGTTCTTTGCCAAGCTTGTCGGCTGCGCGCTGCCGCTGCTGGCGCAAAGGCTCGGCTTTGACCCGGCTGTCATGGCCTCTCCCTTTATCTCCACCATCGTTGACGCGCTCTCGCTGGTCATCTATTTCCGCTTTGCGGCGCTGCTGCTTGGGATCTGACGGAGAAATTTACAAAATAATACTTCTATTCCCGAAGAATTGTGGTAAGATATTCCCGGTATGGTATCCACCCACCCTGACGGGCGAATATGCTGCGCATGTTCGCCCACTTTTGGAGGAGAATATGGAGCAAAAACTTCGTGAATACGCAAAGCTTCTCATCGAGGTCGGCCTGGGCGTCCGGAAAGGACAGACGCTTGTCCTTGCCTGCCCGGTCGAATGCGCCTTTTTTGCGCGCATGTGCGCCTCCGCCGCCTACGACGCCGGCGCGCGCGAGGTCGTGATGAACTGGAAGGACGACTGTCTTGCGCGCGAGAAGTATCTGCGCGCGTCGGACGATGTGTTTGACACCGTGCCGGAGTGGCAGAAGCATTTCTATAACGACTACGCCGCGTCCGACATGGCGTATCTTGCCATTTCCGCCACCGATCCCGAGACGCTCAGGGGCGTTGAGCCCGACCGTCTCGTGCGAGCCCAGCGCTCGAGCGCCGAGGCGCTTGACCCGTTCTACCGCCGGCAGATGCAAAACGCCTTCCCGTGGTGCATCGCGTCCGTTCCCATTCCGTCATGGGCGAAGAAGGTCTTTCCCGGACTGAATGCGGACGACGCGCAGGCGAAGCTCTGGGACGCGATCTTTGCCGCCGTGCGCATCAGCGGCGACGGCAGGGCGGTCGAACGCTGGCAGGAGCATCTGTCGACGCTTGAGCGGCGCAGGGACGCGCTCAACGCCCTGCACTTCAAGTCCCTGCACTACACCAATTCCCTCGGCACCGACCTTACGATCGAGCTGCCGGAAACGCACCTGTGGTCGACCGGCGGCTCCGTGAGCACGACCGGGCAGCGCTTTATCGCCAACATGCCCACGGAGGAGATCTTCACCGCTCCGCTCAAAACCGGCGTCAACGGCACGGTCTGCGCCTCGATGCCGCTCGTGGACAACGGAAACATCATCGACGGCATCCGCTTTACGGTCAGGGACGGCAGGATCGTTGACTGCCGCGCCGACCGGGGCGAGGAGTTCCTCAGAGCCGCCATCTCCGTGGACGAGGGCGCCTCGTATTTCGGCGAGGTCGCGCTTGTTCCGTACGACAGCCCCATTTCCAACCAGAGCCTCCTGTTCTACAACACGCTCTTTGACGAGAACGCCTCCTGCCATCTTGCCTTCGGCGAGGCGTATCCCGAGTGTATCGAGGGCGGCGCGCAGATGGAGCGTGCGCAGCTGCAGGAAAAGGGGCTCAACTACTCCATCACCCATGTCGATTTCATGGTCGGCACGGCCGATTTGTCCATCGTCGGCACGCTGTATGACGGCAGAGAGGTGCCGGTATTCGTGAACGGAAATTTTGTGATTTAAGACAGAACGCCGCAAAGGAGAGAAAAGATGAATTTCAACCGTCTGGAAAGCAACGACAAGGTCCTCATCATGGAGGGCGCGCAGGTGCTCGGCGACGTGACCGCCGGCGAGGGCACCGTGTTCTGGTACAACAGCGTCTGCCGCGGCGAGATGCAGAGCGTGCGCATCGGCAAGCGCTGCAACATTCAGGATCTTGCGCTGATCCATAACAAGGTCACCATCGGCGACGACGTTTCCGTCGGACATTCCGCCATCGTCCACGGCGCGACCATCGGCGACCGCGTGATCGTCGGCATGGGCGCGACCGTGCTGGACGGCGCGGTCATCGGCAATGACTGCATCATCGGCGCGGGCGCGCTCGTCACGGGCAAGATGAACGCGCCGGACGGCTCCATGATCCTCGGTTCTCCGGCGGTCGTCAAGCGTGAGCTGACCGACAGGGAGAAGCAGTCCATTCTGGACAATGCCGAGCTGTATCTGGAAAAAAGCAGGGAATACCGCAGACACAAAGAAGAGCAGACAACGCCCGAAAAGTGAGGAGAAAAACATGAAGATACTGGTCATCAACGGCGCGAACATGAACCTGCTCGGCAAGCGCGAGCCGGACATCTACGGCAGGGAGGATTATGCCGCTCTCTGCGCCCGTATCTACGCGCACGCACAAAGCCGCGGCGTCGCGGTGCAGTGCTTCCAGTCCAACCATGAGGGCGCCATCATCGACGCCATTCAGGAAGCGGACGGTACGTTTGACGGCATTGTGATCAATCCGGGCGCCTATGCGCATTACAGCTACGCGATCCGCGATGCGCTCAAGGCCATCAGCATTCCGGCTGTCGAGGTGCATCTGTCCGACATCCAGAAGCGCGAGGAGTTCCGCCATCTCTCCGTCACCGCGCCGGCGTGCATCGCGCAGATCCGCGGTCACGGCTTTGAAAGCTACACCATGGGCATCGATATGCTCTGCAAGCTTGCTCCGCTGACCGAAGACTGATCCTCCGCATGCGCAAGAGCGCTGCTTCGCAGCCGCAGTTTCCCGCGGCGCGGCGCAGTGCTCTTTTTGTCAACAGGTATTTAGAAAAAATTCTAAATACCTGTTGACAACCGATCTGCCGTGTGCTATAAAGTATTTAGAAGAAATTCTAAATACTTGAAACAGAGAGGAGAGCGTATGGGTTTCAGCGATACCATGAAGGCGCTCAGCGACCCCGTGCGGCGGGAGATACTGAATCTGCTCAAGAGCGGCAGCAGGACCGCCGGCGACATTGCCTCGCGCTTTGATATGACCGGAGCGACGGTCTCGTACCACCTGTCCCAGCTCAAACGCGCGGGACTGATCTACGAGAGCCGGGAAAAGAATTTTATTTATTACAGCCTCAACGCCTCAGTCCTTGAGGAGGTACTGCTGTGGCTGCAAGACCTGAAGGGAGAAAAGAACGATGAAAATTGACAGAAAAACCGTGATCTTGACGACGCTTGTGTGCCTGCTGCCGATCGTGGCGGGCGTGATCCTCTATCCCCGGCTGCCTGAGCAGATGGCGACGCACTGGGGCTTTGGAAACGAGCCGAACGGCTGGTCGAGCAAGGCGTTTGCCGTGTTCGGTCTGCCGGGGCTGCTGGCGGCGCTCAACCTCATTTTGCCGTTTGCGCTCTCCGCCGACCCCAAAAAGCAGAATATGAGCCCTGCGCTGGTGAATATCTCGCTGTGGGTCATTCCCGTGGTAAGCGTTATGTGTTCTGCCATGACGCTCTGCTATGCGCTCGGCTACAGCGTGAGCGTTGCGCGCATTGTGCCGGCGTTTGTCGGCGTGCTGTTCATCATCTTCGGGAACTATCTGCCCAAGACCAAGCAGAGCTACAGCATGGGCATCAAGCTCCCGTGGACGCTGAATTCCGAGGAGAACTGGAACCGCACGCACCGTCTCAGCGGCTTTTTATGGGTCATCGGCGGCGCACTGTTCCTTATGCTGACCTTCTTCGGCTGGTGGAATCTCTATGTGCTGCTCGGCATCATCCTTGCCATGACGCTCATTCCGACCGTTTATTCGTATCTGCTCTACCGCAAAGGCATATAAAAAATAAGGAGCGCGTGTGCGCTCCTTATTTTTTGGGCGCGGCGGGGGCAAAGGGACCCTTTTCCGCGTCGTACGGCACGGTGAACGCCACAATACCCTCCGCCGCCGGCGCAACGGCGTACATTGGATAGAAAAAGCGCAGTCCCTCCTCGCTGAGGTAGTAGTTGCGGCTGCTGAAACAGCGGCGCAGCAGCACGCGGTAGTTTTCGTGATAGGCGGCAAGACCGCGCTCCGCCTGCTGCGCGGCGGTCTCGCGCGCAAAACGGATCAGGCGGCGGCGGTACGGCGTATGCGGCGGGAACAGCTCGCACAGCGGCACCGGCAGCATGCTTTTGATATCCCATGTGTCGGCGCGGCGCAGCGTCAGGTGCGGGACGGGACCGTTTTGCTCTTTGGCGTCTATGGAAAGACTCAGAACGCTGCCGGTCTGCAGCGTGATCCTGTAATGCATTTCCGCCTGCGTGTGCGACCACGGCGCGGAGGTTTCCAGCGCCGCTTTGCACTGTGCCTTCGCGTACGGCAGCAGCATTTGCCCGCAATAGACGAAATAGGCGTTTGCCAGCCGCCGGTAATACCGGTTGAAGCGTCTGACACGGCGCGAACTGCCGGACAGCTGCGGCAGCGTCACTGCGGCGCGGAGCACGGTGATGCCGTCAAGCTCCCAGGTTTTTTCTTTTTCCAATGCCTCTGCAAGGCGCGGCTCTTCTTTTTCCATGTTGCTCCTCCCTGTGCGCAGCGAAATAGTTAAACTCTTGCCACAGCTTATGCGCCGGCGGAGCAGGAGGTGAGCGGAGAGAAAGTCGGAAGAAAAAACACATTTGCTCTTTACTTTCTCCGTTCAGTCTGTTAAACTATAAAGCGCATGAAAGTGCAAATGAAGACAGGCAGGAGGCTGATCGTATGGCAGCACCGGGAAGTCGGATTTCCAAAAAAGAAAAAAACGAGGACTTTTATAAAGCTATCTTGCTGCTCAAAGACGAGCAGGAGTGCTACAGCTTTTTCCGCGACGTGTGCACGGTGACGGAGCTGCGCGCGATGGAGCAGCGCTTTGAGGTCGCGCGACTTCTGACCGAGGGCAAGGTCTACAGCGAGATCCTGGAGCGCACCGGCGCTTCGAGCGCGACGGTCTCGCGTGTGGCGCGCTCGCTCAACGATTCCACCGGCGGCTACGACAACGTGTTCGCGCGCATGAAGAAAGAGGACTGAAGCGCGGCGTCAGCACGCCGTACAGGCGGCGGAAAGGAAAGGTCATGACCGATGAACAGCTATGAAGCGTTGGCGCTGTCCTATGATGAGCTGACGCAGGACGTGCGCTATGAAGCGCGCGCGGATTTTGTGGAAAAGCTCTTTGCCCGCGCGAAAATACCGGTACACACCGTGCTTGACCTTGCCTGCGGCACCGGCACGATGACCGGCATTTTGACCGGGCGCGGCTACGAGCTCATCGGCGTGGACAGCTCGGAGGAGATGCTCATGGCGGCGCGCGAAAAGGCGCAGGCGCTCAAGGGGATCCCGCCGCTGTTTCTGCACCAGTCCATGCCGGAGCTGGACCTTTACGGCACGGTCGAGGCGTGTATCTGCTGTCTGGACAGTCTCAACTATCTCACACGGGCGCGCGACGTGCAGCGCACCTTTGCGCGGCTGAAGTATTTTATCGCGCCCGGCGGCGTGCTGATTTTTGACGTCCACGCGCCGCAAAAGCTGGAGGCGCTCGACGCTCAGGTGTTTTTGGACGAACGGGACGATGTATACTGCGTCTGGCGCACGGAGTACCGCAAGCGCGCGAAAACGCTCGACTACTATGTCGATATTTTCCGGCTTTGCGACGGCGGCGTGTGGGAGCGCAGCTTTGAGGAGCATCACCAGCGCGCCTACACGGTGGAAGAGCTGACGCAGTGGCTCAAGGCGGCCGGCTTTACAGAGATCCGCACCCACGGCGACATGAAGCTGCGCCGCCCCGGCGAGGGGGAAGGGCGCATCTATTTCAGCTGTATCAGAAAATAAAGGCAGCGCCGCGCGCCTTGACAGATGCTCAAGGCGGCGGTGCTGCGTAATTGCGCGCTCAGCGCGCAATTTTTTGCGAAAGAAGGAAGATTTTATGAACGATTGCCTGGTTCGCGCCATTTCAAAGGACGGGCAGGTCAACGCCGCAGCCGTCTGTACCCGCGCGATGACGGAGCGTGCCCGTCAGATCCATCACACCTCGCCGGTCGCCACCGCGGCGCTCGGTCGTGCGCTGTCCGCCTGCTCCATGATGGGCAACGCCCTCAAGGACGGCGGCGCGAGCGTCACGATGCAGATCAAGGGCAACGGTCCGCTCGGCACGATCCTCACGGTTTCCGACGCGCAGGGCAATGTCCGCGGCTACGTGCAGAATCCCGCAGTCGATCTCGCTCTGCGCGCCGACGGAAAGCTCGACGTCGGCACGGCGGTCGGTCACGAGGGGACAATGACGGTCATCAAGGATCTCAACATGAAAGAGCCGTACGTCGGCACGGTGGATCTTCTCGGCGGTGAGATCGCGGAGGATGTGGCAGCCTACTATGTTGAATCCGAGCAGATCCCGACCGCCTGCGGTCTCGGCGTGCTCGTTGACCGCGACCGGAGCGTTCTGGCGGCAGGCGGCTACCTCATTCAGCTGCTGCCCGGCGCCGGGGAGGACGTGATCGCCAGGGTCGAGGGCGGCATCTATGCCGCGCCCAGCGTGACCGACATGCTCAAAGAGGATCCGGACCCTGCGAACATGCTGAAAACGGTGCTCTCGGATTTCGAGATGCAGATCCTCTCCGTCGAGCCGGTCGAGTACCGCTGCTACTGCTCCCGCGAGCGCACGGAGCGCGCGCTGCTGAGCCTCGGCTCGCACGAGCTGGAGCAGATGATCGCCGAGCAGGGCGGCGCAGAGCTGACCTGCCAGTTCTGCGACAAAGTGCATTCTTTTACCGCGCAGGAGCTGCAGAAAATGGCGGATGAGCTCAAAGCGCACGGCAAATAAACGCAAGACAAAAAATTCAAAAAATTTGAAAAAAAGGTTGACACGGCAGGGGCTGTTTAGTATAATAACCCTTGCCGTTCGCCGAAACGGTTACGAGTGGGGGAGCATAGCTCAGCTGGGAGAGCACCTGCCTTACAAGCAGGGGGTCACAGGTTCGAGCCCTGTTGTTCCCACCA
>JAEDKW010000012.1 GCA_016295615.1 Oscillospiraceae bacterium | reverse complement strand
GGCTGGGTCGCCATCACGGTCGAAAATGCCAGAACCATGAACTTCACTGACGTCAAGACCGGCGACTGGTTCTATAACAACGTCAAGAACGCCTACACCATGGGTCTCATCGAGGGCAAGACCACCACGACCTTCAACCCCGACGACAACATGACCTATGCCGAGGCGGTCACGCTTGCCGCGAGAATGAACCAGCTTTATTACTCCGGCAAGGTCACGCTGAGCAACAGCACCACCGGCAACTGGTACAGCAGCTATGAGAGCTATGCCATCAGCAAGGGCATCATCTCCTCCGCGCTCGGCAACAAGGCGAACACGAAGATCACCCGCAAGGACTATGTGGACATCTTCTACAATGCGCTGCCCGCCAGTGCCTACACCGTAAGGAACACGGTCAGCAGCATCCCGGATCTGGCGAATAATACCGCCAACGCCAAGGTCTACGCGTTCTATCGCGCCGGCATCCTGACCGGTTATGCCAATACCCCGGGCAAGACCAACGGCGCCTTCGGTCCGAACGACAACATCAAGCGCAGCGAGGTCGCCACGATCCTCATCCGCATGATGGATTCCGGCACCCGCGTTTACTTCACGATGTAAAATACGCGGCGGAAGCGAAATCAGAATCTGCGCAGCAGCGCCGGAGCGAAAGCTCCGGCGCTGTTTTTGCCGAAAAAGCTTGGAAAACCCCTCGCTTTGTTGTATGATGATATCTATGGAGGCAGGCGCTTTGCACCGAAAATGCGGCGTCTTGCCGTAATTTCGGGAAGCCGGCCGCCTTTTCGCGAAGCCGGACCGTATGACAGGAGGGAAGCGCATGGAGCGCAGCAAACAGATCCACCCGATCGCGCCGCTGTACGACAAAGCGTCCCGCGTGCTGCTGCTGGGCTCGTTCCCGTCCGTCAAGTCGCGCGAGGCGGCGTTTTTTTACGCGCATCCGCAAAACCGCTTTTGGCCGGTGCTTGCCGCGCTCTTTGACGAGCCGGAGGCGCAGAGCGTGGAGCAGAAGAAGTCGCTCGCGCTGCGCCATGGCGTCGCGATTTGGGATGTGCTCGCACAGTGCGAGATCGCAGGCTCGTCCGATGCGAGCATCACCGGCGCCGTGCCGAACGATCTTTCCCCGATCCTGCGTGCCGCCGACATCCGGGCGATCTTCTGCAACGGCGGCACGGCGTATGCCTGTTATCATAAATACTGCCGGGCAAGGACGGGGCGCGAGGCGATCCTGCTGCCGTCCACCTCGCCCGCCAATGCGCGCTGGTCAAAGGAGCGGCTGGTGCAGGAATGGGGAAGGCAGCTGCTGCCGTTTTTCGATGGAAAGATTGACAAAAACTGCGGTAAAGCATAAGATACATAGCTGAACGCGAGGGAAGGAGGGACGCCGTGTGGAGCAGAGCACGCCGCTGACAAAGCAATTCAAGATTTCCTTTACGAACCGCCAGCTGGTGTCCCTGATCGGACCGCTGCTGCTCGAGCAGCTGCTCGCGATCACGGTGGGACTTGCCGACTCGCTGATGGTGTCGACCGTGGGCGACGCGGCGATCTCCGCGGTTTCGCTGGTCGATGCGGTCAGCAACCTGATGATCTACGTGTTTTCCGCCATGGCGGCCGGCGGCGCCGCCGTTGCGGGGCAGTATATCGGACGGAAGGAAACGGAGAATGCCTGCCGCGCAGGACAGCAGCTCATCGTGCTGCTCGGCGTGGCGTCCGTCAGCTTTGTGGCGCTGCTTTACCTTTTCAAAACGTGGGTGATCACGACGATTTTCGGTCAGATCGAGCCGGACGTCCTGCAGCAGACGAACGTTTATTACAGCTATGTCATCGCTTCGATCCCCGGCATCGCGCTCTATAACGGCGGTGCGGCGCTGTTTCGCACCATGGAGCGCAGCGACATTTCGCTCAAGGTGTCGCTTCTGATGAACGGCATCAACGTTGCGGGCAATGCGATTTTGATCTTCGGCTTCGGCATGGACGCTGCCGGCGTTGCGATCCCGACGCTGGTGTCCCGTACGGTGGCGGCGGTCGTGATCCTCGCGCTGCTGTTCAACAGGAAGCTTGTGCTGCATCTGTCTGACATCCGCAACTTCCGCCTGAACAGGCGAATGCTGCGCAATATCTTTTATATCAGTATCCCCAGCGGCGTGGAGAACGGCATGTTCTATTTGGGGCGGCTTGTCCTCTTCAGCCTGATCTCCACCTTCGGCACGGCGTCCATCGTGGCAAATGCCATCGGCAACACGCTGGGCAATTTCCACGTCTGCGCCGGTCAGGCGATCGATCTGGGGCTTACCACGGTCGTGAGCGAATGCGTCGGCGCGGGCGATTACCGCGCGACGCGCTACTATGTCAAAAAGGTCGCCAGGGCGGCTTATGCCATTATGGCGGTGGTCAATCTGCTCATTATCGCGATGCTGCCGCTCATTATGCGCGTGTACGACGTCTCGCCCGAGGCGGAGCGTTTGGCGATCGCCGTCGCGCTGATCCACGGCATTTCCTCCATATTCCTGTGGCTGCCGTCGTTTATGTTCCCGACGGTGCTGCGCGCCGCGGGTGACGCGAAGTTTACGATGACGGTCAGCATGGTCACGATGTGGCTCGTGCGCGTTCTGTTTGCCTATATCTTCGGCAGGTTTATGGGCTACGGCGTCATCGGCGTCTGGGTCGCGCATTCCGTGCTGGACTGGGCGGTGCGCGGTGCGATCTTTTTTGCCCGTTACCGCGGCGACAGGTGGACAACGAAAGCGATCAAGTCATAAAAAAACCGTCTCGCTTCACACGAAGCGAGACGGTTTTTTACATTTCAACGGTAATATGATCGGTGCCGTGCTGCTCAAATTCTCCTAAGTACATATCCATACGCTCACGCAGCTCCTCGTAATTTTCCGGCGTGGGTGCATCGCTGTCCATATCGCGCAGCGCCAGCTCCTGAGCGAGGATCTCAAAAAACATGGTATCCTCATAAGCCATGATCGCCTCATGGATGCCGCCCTCGGCAAAAGCGCGGGAGGGGATCAGCTCGCCCCGGTAGCTTTCGACCAGAGGGATCATTCCGTGATCGATGCAGTTGGAAAACACGGTGCTCTCCACGTCATCATATTCGCGGATGCGGTCTTCGCCGCGTGTGGAGTTCATCACCCAGTTGCCGACATATACCAAATCTAAAAGACGGCGGAATTGCTTTTCCGACAGCTTCAATTCCATAGAAAGTGCCTCCTCGGGAAAAAGGATTTTTTACATTGCGGTGCTTCGCAGCGCCCAATCACCGCGAAGCGTTTGATTCAGTAAGCGTTATTATAGCACTGCGTCAAAAAAAATACCATAGTAAAAACAGGGAAAAACGAGGAAAAGAGGAAAATTTACTTGTTTGCCTTTCCGGTGCATTGTATAATGAAGAGCGAAAAACGAACGGAAGCGGGATCGGTATGAAATATGAGGTTTGGATCACCGTGCGCGGCGAACAGCATTATGCAGGCGCCGATCCGGACAGGACGGAGCTGACGGTGCCCGGTACGCTGGAGAAAACCGAAAGCGGTTGGCTGCTCACGTATCAGGAAACAGAGGCGACAGGACTCGAGGGCACCTGCACGGCGCTCCGGATCGGACCGGAACGCACGATTCTGCGGCGCAGCGGGAGCCTTAGCTCGGAGATGGTCTTTGAGACGGGGAAGCTGCACACTTCATTATATGAGCTGCCGTACGGCGCGTTGACCATCGGCATCCGCACGGAGTCGGTCAGGCACAGGCTTTCCGAGCAGGGCGGCGTGCTGGAGATCCGCTACCACATGGAGGTGGAGCGGCGGCTCAGCAGCAGGAATTGTCTCAAAATACAGATCAAACGCAAAAAGTGACAAATCAAGATTACGATTACAGGAGATTACAGGAAAAGGAGAGCCGTACGGCTCTCTTTTACGTTCCCATCAGAAGCCGCACGGCAAAAGCGGACGCCCAGAACATAACGAGGTCGGCGCACAGCGCGGCCGGGATGGTGTAGCGTGTTTTGACAATGCCGGCGGAGCCGTAGTAAATGGCAATGGTATAAAACGTGGTTTCGCTTGAGCCGAGCATGACCGCGGCAACACGCCCGATGTAGGAATCCGCGCCGTAGGTCTCCATGATCTCCGAGCCGACGGCAAGCGCACCGCTGCCGGAAATGGGACGGATGAAGAGCAGCGGCGCAGTCTCCGGCGGAATGCCGAGCTTTTCGAGCGCGGGGGAGAGCAGCGCGGCGAGAAACTCCATTGCGCCGGAGGCGCGGAACATATAGACGGCGGTGAGAAGACCGATGAGCGACGGCAGAATATGCAGCAGGACGGTCAGCCCCTCTTCCGCGCCCTTGGTCAGCGCGCTGTAAACATCGACGCGGCGGCGCATGGCGAAGCAGGCGGTGAAGCAGAGAATGACCGGAACAACAAGAGTGCTCAGCGACATGGATTTAATTCCTCCAGATACGGGCAAAAAGCTTTGCGGCAAAGAGTCCTGCCGCCACGGACAGAAGCGAAGCGAGCCATACCGCCGGCAAAATATTGAACGGCTCGGTACAGCCGAGTGCGCTGCGGACGCCCGCGACGGTCGTGGGCAGCAGCTGGATCGAGGCGGTGTTGAGCACGACCAAAAGGCACAGCTCGTCGGAGGCAACGCCCATACAGCCGTAAGCCATTCTGCGTGCGGCACGGATCCCCAGCGGCGTTGACGCGTTGCCGAGCCCCAGCATATCGGCGGAGAGATTGGCGGAGATCGCGGCAAGCGTCTCCGCATCGCGGCTCGTTTGCGGAAGAAGCCTCCGCAGCAGGGGACGAAAGGCGCGTGCGAGCAGGGCGGAGAGCCCGCACTGGTTCATGATCTCCATGACCCCGGTCCACAGGCACATGATCCCCGCCATGGAAATACAAAGATCGACCGCGGCAGTCGCGCCTTCAAGCGCGGCGTTGCCGAGAAGCGAAATATTGCCGGTGAGAAAGCCGAAAATCAAAGAAAGGACGACCATTCCCGTCCAGAGCCACGCCATTGCCATAAAAAGTCCTCCGTTTTGCTGCGGTATTCGGAATTGAGCCTTGCCCTATTTATATTGAAAAGAAATCCCGATATGACCACGCGGCGCAGGAAGAAAAACGGGAAAGAGAGCGGGGCGGAGACCGGCAGGAGCGGAAGATTCTCCGCATTCAGAATTTTTTAGAAAAAAACAAAAAATTGTATTGACAGATACAATTATTTTTAGTATTATATGCAAGTCCGCGATTGGGCAGATCCTGCCCAAAAGCAGACAATTTGCGATGAACCGGGAGATTGCTCGTCTTCAAACGAGGTAACTTCCGGGGAGTATGTCCGAAAATCGGGCGGCTGAGAGAAGTATCTGTACGTTGCGTAGATCGCTGCGCCATGTGTGGACCGGCCGTGTATGCGCGCCGGTTTTTTGATGAGCCGGAATGATACGCACGGATAAGCGTACAAGAAAAACTCTCACCGTACGGGCTTTCGACAAAAGCAGAAAAACCGTACAAAATAATGGAGGAACAGACCAAATGGCAAAAGAAATGATTCGCATTCGCCTCAAGGCCTATGACCATCAGGTCATCGACCAGAGCGCAGAGAAGATCGTCGAGACCGCCAAGCGCACCGGCGCGGAGGTTTCCGGCCCCATCCCTCTGCCCACCAAGAAGGAAGTCGTCACCATCCTGCGTGCCGTGCACAAGTACAAGGACAGCCGTGAGCAGTTCGAGCGCCGCACCCACAAGAGACTGATCGACATCACCAACTCCACCCCCAAGACCGTCGAGGCTCTGATGGGTCTTGAGCTTCCTGCCGGCGTGGAGATCGAGATCAAGCTGTAATTGATACATTATCTAATTACGCGCGAGCTCAGACCGCACAGTCCCCGTTTTTTTATCTAAGTTGCTCTACCCAAAAGCCCGTTGACTTGCGTGAGACGGGCGGGGTCAAGTCGGCAGAGCAATGGCGGGAGTTGCCGCTAACTAAGCCGACCAATAACCTTAATTAGGAGGATCATACATGAAAGCAATCATCGGCAAAAAAGTTGGCATGTCTCAGATCTTCGACGAAAAGGGTCACGTGATCCCGGTTACCGTGATCGAAGCCGGTCCCTGTGTCGTCACCCAGAAGAAGACCGTCGAAAAAGACGGTTATGAGGCTGTCCAGCTGGGTTACGGAGACGTTTCCGAAAACAAGCTCTCCAAGCCCGAACTCGGCCACCTGAACAAGGCTGGCGTTTCCCCCAAGAAGTACCTGCGTGAATTCGACCTCGACAACGCCGCTGAGCTTGAACTCGGCGCAGTCATCAAGGCGGATACCTTCAAGAGCGGCGATTTCGTCGACGTGACCGGCACCAGCAAGGGTCACGGTTACAGCGGCGTCATCAAGCGCTGGGGCGCAGGCCGCGGCCGTATGACCCACGGCGGCGGTCCGGTCCACCGTCATGCCGGCTCCATGGGTTCCACCACCGATCCCAGCCGTATTTTTAAGGGCAAGATCGGCGCCGGTCAGTACGGTGTTGAAACCGTTACCGTCCAGAACCTCGAAGTCGTCAAGGTCGATCCCGAGCTGAACATGCTTGTTGTCCGCGGCGCGATCCCCGGTCCCAAGGGCAGCCTCGTCACCGTCAAGACCACCGTCAAGGTCCACAAGGTCAAGCAGGCAGGCGCCGGCATCAGCAGCAACCCGCAGAAGGCTTCCGGACGCAATCCGCAGAAGGCTTCCGCCAGAAACAAGTAAGGAAAGGAGTGCTTGAGAAATGTCTACGATCAAAGTTGTCAGCATGACCGGCGCAGAAGTCGGCAGCGTTGAACTCAATGACGCGATCTTCGGGATTGAGCCGAACATGAGCGTCGTCCATGAAGTCGTCAAGAATCACCTGGCGAATTGCCGTCAGGGTACCCAGAGCGCTCTGACCCGCGCTGAGGTTTCCGGCGGCGGCAAGAAGCCCTGGCGTCAGAAGGGCACCGGTCGTGCCCGTCAGGGCAGCACCCGCGCGCCCCAGTGGACGCACGGCGGCATCGCGTTTGCACCCAAGCCCCGCAGCTACAGCTATGTGCTCAATAAGAAGGTCAAGCGTCTGGCGCTCAAGTCCGTGCTGTCCGCCAAGGCGGCACAGGGCGAGATCATTGTCGTTGACAAGATCGCGCTTGACGCGATCAAGACCAAGGACTTCCGCAACTTCCTCGACGCCGTCAAGGCTGCCGGCAAGGTCGCCGTCATCACTCCCGAAGTGAATGAGACCGTTGTCAGGAGCGCCCGCAACATCCCCGGTGTTATCACCGCGCCTGCCAGACTCATCAACGTCTACGACCTGCTCAACGCCAAGAACCTCGTCATCGACAAGGAAGCCCTCGCAGTCATCGAGGAGGTGTTCGCATAATGGCTAACGTTTACGACATCATTATTCGTCCCATCATCACCGAACGTTCCATGGCCTCTGTTGCCGACAAGAAGTACGTCTTTGAAGTCGCCAGGGACGCCGGCAAGATCGAGATCAAGAACGCTGTTGAAACCGCCTTCGGCGTCAAGGTCGCCAAGGTCAACACGATCAATGTCAGCGGCAAGCACAAGCGCCTCGGCGCCGGCCGCATGGGCAAGACCCGCAGCTGGAAGAAGGCTTATGTCCAGCTCACTGAAGATTCCAAGACCATCGAGTTGTTCGAGGGCATGGTGTAAGGAGGAAATGACAAATGGCTATTAAGACCTATAAGCCCACGACCCCCTCTCGCCGTCACATGACCGTGTCCGCCTTCGAGGGAGTCGACAAGAAGGCTAAGCCCGAGCGCAGCCTGCTCGAGCCGTTGAAGAAGCATGCCGGCCGCAACAGCTACGGCCGCATCACCGTCCGCCATCACGGCGGCGGCAACAAGCAGAAGTACCGCATCATCGACTTCAAGCGCGACAAGATGGATATGTTCGCAACCGTCCTGCGCCTTGAGTACGATCCCAACCGCAGCGCATTCATCGCTCTCGTCGAGTATGAAGACGGCGAAAAGCGCTACATCATCGCGCCTGTCGGTCTCACCGCCGGCGACAAGATCATCTCTTCCGCCGAAGCCGACATCAAGCCCGGCAACTGCCTGCCTATCGCCAACATCCCCGTTGGTACCGTCATCCACAACATTGAGATGCATCCCGGCAAGGGCGCTCAGCTCGTCCGTTCCGCCGGTGCCGCCGCTCAGCTGATGGCCAAGGACGGCAGCGACGCTCAGATCCGTATGCCCTCCGGCGAAGTCCGCATTGTCCGCACGAACTGCAAGGCGGTAATCGGTCAGGTCGGCAACCTCGACCATGAGAACGTTCAGATCGGTAAGGCCGGTCGTAAGCGCCATATGGGCGTCCGTCCCACCGTCCGCGGCAGCGTCATGAACCCCTGCGACCACCCCCACGGCGGCGGCGAAGGCAAGTCCCCTGTCGGTCGTCCCGGTCCTGTGACGCCCTGGGGCAAGCCCGCTATGGGTTACAAGACCCGCGCCAAGAAGAACCCGACGAACAAGTTCATCGTCAAGCGTCGTAATGATAAGTAAGGAGGCAATGTAAAAATGAGCAGAAGCATTAAAAAAGGCCCGTTTGTTGCCCCTGAACTCTACAAACGAGTCGAAGAATTGAACAAGACCGGTGAGAAGAAGGTTCTCAAGACCTGGAGCCGCAGCTCCACCATCTTCCCCTCCTTCGTCGGTCACACGATCGCCGTTCATGACGGACGCAAGCACGTTCCCGTCTATATTCAGGAAGACATGGTCGGTCACAAGCTGGGCGAGTTCGCGCCCACCCGCACGTTCCGCGGTCACGCGAAGAAGGGTTAAGGAGGATGCAGAATATGGAAGCTAAAGCTTATCTGAGATATGTCCGCATCTCTCCCCGCAAGGTGCAGATCGTCTGCGACCTGATCCGCGGTAAGGACATCAACACCGCCATGGCCATTCTGATGCAGACCCCCAAGGCCGCATCCGAGCCCCTGGTCAAGCTCCTCAAGAGCGCCGTTGCAAACGCCGAGAACAACTTCAGCATGGACACCTCCAAGCTGTACGTCTCCGAAGTGTATGCCACCGGCGGTCCCATCCTCAAGCGCATGATCCCCGCCTCCAAGGGCAGAGGCTATCGCATCAACAAAAGAACTTCTCATGTGACGCTCGCCGTCGCGGAGAAAGACTAAAAGGGAGGAGACAGTTTTATGGGACAGAAAGTTAATCCCCACGGCATGCGCGTAGGCGTCATCAAAGACTGGGACTCCCGTTGGTATGCCAGAGATGAAAAAGTCGGCGATCTGATCGTCGAAGACAACAAGATCCGCAAGTTCGTCAAGAAGGCCCTCTACGGCGCCGGCGTTCCCAAGATCGAAATCGAGCGCAGCAACGACGTTGTTACCCTGTTCGTTCACTGCGCACGCCCCGGTATGGTCATCGGCAAGGATGGCGCCGAGGTCGAAAAGCTCCGCGCTCAGGTCGCTGCCCTCATCGGCAAGACCGTCAAGCTCAACATCGTTGAGGTCCGTTCCCCTGATATGGACGCTCAGCTCGTCGCTGAGAACATTGCCCAGCAGCTCGAAAAGCGTATCTCTCACCGCCGTGCGATGAAGAACGCCATGGGTCGCGCCATGCGCGCCGGCGCCAAGGGCATCAAGTGCTGCTGCAACGGCCGTCTCGGCGGCCGCGAAATTGCCGGCACCGAGCACTATCATGAGGGCACCATCCCCCTGCAGACCATCCGCGCCGACATCGAATACGGCTTTGCCGAGGCTGCGACCACCTTCGGCCGCATCGGCGTCAAGGTTTGGATCTACAAGGGCGAAGTCCTCACCCAGACCCTGCGCACCACGCCTCGTACCCTGGACACCACCAAGCCGTACGAAGAGCGTCGTGAGCGTCGTCCCCGCCGCGACGGCGACCGCCGTCCCCGCCGTGACGGTCAGGGCAACGGTCAGCGCCGCGAAGGCGGCTTCAACCGCGGCGGCAATCGTCCCCAGGGCGGTTTCCGCAAACCCGCTGAAAACAAGGAAGGAGGCGCACAGTAATGCTTCTGCCCAAGAGAGTAAAATACCGCAGAGTGCAGCGTGGCCGCCTCACCGGTAAGGCAACGCGCGGCAACACCATTTCCTACGGTGAATACGGTCTTCAGGCCGTTGAGCCCGCATGGATCACCAGCAATCAGATCGAAGCAGCCCGTATCGCCATGACGCGCTACACCAAGCGCGGCGGTCAGGTCTGGATCAAGATCTTCCCCGATAAGCCCGTTACTCAGAAGCCGGCTGAGACCCGTATGGGTTCCGGTAAAGGCTCCCCTGAATATTGGGTGGCAGTTGTTAAGCCCGGTCGTATCATGTTCGAGATCGCCGGCGTCCCCGAAGAGACCGCTCGCGAAGCTCTGCGTCTTGCCAGCCACAAGCTGCCTATCAAGACCAAGATCGTCAAGCGCGAGGTCGAGACCCAGGAAGTAGGTGAATGAGATGAAGGCAAGTGAAGTACGTGCAATGAGCGTTGCAGAGCTCAACACCAAGCTCGACGCTCTCAAGAAGGATCTGTTTCTCCTGCGCATGCAGCACGCAACCAATCAGCTCGATAACCCGCAGAAGCTCGTTGAGACCAAGCGTGATATTGCCAGAGTCAAAACCATGATCCGTGAAAAGGAGGAGAAGTAAGATGGAAGAGAAGAGAATTTCCTCCCGTAAGGTCCGCGTTGGTAAGGTTATCTCCGACAAGATGGATAAGACCGTCGTCGTCGCGATTTCCGACCGCGTTGCTCACCCGCTGTACAAGAAGATCGTCGGCCGCACCTATAAGCTCAAGGCCCACGATGAAAACAATGAATGCGGTATCGGCGATACCGTCAAGGTGATGGAGACCCGCCCCCTCAGCAAGGATAAGCGCTGGCGCGTGGTCGAAATCGTCGAAAAGGCTAAGTAAGGAGGTACCGGAAAATGATTCAGCAAGAAACTTTCCTGAAGGTTGCCGATAACACCGGTGCCAAGGAAATCAAGTGCATCCGCGTTCTGGGCGGTTCCGGTCGCAAGTACGGCAACATTGGCGATACCATCGTTGCCTCCGTGCGTAAGGCTGCTCCGGGCGGTCAGGTCAAGAAGGGCGAGGTCGTCAAGGCTGTTATCGTCCGCACCGCTAAGGGCGTCCGTCGTGAAGACGGCACCTACGTCCGCTTCGACGAGAATGCGGCTGTCCTCATCAAGGACGACAAGAACCCCAGCGGCACCCGTATCTTTGGGCCCGTCGCACGTGAGCTGCGTGACAAGGACTATCTTAAGATCCTGTCTCTCGCTCCCGAAGTTGTCTAAGGAGGGCTTGAAGAATGGCTATGAATGTGAAAAAGGGCGATACCGTTATCGTCCTGTCCGGCAAGGACAAGGGCAAGCAGGGCAAGGTGCTCGGCACCGTTCCCAGCGAGTCCAAGGTCGTCGTGGAAGGCATCAATATGGTGACCTGCCATGTCAAGCCCCGCAAGCAGGGCGAGACCGGCGGCATCGTGCAGCGTGAGGCTGCTCTGTACGCGTCCAAGGTGCAGGTCGTCTGCCCGAAGTGCGGCAAGGGCACCCGTGTTGCGCACAAGATCGCAGATGGCAAGAAGTCCCGCGTGTGCAAGCACTGCGGCGCTGAGCTGTAAGAAAGGAGAGACGTACACAATGGCAAGACTGAAAGAACAGTATAAGGCAGAAGTGGCGCCCGCTCTCTTTAAGAAGTTCGGCTACAAGTCCACCATGCAGATCCCCAGAATCGACAAGGTCGTCGTGAACGTCGGCTGCGGCGAGGCCAAGGAAAACGCCAAGGTCCTCGAAGCTGTCGTCAAGGATCTGACCACCATCACCGGCCAGAAGGCTGTTGTTACCAAGGCCAAGAAGTCCGTTGCAAACTTCAAGCTCCGTGAAGGCATGCCCATCGGCGCCAAGGTCACCCTCCGCGGCGACAAGATGTGGGAGTTCCTGGACCGTCTGTTCAACGTGGCGCTTCCCCGTGTCCGCGACTTCCGCGGCATCAGCGCCAACGCTTTTGACGGCCGCGGCAACTATGCCCTGGGCGTCAAGGAACAGCTGATCTTCCCCGAGATCGAGTATGACAAGATCGACAAGATCCGCGGCATGGATATCGTTATCTGCACCACCGCGAAGACTGACGAAGAAGCCCGCGAGCTGCTGACCCTGGTCGGCGCTCCCTTTGAACGCTAAGTAGGAGGATAAGAACAAATGGCTAAGAAATCTATGATTCTCAAGCAGCAGGCTGAGCCCAAGTTCTCTACCCGTGCTTACAACCGCTGCAAGATCTGCGGCCGTCCTCACGCCTACCTGCGCGACTACGGCGTCTGCCGTATCTGCTTCCGCGAGCTGGCGTATAAGGGACAGATCCCCGGCGTTCGCAAGGCTTCCTTCTAAGTCTTTTGCCCTCATGCTTCGTTGAAGCGCCTTGCTGTACACAAGGTACAGCGGCGTCGCTTCGCCTTGTTATGAGAACAAAATCCATCGGAAAGACCGTTCCGAAGGAGACTTCGGAACAAGAAACCCCGTAACCACGAGCTTTTGATATGGAGCTCTGGCGATAAGGATCACGAAAGGTCACTGTCAATTACGCGCGCTTGCCGCGTGCGGCAGGCACGCTCCAAATTGGCAGTGATACCTCGCGACCGAAACGGACAACAGTCCGTAACTCTAAATCAGGAGGATATCATTCATGCATATCACAGACCCGATTGCGGATATGCTCACCCGCATCCGCAATGCAAACAACGCAAAGCACGACACTGTTGATGTTCCTGCCTCCAACATGAAAAAGAGCATTGCTCAGATCCTGCTGGACGAAGGCTACATCAAGAGCTTCCAGATCGTTGACGATGGTACCCAGGGTACGATCCACATCACCCTCAAGTACAACGGCAAGGACAAGGTCATCACCGGTCTGCGCCGCGTCAGCAAGCCCGGTCTCCGCGTTTACGTCGGCGCAGACGAACTGCCCCGCGTTCTCCGCGGTCTCGGCATTGCCATCGTCTCCACCTCCAAGGGCGTCATGACCGACAAAGCTGCCCGCGCAGCGCATGTCGGCGGCGAAGTCCTGGCATTTGTGTGGTAAGGAGGGTATGAAACAATGAGTAGAATTGGTAAAATGCCCGTTGCTGTCCCCGCCGGTGTGGAAGTCACCATCGCAGACGGCAACCTTGTCACCGTCAAGGGTCCCAAGGGTACCCTGACCCAGCAGCTCGAACCCAGCATGACCATCCGGCAGGAAGGCGCTGAGCTCCTCGTTTCCCGTCCCAACGACGAGAAGGAGAACCGCGCGCTGCACGGTCTGACCCGCGCGCTGCTGCACAACATGGTCGTCGGCGTGACCGAGGGCTACAAGAAGAGTCTCGAGATCAACGGCGTCGGTTACCGTGCCGCCAAGGAGGGCAACAAGCTCATCCTGACCATCGGTTATTCTCACCCCGTTGAAGTGTCCGAGATCCCCGGCATTACGATCGAAGTTCCCCAGCCCAACCAGATCGTCATTTCCGGCTGCGACAAGCAGATGGTCGGTCAGTTCGCTGCCGAAGTCCGCGAGAAGCGTCCTCCCGAACCCTATAAGGGCAAGGGCATCAAGTATACGGATGAAGTCATCCGCCGCAAGGTCGGTAAGACCGGCGCCAAGAAATAAGGAGGTGTGCCGATATGATTAAAAGACCCGATACCAAAGCGCAGCGTTTAAAGCGCCATCTGAGAGTCCGCGCGAAAGTCTCCGGCACTCCCGAAAGACCCCGTTTGAATGTTTTCCGCAGCGAGAAGAACATCTATGCCCAGATCATCGATGACGTTGCCGGCAACACGCTGGTGAGCGCCTCCTCTCTGGACAAGGAAATCGAAGGCAACGGCGGCAACAAGACTGCAGCCCGCGCTGTCGGCAAGCTGGTTGCCGAGCGCGCCAAGGCCAAGGGCATCGACACGGTCGTGTTCGACCGCGGCGGTTACCTGTATCACGGCCGTGTTGCTGAGCTGGCTGAAGGCGCCCGCGAGGGCGGCCTGGAATTCTAAGGGAGGAGGAAAATACAATGCCTAGATTTGAACGTGAACAGAGCGAATACATGGAAAAGCTGGTTTTCCTCAACCGTGTTTCCAAGACCGTTAAGGGCGGCCGCGTGGCCAAGTTCTCCGCACTGATGGTCGTCGGCGACGGCAAGGGCAAGGTCGGTTACGGTCTTGGCAAGGCTGCCGAGGTTCCCGAGGCGATCCGCAAGGGTCTCGAGGCTGCCAAGAAGAACATGATCACCGTCACCCTGGACGGCACCACCATTCCTCACGAGACCATCGGCGAGTTTGGTGCAGGCCGCGTGCTTCTCAAGCCCGCAGCCCCCGGTACCGGCGTGATCGCCGGCGGCGCAGTCCGTGCTGTTGTTGAAGCTGCCGGTATCAAGGATATTCGTACCAAGTGCCTGCGCTCCAACAACCCCAATAACGTTGTCGGCGCCGCTTTCGAAGGTCTCCGTGCCATGCGTTCCGCAGAGCAGGTTGCCAAGATCCGCGGCAAGAGCGTGGAAGAAATCATTGGTTAAGGAGGCAGAGCAACATGGCTAAGACACTGAAAGTTGAGCTCATCAAGAGCTTGAACGGCAGACATGCAAAGCACATTGCCACTGCCAACTCCATGGGTCTGCGCAAGATTGGTGATTTCACCATGCAGCCCGATAATGACCAGACCCGCGGCAAGATCGCTCAGATCGGCTACCTGCTGCAGGTCACCGAAGAGAAATAAGGAGGAACAGATATGGAACTTTATAATCTGTCTCCCGCCGCTGGCTCCACCAAGGAAGCTTACCGCAAGGGTCGCGGTCACGGCAGCGGCAACGGTAAGACCGGCGGTCGCGGTCACAAGGGTCAGAAGGCCCGCAGTGGCGGCGGTGTTCGCATCGGTTTTGAAGGCGGTCAGATGCCTCTGGCGCGCCGTACCCCGAAGCGTGGCTTTAACAACATTTTCGCAAAGCGTTATGAGATCATCAACCTGAGTGCACTCGACAAGTTCGAAGACGGCGAGACCGTTACCGCAGAGGCTCTGCTTGCCAAGGGTATCCTGAGCAAGTGTGAGTACGGTTACAAGGTTCTTGGCAACGGCTCCGTTTCCAAGAAGGTCACCGTTCAGGCCGCTGCGTTTTCCCAGTCTGCTAAGGAAGCAATCGAAGCAGCTGGCGGAAAGGCAGAGGTGATCTAAGTGATTCAGACGATCCGTAAAGCATGGGGGATTCCCGAGCTTCGCAAGAAGATCATCTTTACAGCTCTGATCCTTCTCATTTTCCGCATCGGTAATGCGATCCCTGTCCCTTATGTCGACACTGAACTGCTCAAGAGCTATCTCGATGGCATGAGCACCACGGTGCTCGGACTCTACAACGTGATGTCCGGCGGCGCCTTCGCCGAGGCAACGGTCTTCGCACTGGGCGTCCAGCCCTACATCAACAGCTCGATCATCATCCAGCTGCTGACCATCGCGATCCCCGCGCTTGAGCGGCTGGCTCGCGAGGGCGGGGAGGCAGGCAAGAAGAAGATCGCCGCCATCACCCGTTACGCCACCGTGGCGATCGCCCTGCTCCAGGGCTTTGGCTACTATATGATCATGAAGAACTACGGCATTCTGATGCAGCAGGGCATCTGGGCAGCGCTGGTGATCATTATTTCCTTCGTTGCCGGTTCCTCCTTCGTCATGTGGCTCGGTGAACAGGTCAATGAATTCGGTATCGGCAACGGTATCTCCATCATCCTGTTTGCCGGCATCCTCAGCCGTGTTCCCAACATGGTCAGCCTGGGCATGAGCTACATCGCAGGAAAGGGCTCGATCGGTTACCTGTGGATCGCGCTGCTGCTCATCGGCATGCTTGCCATGGTCGTTCTCATTGTCCATGTCAACGGCGCCGAGCGCCGCATTCCCGTGCAGTATGCCAAGCGCCAGGTCGGCCGCAAGATGTACGGCGGTCAGGCATCCACCCTTCCCATGAAGGTCAATATGTCCGGCGTTCTGCCGGTCATCTTTGCGCAGAGCATTGCCTCCCTGCCCGCAACCATTGCAGCCTTTATGAAGGCTCCGGAGGAGGGGACCTTTGCCTATGCGTTCCTGCAGGCGATCGACACCAAGTCTGTGGTCTATCTGATCGTTTACTTCCTGATGATCATTGCCTTCAGCTATTTCTATGCCACCATTCAGTTCAACCCCGTTGAGATCTCCAATAACCTCAAGCGCAACGGCGGCTTTATCCCCGGCTTCCGTCCGGGCAAGCCCACGTCTGACTTTATTGCCAAGGTTCTCAACAAGGTCACCCTGTTTGGCGCCATTTACCTCGGCATTGTCGCGATCTGCCCGCTGATCGCCGGCAAGCTGCTGGGCAACTCCAGCCTCGCCATCGGCGGCACTTCCGTCATCATCGTTGTCGGTGTTGCTTTGGAAACTGTTCAGGCTTTGGAATCCCAGATGCTGATGCGTCAGTATAAGGGCTTCCTCGAGTAAGAGAGGCAAAAAATGAAACTGATTTTATTGGGCGCTCCCGGCGCGGGAAAGGGCACACAGGCCGCAATTCTCGCCGACGAGCTTGGAATTCCTACGATTTCCACCGGTAACATTCTGCGCGCGGCGATCAAAAACGGTACGCCGACGGGAATGAAGGCCAAGTCCTATATGGACGCCGGCCATCTGGTACCCGATGAGGTCATCATCGGCATTATCACGGAGCGTCTTGCCGAGAGCGACTGCGCGAAGGGCTACATCCTTGACGGTGTGCCCCGCACGATCGCCCAGGCGGAGGCACTGGAAAGGGCCGGTATTCAGTTCGACCATGTCGTTTCCATGGAGGTCGCTGACGCGACCATCATGGAACGCATGAGCGGACGCAGAGTGTGCGAGAAGTGCGGCGCGAGCTACCATATCACAGCCGTTCCGCCCAAGGTCGAAGGCGTCTGCGACGTCTGCGGCGGCAAGCTCGTCACTCGTAAGGATGATGCACCGGAGACGGTCAAAGACCGGCTCACGGTCTATCATAAGGAAACGGAACCGCTCAAGGACTTCTATAAGTCCCGCGGCGTGCTTCGTTCCATCGGGGACATGGGCTCTGTCGAGGCCACCTCAAAAGCGATTCTCGATGTGTTGAGGTAAGCGCTGTATGATAACGATTAAATCAGCGCGCGAGATCGAACTGATGCGCCGAGCGGGAAAAATTACCGCGGCTGCCCGTGCGTTAGCAGGGGAAATGGTAAAGCCCGGCGTAACAACCCAGGAAATCGACAGAGCAGTGTGCCGTTTCATCCGGTCGCAGGGCGCCGAGCCGTCGTTTTTGAATTACAACGGCTATCCCGCCAGCGTCTGCATCTCCGTCAACGACGAGGTCATCCACGGCATCCCCGGTAAACGGGTGCTCCGGGAGGGCGATATCGTCAGCGTGGACGTGGGCGCGTATATCGGCGGATATCACGGCGACTGCGCAGCCACCTACGCCTGCGGGAAAATTTCCGAGGAGGCGCAGCGGCTGATCGATGTGACAAGACAGAGCTTCTTTGAAGGCATCAAGTACGCCCGCGAGGGCGGACGCCTTTCGGACGTCTCTCATGCCATTGAGGAATACGTGGAGGGCAACGGCTTTTCCGTTGTGCGCGAGTATGTCGGTCACGGGATCGGCAGAAACATGCACGAGAGCCCCGAGGTGCCGAACTTCGGCATTGCGGGTCACGGACCGAAGCTCCTGCGCGGCATGACGCTTGCCGTCGAACCGATGGTCAATGCAGGCACGGCAGCGATCCGGCAGATGCCGGACGGATGGACCGTCAAAACCCGTGACGGGAAATACGCCGCGCACTACGAAAACACGATCCTCATCACATCTGACGAACCGGAGCTTCTGACGGTTCCCGCGCCTTGAGGTGAGTAAATGGACATTGCGAAATCCAATCTTGTGCAGGCAACGGCCGGCAGGGAGAAAGGCAAGTACTTCTTCGTTCTGGGCACAGAGGGGGAGTATCTGCTGCTTGCCGACGGCAAGTGCAGGAAGCTTGAAGCGCCGAAACGGAAAAAGTGCAGGCACGTCCGATTCATTGCGCAGAGCGACTGCCGCGTTGCGGAGAAAATCAGGAGCAATGAAAAAATCACAAACAGTGAGCTTCGTAAAGCCATCGCTGCGTTCAGCGATCACGGCAATCCAGACCAGGAGGGATAACACTTGGCAAAATCCGACATGATAGAAGTGGAGGGCACCGTCGTTGAGGCCATGCCCAACACCACATTCCAAGTCGACATTGGAAATGGACACATTATTTTAGCGCATATTTCCGGAAAGCTCAGAATGAATTTCATCAGGATTCTGCCCGGTGACAAGGTGACAGTGGAGATGTCGCCCTATGATCTGACCCGGGGCCGGATTACCTGGCGTAGTAAGTAGGAGGTTTATCAAAATGAAAGTAAGACCGTCCGTGAAGCCCATGTGCGAGAAGTGCAAAGTGATCCGTCGCAAAGGCCGTGTCATGGTCATTTGCGAGAATCCGAAGCATAAGCAGAGACAGGGCTAAGAAGAAATTGGAGGTGCTTTAAAAGTATGGCACGTATTGCCGGTATTGACCTGCCCAAGGATAAGCGAATCGAAATCGGTTTGACTTACATCTATGGTATTGGCAGAAAAAGTGCTCAGGATATCCTGGCACGCACAGGCGTTAACCCCGACACCCGCGTTAAGGATCTGACCGATGCGGAGGAAGCCAAGCTTCGTGAAACCATCGACCACGACTACATCGTGGAAGGCGACCTTCGCCGTCAGACCGCGCTCGACATCAAGAGACTCAGCGAGATCGGCTGCTATCGCGGCACCCGTCATCGCCGCGGTCTGCCCGTTCGCGGTCAGCGCAGCAAGACCAACGCGCGCACCCGCAAGGGCCCCAAGAAGACCATCGCGAACAAGAAGAAGTAAGGAGGGAGAATAGAAAATGGCAACTGCAAAAGCTAACGGCAAGAAAGTGATCCGCCGCCGTCGCGAGAAGAAGAACATTGAACGCGGTCAGGTCCACATTCGTTCTTCCTTCAACAACACCATGGTCACGGTGACCGACTCTCAGGGCAATGCCCTTTCCTGGGCATCTTCCGGCGGTCTCGGCTTCCGCGGCAGCAAGAAGTCCACTCCCTTTGCAGCACAGAGCGCCGCTGAGACGGCCGCCACTGCGGCGATGGAGCATGGTCTTAAGACGGTTGAAGTCTTTGTCAAGGGTCCCGGTCAGGGTCGTGAAGCCGCTATCCGCGCACTTCAGGCTGTCGGTCTCGAGGTCACCATGATCAAGGACGTCACGCCCATTGCGCACAATGGCTGCCGTCCCCCCAAGCGTCGTCGCGTCTAATTAAAATAGGAGGTATAAGCAAATGGCAAGATATACCGGAGCAGTCTGCCGCCTGTGCCGCAGAGAGGGCCAGAAGCTCTTCCTCAAGGGCGACCGCTGCTATACGGATAAGTGTGCTGTCGAGCGCCGCGCTTACGCGCCCGGCATGCATGGCAATGCAAGAAACAAGAAGCTGTCTGAGTATGGCGTTCAGCTTCGTGAAAAGCAGAAGGCACGCCGTTACTACGGCGTTCTCGAAAGCCAGTTCGCTGAGTATTTCGAGATGGCTTCCAAGCGCAAGGGTATGACCGGTGAAAACCTGCTCGCTATCCTTGAATCCCGCCTGGATAACGTTGTGTACCGTCTCGGTTTTGCGATGAGCCGTGCGGAGGCTCGTCAGCTTGTCCGTCACGGTCACTTCACCGTCAACGGCAAGAAGGTCAACATTCCTTCCTACCTCGTTTCCGTCGGTGAGACCATCGAGCTCAAGGATTCCTCCCGCTCCCTCGACAAGTTCAAGGGCGCTCTGGAAGCCAACGCTTCCCGCGTTGTTCCCAAGTGGCTCGAGATGGATAAGAACAATGTTGCAAAAGTCGTTGCAGTTCCTGCCCGTGAGGACATCGATCTTCCGATCGAGGAGCACCTCATCGTCGAGTTGTACTCCAAGTAATCGGGGGAAACCCTCAACTGTCACAAGCAACCATTATGATGCGGTCCTGAAGACCGCAGAACTGAGAAGGAGGGTAACTGCATGATTGAAATTGAAAAGCCCCAGATTGAGTGTCTGGAAGATGCCGAGAACGGCAATTACGGCAAATTTGTCGTGGAGCCGCTCGAGCGCGGCTACGGCATCACGCTGGGCAATGCGCTTCGCCGCATTATGCTCTCGTCTCTGCCCGGCACTGCCGCTACCAGCATCAAGATCGCAGGCGTTCAGCACGAGTTCTCCACCGTCCCCGGCGTCAAGGAGGACGTGACGGAGATCGTCCTCAATGTCAAGAGCCTGATCACCAAGCTGCACAATGCCGACGGCATCAAGACCGTCTACATTGAAGCGGTCGGTCCCTGCGAGGTGAAGGCGGGCGATATCAAGTGCGACAGTGAAGTCGAGATCCTGAATCCCGAGCTTCATATTGCCACGCTCGATGCAGGTGCAACGCTCAATATGGAGCTGACGCTTTCTCATGGTCGCGGTTATGTGTCTGCTGAGCGCAACAAGCCGGCACAGTCTGTGATCGGTCTTATTCCGATTGACTCCATCTACACGCCTGTATATAAAGTCAATTACACCATTGAGAACACCCGTGTGGGCAATGTGACCGACTTCGACAAGCTCACGCTTGAAGTCTGGACGGACGGAACGATCACCCCGCGTGACGCCGTCTCCCTCGGTGCCAAGATCCTCTGCGACCACTTCGCGCTCTTCACCGACCTTTCCGATGCCATGGGCGGCAAGTCCACCGTGGTCGAGAAGGCGGAGGCGCAGCGCGATAAGGTTCTGGAGCTGACCATCGAGGAACTGGATCTCTCCGTGCGCAGCTTCAACTGCCTCAAGCGCGCCAACATCAACACCGTCGAGGATCTGATTTCCAAGACCGAAGACGACATGATGAAGGTCCGCAACCTCGGCCGCAAGAGTCTGGAGGAGGTCATCAACAAGCTGGCGATGATGGGGCTGTCCCTTGCCAGTGAAGAGAACAACTGATTTGAAACAACACCGACCGTAAACTACGCAATGCCGTAGGAAGAAAGTCAACGACTAATCCTTACAAGGAGGAAAACCAACATGCCCGGAACTCGTAAGCTCGGTAAGACGACCGATCAGCGTATGGCGATGCTCCGTCAGCAGGTCACCGATTTTCTGGACAAAGGCAAGATGGAGACCACCGTCACCCGCGCCAAGGAAATCAAGCCCATGGCTGAGAAGATGATCACCCTCGGCAAGAAGGGCGACCTCGCAGCATACCGTCAGGCGATGAGCTTCATCACGCGCGAAGACGTCTGCAAGAAGCTGTTCAAGGAGATCGCTCCCGGTTATGCTGAGCGCAACGGCGGTTACACCCGCATCGTTCGCACCGGCGTCCGCCGCGGCGATGCCGCCGAGACCGCGATGATCGAACTGGTCTAAACCGGTTTCAGAGAAGAAGTAAAAAGCCCTTTTGTATGGCAGATCGCGAAGCCATACAAAAGGGCTTTTTATC
>JAEDKW010000091.1 GCA_016295615.1 Oscillospiraceae bacterium | reverse complement strand
CCGGTATTATAATTCATCCGACAAGTGCAAGGGGCGCTGACGCAAGTCGGCTGAGATGTGCGCGTATTGCCGCGCAAGTCCCTCGAACCTGATCCGGATAATGCCGGCGTAGGAATGCGGAATAGAAGCAGAAAACTCTCTTTTATTGTTTGCATCGTAACGCCGTCGTTACGATGTTTTATTTTTCAAGGAGGCAAACACATGAATACCAACAAAAAAACGCGCGCGCTCGTGGAAGGCGCGCTGATGGTCGCGGCAGCCGAGGCGCTCGGCTACGTGAAGATCTGGCACATGCCGGAGGGCGGCTCGGTCTCTCTGATGATGCTGCCCATCGTTCTCTACGCCCTGCGCTGGGGTCTCTCCCGCGGTCTTCTTGCCGGTCTCGCGCTGGGCGTCATCGACTTCATGCTCGGCGGCGGCATCGCCATCGGCTGGCAGTCGATCCTCGGCGACTACGTCATCGCCTGCACGCTCATCGGTCTTGCCGGCGTGGGACACGGAAAGAAGACCGCCGGCATGCTCGGCGGTGCGGCGCTCGGCTGCCTCGGACGTTTCCTTGCCGTATGGGTCACGGGCGCGACCCTCTGGGGCGAGTACATGTACGACATTTACGGTCTGCCGATGAACAACGAGTGGGTCTATTCCTTCCTCTACAATCTTCCCACGCTCGTTTCCGGCGTTCTGACCGTCATCTGCTGCGCGCTGCTGAAAAACACGATGAAAAAGCTGCCGGGCGCAGATTGACACGACCGGCGGAATCGGCTATGATTCTCTATATCATCTGATTTTCAAGGAGACGCGTTATGGTCATTCTCATCGGCGGCAGCAGTCACGTCGGGAAAACGCTGCTGGCACAGAAGCTGCTGGAAAAATATCACTGGCCGTACCTCTCGCTCGACCATCTCAAAATGGGCTTCATCCGCTCCGGCAGAACGGAGCTGACCGTACAGGACGACTATGAAATGCGCTACTTCCTCTGGCCGTTCGTCGCCGAGATGATCAGGACGGTGATCGAAGGCAAGCAGAATCTGATCGTTGAGGGCTGCTATATTCCCGCAGAATGGCAGGAAAGCTTTTCCGAAGACGAGCTGCGGAGGATCCGCTGCGTATTCGTGGTGATGAGCGAGGCGTATCTCCGCGGGAACTTCGACGCGGTCCGCTCCTGCGCCAACGCCATCGAAAGCCGCGCCGCAGACGATCCGGATCTGGAGCGTCTGATTCGCTGCAGCCAGTATTTCAAAAGCGAGTGCATCGAGCACGGCATCCCCTGTCTGGAGATCTGCGAGCGCTTCGACCTTGACGAGCTTGTCGCCGAAGCCGAAAAGCTGATGGGTCTGTGAGCGGTATTTAATCAAAAGCCGAAAAAATCCGAACAGCATCTGCTGTTCGGATTTTGCATTATTTACAGCTTCTCAAGCGGGACCGGCGTGCCGACCGCCCTGGCAAGGCTGTAGATCCTTGCCACATCCTCGACATACTCGGCATTCAGATACGCCTGCTGCAGATCCTTGCCGACGGCAAGAACGCCGTGGTTGGCAAGCGTGCAGCCCATGCGCCCTTCCAGCGCGGGGAGGGCGTTGAGCCCGACTTCCCTTGTGCCGGGCGTCGCATAGTCCGCACAGCGGATGTCGCCGCCGAGGAAGGCAAACGCTTCGATGAGCACGGCAGGGATCGTCTGACGGTTCACCGCAAACGCCGTTGCGTAGGGGGAATGCGTGTGAAACACGGCGCTCACGCCGGGCTTCTTTTCGTAGATCGCCGCGTGCATGCGCCACTCGGACGACGGCTGCAGGCGTCCTTCAAGGATCGTACCGTCGAGCCTCATCACGACGATGTCCTCCGCGCGCATCACGTCGTAGCGCACGGAGGTCGGCGTAATGAGCATCCTGCCCTCCTCGCGGAGGCAGCAGCTCATGTTGCCGGAGGTGCCGGAAAACAGCCCCTCCCGAAACGCCTGCAGCGAACGGGCGACGATCTCCTGTTTCAATTTCTGTAAAGTATTCATGCCTTACACCACCAGATTGTCCTTTCCGATATTCCCGTCCGTAAAATAACGCTTCAAATCGTAAGGGGAATAGATGCCGAGATCCGTCACGACGCCGGAGACCAGCGCGGGCGGCGTGATATCAAAGGCGGGATAATAGCCCTTGACGCCCTCCATCGCCGTGCGCACGCCCATCGCCTGCAGCGTAAAGTCCGGATCGCGCAGCTCGATATGGACCGTATCCACCGTGGGGTGCCCCTGGTCCGGCGCGCCGGTGACAAAGTACGGGATCCCCATATATTTGGCAACAATGGCATTCTGGAAGGTGCCGACCTTATTGACCACATGTCCGTCGCAGCAGATGGCGTCCGCCGCCGTGGTGAACACGTCCACCTTTTCCCGCTGCATGACAAACGCCGGCATATTGTCGGAAATGACCGTCACATCGAAGCCCATGTCATGACAGACGGAGGCGGTCAGGCGCGCGCCCTGGAAATACGGGCGCGTCTCGGGGCAGAACAGGCGGATGTGCCTGCCGCGGTTCCTGCACTCGCGCAGCATCGTGCCGACGATCGTCTCGGCGAAGCAGTGCGTCATGACGGTTCCGTTTTCCGGGAACATATCCACCAGGTACCTGCCGATCGCCGCCATGCGGCTGTAGCGAATGTTGTTCATTTCGATCGTGTGGGCTTTGATCTCCTCGGCGGCATTTTTCCCCTCCGCAAGCGCCCGTTCGGCGACCTCCAGACAGACGTCCGTCAGCTGCGACATGCGCTTGACCGTCGTGGGGCGGGCGTGGGAGATCGTGTAGGCGGCGCGGCGCAGATGCTCCATCTGCTCCGCGGCGCTTTTGCCGCGGCACTCGAAAGCCGCCAGCGCCATGCCCATCGGGACGGCGGTATAGGGACCCGCGCTCTGCGTGACCATGTCGGTAATGGCCTGCGCAACCTCGGTATGCGAGGTGCAGGTCACGAATTCGACCTTCGCGGGATAGATCCTTCTGTCAAGTATTCTTACTTTACCGTCTTCATACCACGCCACATTTTCGTATTGCAGCAGGAACGCCAGGTCTTTGTCTGCTCTTTCCATATTCTCCTCCTCAGCGATAGAGTCTTGCAACGGCGGCCTTCATATCGGAAATCACCTTTTCCGCGTCCAGCGTCAGGAACACGCCGTTTTCATACAGAATTCTGCCGTCTGCCATCGTCATGCACACGTCGCCCGCCTGCGCCGAGCAGGTCAGCAGCGCAAGCGTGTCGAAATTGGGATAGAGATGCGGCTTTGTCAGATCGACGGCGATGATATCCGCCTTTTTGCCGACCTCCAGCACGCCGGTATCGTCACGCCCCTGCAGCTTTGCGCCGTTGACCGTCGCCATGTCCAGCACCTCAGCGGACTTGATGTGCGTCGGGTCATTGTGGTAGCCGTCGTGGATGATATCGGCAAGATGCATCTCCTCAAACATGTTGAGATTGTTGTTGCTGGCTACGCCGTCCGTGCCGAGCGTGACGTTGATGCCTTTGTCTATCATGCGGCGGATTGGCGCAAAACCGCTGCCGAGCTTCAGGTTGCTCGTGGGATTATGAACCACGCTCACGCCATGCGCGCGGAGAATATCCATGTCGCTCTCGGTCACCGCGACGCAGTGTGCCGCCGCCGTGGGAGAGTCAAACGTGCCCAGAGACTCGAACCACTCCGCCGGTGTCTTGCCGTAGCGCTCGATGCATTCCTGCTGCTCGCGCGCGGTCTCGGCAAGATGGAGGTGCATCCTGCCGCCGCGTTCACGGCACATTTCACTGTAAGATCTGACAATGCGGCTTTTGCAGGTATACTCCGCGTGGATGGAAAAGTCAATGCGGATGCGTCCGTTTTCGGCATTGTGATACTGCTCAAAAAGCGCCAGCGACTCGGGGATCTGATGGTTCTGCTCCACCGTCTGCGCTTCATCAAAGCACTGCACGCAGCGGTTGAGGTTCGCTTTGACGCCTGCCTCGGCGACCGCCTCGACCGTTGCCGACGGGAAGAAATACATATCGGAAAAGCTGGTCGTGCCGCCGGCGATCATCTCAAGCAGCGCAAAGCGGCTCGCCGCGGCGACCTCCTCGCGCACGAGCCTGTCCTCAATGGGAAAAATGCTGTCGAACAGCCACTCATGCAGCGGAAGCCCGCTGCCGACGCCGCGCATGAGCGTCATGGCGATGTGGCTGTGGCAGTTGATCAGCCCCGGCATCAAAAGCTTTCCCGTCATGTCCTTGACCGAGCCGTATTTCTCCTCCGGCTTGTCCGTGCCGATATAGGCGATCCTGTCCCCGTCAACACCGAGGAAGGCGCCGCGCAGCGTTTCATAGACGCCGTTCCTTCTGAGCAGAAGGTCCGCATTGGTAAACAGTATTTTCATAGAGCTGCCCCCTGTTATGGTCTTTTGAGACAGTTTATCATGAGACGGCAAAGATTGCAACGAAAGAAAGC
>JAEDKW010000090.1 GCA_016295615.1 Oscillospiraceae bacterium | reverse complement strand
TCTTTTTTTACGCACCCGCAAAGCGGAAGATCACGCCGACGGCGGCGGAAAGTCCGATGAACACGATCGGGTGCCAGCTTTTGACCCTGGGTACATAGCGCGTGAGCAGAAGGAGCACCGCGGCAAGAACGACCGCTTTCCACTCGACGCCGTGCAGCACAGCGGTAAGGTCGCCAAAATTCTGACTGCTGAAAAACGCGACCTTTGCAACCGTCACAAGCGCCGACGCAATGAGCGCGGTAGATGCGGGCCGCAGACCGTAGAACGCGCCGTCAACATATTTGCTGTCACGAAACGCCTTCAAAAAAGCGGCAATGATCAAAACAATGAGGATGCTCGGCGCAATGAGTCCGAGCGTTGCAACGACCGCACCGCCGACACCGCCGGTGACAAAGCCGACATAGCTCGCCATGTTGACGCCGATGGGACCGGGCGTAGACTCGGACACTGCGACCATGTCGGCCAGCTGCGCGTGCGTAAACCAGCCGGTCTTGTTGGAGATGTCATAGAGGAACGGCAGCGTCGCCATGCCGCCGCCGACGGCAAAGAGTCCGGTTTTAAAAAACTCCCAGAAAAGCTGAAGGTAAAGCGTCATTTCGTCTCACCGCCCTTCGCAAAAAGGACCTTGACGGCAAGCCCGCACAGCGCCGCGACGAGGACAAACACGACCGGCGAGCAGTCCAGCGTGAGCGAAAGCACAAGAATAAGCAGAAAGATCCCAAGCGTCCACCTGTCGATCACCGATTTTTTCCCCAGCTTGACGACCGAGTTGAAAATCAGCACGCACACGCACACGCGGATCCCGGCAAAGGCGTTTTTCACCCACGCCAGCGCGGAATAATACTCGATCACGCCGGCAAGCAGCGTAATGATCACGAGCGACGGAAGCACCACGCCGAGCGTCGCAACAATGCCGCCGAGCGTCCCTTTCTGCTTGTTGCCGATGAAGGTCGCCGTATTGACCGCGATGATGCCGGGCGTACACTGTCCGATGGCGTAGTAATCCGCCATTTCCTCCTCCGTTGCCCAGCCCTTACGCTCCACGATCTCGCGCTGCAGCATCGGCAGCATCGCCATCCCGCCGCCGAAGGTCATGACGCCGATTTTGGCGAACGTAATCAATAATTCCCAAAGCACTTTGCCCATTCTGTCTCCTCATTCCACATAACCGTATAATCCGCGCACGCTGACTTCGCCTGTGCGGATCGTTTCCACTTCTCCGTTTTCATGCCGCACGACGAGTCCGAACGCATCGTCCACGTCAAGCGCGAGCACTTTTTCCCCTGCGTCCTGCCACATAAGCCGGACTTCCTTCCCGATCGTCACGCAGTCACGGCGGTAGCGCGCAAGATAGTCCGCCGTTTCGCCGCGCAGCAGCGCGGTATACAGCGCGTCAAGCTCCCCGATCATCGCTGCGGCAAGCGCGTTTTTGGACACCGGCGTGCCAAGCTCGCGCTCGAGTGAGGTGGCAATACCGGCTACCTCGCCCTCAAAGTCCTCCGCTTTCTGGCTGACATTGACGCCGATGCCGACGATCACATAGGAAAGCGCGCCGCCCTCCATGCCCAGCTCCGTCAAAATGCCGCAGAGCTTTTTGCCGTTCAGGACGAGATCGTTCGTCCACTTGATCTTCGGCCGCACGGCGCACACGCGCTCCACCGCACTGCACATTGCCGCCGCGCACAGACCGGTGAGCGGCAGGAGCGCCCCGGCACCGAGCTGCGGACGCAGAAGAGCGGAAAGGTACACGCCCTGATCCGCCGCGCTCTGAAAGCTTCTGCCGCGCCGTCCGCGTCCCGCTGTCTGCTCCGCCGCGACCGCCACCGTGCCGTCGGGCGCGCCGTCCGCGGCGATGCGCTTTAAGTAATCGTTCGTCGAGTCGATCGACGCAAAGCAGTCGATGCGCCTTCCGACGGTCCGCACCTCACCGAGCGCGGCGCGCACGCCCCGCCCGCTGAGCGCCCCGCCGGCGGTGGCTCCGTCCGATTCGCGATGCAGCGGCGCAAATGCCGTTTCTTTTTCCATGCTGTCCTCCATTACAAATTGTAACCGAAATTGTTACTCATTTGAAATTGACAGTTCGCGGCGGGCGTCTTAGAATTGACATAACACCGGCGCACCGCGTCTTTCGTCTTTTGGATTGTAGCACGACCGGCGGCGCATGTAAACCGAAATCGCGCATTTTATCCGGCGTGGCAGCGCCGGGTCTTTTCCGGATCTTTCCATTGCCGCAGTCCATGCGCTTCATGTAAAATTGCAGAGATCCAACCTTTTCTGACAGGAGCATTTTCCCGTGAGCTTTACTGATCTATCCTTCCTGTTTTATTTTTTGCCGCTTTTTCTGGCGGTCTACTATCTCGTCCCCCGTGCGCTGAAAAATGCGGTTCTCGTGCTGGGCAGCTTCGCGTTTTACTTCTGTGGCGCGGGCGCGCGCGACACGCTGCTGCTCGGTGCGGCGGTCCTCGTTCACTATGCCCTTGCACGCATGATGGACGGGCGGAACAGATCTGCGCGGCTGGCGCTTCTGCTGCTCACGCTCGCGGCAGATCTGTATTTTTTGGTTTTTTTCAAATATGCCGGTTTTATTCTGGAAAATTTGGGTATGCTGACAGGGCGGGAATTTTCCGTCGTCTCGCTCGCGCTGCCGCTGGGGCTGAGCTTTTACCTGTTCCAGAGCGCGGGCTACGCCATCGACGTGTACCGCGGGGCAAGGGCGGAGAAAAACCTGATCGACTACGCCGCCTTCGTCGTCGCCTTTCCCCAGCTCATCATGGGACCCATCCTGCGCTACGGCGAGTGGCGCAATGCGCTCAAATCGCGCACGCCGCGCCGCACGGACGCGGAGCTCGGCTTTGAGCGCTTCGTCATCGGTCTTTGCTGCAAGGTGCTCATCGCCGATCAGCTCGCGCCGCTGTGGGCGTCGCTCGAGCGCATCGGCTTTGAATATCTCTCGACGCCGCTGGCGTGGCTGGGCGCGGTGAGCTACAGTCTGCAGCTCTATTTCGACTTCCACGGCTATTCCCTCATGGCGATGGGGCTTGGGCAGATGCTGGGGCTTCCCGTCCCGCGCAACTTTGACCTGCCGTATACCTCCCGCTCGGTGAGTGAGTTCTACCGCCGCTGGCACATCACGCTGGGAACATGGTTCCGCGACTATCTCTACATTCCGCTCGGCGGCAGCCGGCACGGAAAGGCGCGCACGGCGCTCGCGCTCGCGGTCGTGTGGTTTTTCACCGGTCTCTGGCACGGGGCGAGCTGGAACTTTGTGATCTGGGGGCTCGTGCTGCTCGCGTTCATCCTGCTCGAAAAGTTCTGCATCGGCGGCTTTCTCAAGCGCCACGCGCTGCTTTCGCACCTCTACCTGCTTTTTGTCATCCCTCCGACGTGGGTCATCTTCCGCATCAGCGATCTCGGCGCGCTCGGCGCGTACTTTACCCGCCTGTTCCCGTTTTTCGGCACGCACAGCGCCGTCTCACCTTACGACGCGCTCAAGCTGCTCGCGTCCTTCTGGTGGCTGCTGCTGCTCGGCATTTTCCTCTGCCTGCCGCAGCCGCGGCGCTTTTATGAAAAACACCGCGGCGGTCTTAAAACCGGTCTTGTGCTGTTTGTGCTGTTCTGGGTCTGCGTCTATTTCATCGCCGCCTCGTCCGGCAATGCGTTTCTGTACTCCAGCTTTTAGGAGGTTTTTTATGTCCCGCCGCTCCTTCTCCCCGCTTTTGCTGCTGTGCGCGCTCAGCGCGGCGGCGCTCAATGTCTACGCCGCGCTCGACCCGACCGGCGTCTACGAAGCCTACCTCGACAAGCTTGACCGCCTGACCCCGCCGGTCGCGGCGGTCGCCGATGCGCTGTCTGACGGGGTCTATCCCTGGAGCGAACCGGCGGGCGGACCCGAGCCCCTCCCCGCGCCGGAGCCCATGCCTGAGCCGCTGCCCGAGCCGGAACCGGAGCCCGCCTTGCCCTTCACCACGGTGGACGCAAGCTACTTTGACGACGCGCTTTTTATCGGCGATTCGCACATTGACGGCTTCAAGGTTTACGCAGGGCTGAACAACGCAAGCTATCTCTGCCACAACGGGCTGACGGTCTTCTCCGCGGCGGAAAAGGCGGTCTTCCCCTCCCCGCAGGGCAAGCTGACGCTTGCTCAGGCGCTCGCACAGAGGAGCTACGGCAAGATCTATATTCTGCTCGGCATCAACGAGCTGGGCACCGGTTCGGCGCAGGCCTGGGCCGCGCAGTACAGGGTGCTGCTCGAGCAGGTGCGCGAGCTTCAGCCCGACGCGATCATCTTTCTTCATGCGATCTTCCATACGACACAGGAAAAGTCCGAGACGTCCTTCTACAAAAATGAGACGATCAACGAACGCAATGCGGAGCTTTCCAGGCTTGCCGACGGCAAAACGGTCTTCTTCATCGACTGCAACGGCGTCTTTGACGACGATACCGGCGCGCTGACGGCGGAATACTCCGGCGACGGCGTGCATGTCAAGGCCGCCTACTATCCGATGTGGCGCGACTATCTCTATCAGTTCGGCGTGGTGAAGCAATAAGCCTTCCCGCGCAAAGAAACCGCACTTCATGACGAAGTGCGGTTTCTTT
>JAEDKW010000089.1 GCA_016295615.1 Oscillospiraceae bacterium | reverse complement strand
GGCGAGGAGTTCAGATGAAGAAAGTAACGGATATCGTGCGTGAGCTGGCGCTCCCGATCGTGGAGGAGAACGGCTGCACGCTTTGGGACGTGGAATATGTCCGCGAAGCGGGACAGTGGTATCTGCGCGTCTATATCGACAAGGAGGGCGGCGTCAACATCCTCGACTGCGAGGCGATCTCCCGCCCGCTCAGCGACGCCCTGGATGAAGCGGACCCCATCGAGACAAGCTATATATTTGAGGTGACCTCTGCCGGAGCGGAGCGTCCGCTGAAGCGCCCGGGCGACTTTGAGCAGTTTATGGGCTCGCCCATTGTGCTCAAGACCTATAAGCCGCGTGACGGCCGCAAGGAGTTTTCCGGCGATCTGACCGCCTATGACAACGGCGCGGTGGAGATGAAGGCCGGCGGGCAGATCCTCCGCTTTGAAAAAGAAGAGATCGCGCTGGTGCGCCTTCGCTGTGACTTCTAAAATACGCTACGATTCAATATATAGGACAAGGAGCAACTACCATGAAATGTGATGAAATCTTTGCTGCACTTGCGATGCTGGAAAAGGAACGCGGCATCTCTCAGACCTTTATGATGGATAAGATCGTTCAGGCGCTCACCACCGCCTACAAGCGCGACCACGAGGGCGTGGAAAACGTCATCGTGGACGTGGACGAGAACAAGAAGGATCTTAAAATGTATGTCCAGAAGGAGGTCGTGGAAGAGGTGGAGTTCCCCGGCACGCAGATGTCCGTGGAGGAAGCCAGGGCGATCTCGGCAAAGTATGCCGTCGGCGACATCGTCAACATTCCCGTCGATCATGTCGAGTTCGGACGCATTGCCGCCGGCAACGGCAAGCAGGTCATCATCCAGGGTCTGCGCGAGGCGGAAAGCGGCATGGTCTACGAGGAGTACAATTCCAAGCAGCACGAGATCCTCACCGGCGTCGTCACGCAGATCGACCCGCGCACGGGCAATGCCAAGCTGCGCATCGGCACCGGCACGGATTCCACCGACGCGATCCTGACCACGGGCGAGCAGGTCAAGGGTGAGACGCTTACGGAGGGTCAGCGCATCAAGGTGTACCTTGTCGACGTGCGCCGCCAGTCCCGCGGTCCGCAGGTCGTGATCTCCCGCACGCATCCGGGTCTTGTCAAGCGCCTGTTTGAGCTGGAGGTGCCTGAGATTTTTGACGGCACCGTCGAGATCAAGTCGATCGCCCGCGAAGCCGGCTCCCGCACCAAGATGGCGGTCTGGAGCAACGACCCCAACGTCGATCCGATCGGCGCCTGCGTCGGTCAGCACGGTCAGCGCGTGAACAATATCGTTGACGAGCTGCGCGGTGAGAAGATCGACATCGTGAAGTACAGCGAGGATCCTGCGGCGTATATTGCCGCCGCGCTCGCTCCTGCCGACGTCGTGGACGTCTGGATGGCGGACGAGGGCAAGGCGTGCCGTGTTATCGTTCCCGACGACCAGCTGTCCCTTGCCATTGGCAAGGAGGGGCAGAACGCCCGTCTTGCGGCGCGTCTTGTCGGCTACAAGATCGACATTAAGCCGGAGAGCTACCGCGACGAGGAAGAAGCATAACGGGGAAAGGAGGCGGTCTGCGTGCAAAAAGTGAAAAAGCTCCCGCAGCGTCAGTGCGTGGGCTGCCGCACGATGAAGGAAAAGCGCGAGCTTATTCGCGTGGTGAAGAGTCCGGAGGGGGAGATCTCCCTCGACTTCGGCGGCAAGAAGCCGGGGCGCGGCGCTTACGTCTGCCCCTCGGCGGAGTGCCTCAAGCGCGCCAGAAAATCGCGCGCGCTGGAGCGGACCTTTGAAACCGCGATTCCCGAGAGCGTGTATGACGCGTTGGAAAAGGAGATGGAGCGCGGTGAATAAAGTACTGAACCTGCTCGGCCTTGCCAAAAAAGCCGGAAGGCTGGAGGTCGGCGAAGAGCCGACAGGCGCTGCGGCGCGCGCCAGGGACGCGCGGCTGCTGCTGATCGCATCCGACGCCGCCGACAACAGCTTTCGCAGGCTCAGGCACTTTGCTGAAGCCGGCGCCTGCCTGTACACAAGACTTCCCTGCACGAAGGATATGCTTGGGAAAGCGGTGGGACGCACGTCCTGCGCAATGGTCGCGGTGACGGATATCGGCTTTGCCGAGGCGATCGCCGGGAAGCTCGCGGAAGAGGATGCCGCGTCGTACGGTGAGCTGGCGGAAAAAATGAGCGTCAAGGCGCAGCGCGCGAAGCAGCGCCGCAGGGAGCAGGAGCAGCACGAAAAAAATCTTCGCATGGGCAAGCGCAGAACGGCCGCGAAGGAAGAAAAGAGCGAAGCGCTTCCGATGCCCGGGGCAGGGAAACCGCCCAAAGCGCCGGGACGCAGAAGCAAAACCCGGAAAGAGCGCGAAAAGCTGCGCCGCGAGGGCGAAAAGCGGGAGAGCGCAAAACGCTACGCGCTTGCGCGTCCGGTCAAGTTCGGCAAGGGCAGCGTGAAGAAAAAGAAAAACGGCAAGACCCAACACATGGAGGTGTAATACATGGCTACTATGAACAAAAGTAAGGTGTCTGATATTGCAAAGGATTTCGGAATGGCGTCAAAGGACATTCTGACGGTTCTTGCAGCCTATACGGATTCCCCCAAAAAGCCCTCTCAGGTGTTGGAGGAAAGCGAGATCAATTTTATATTTGAGTATCTGACGCAGAAGAATCAGGTGAAGATCGAAACGATCTTTGCCGAGAGCGCACCGGAAAAGAAGGAGGCGCCTGCACCCAGGCAGGAGGCGAAGCCCGCGGCGCCGGCGGCTTCCGCGCCCAAAGCGGAGGCAAAGCCTGCCGCTCCCGCTGCGCGCCCGGCGCAGCAGAGCAAGTCCACGGCAACGCAGCAGCCTGCGACCCGCGTGCCGGAGAAGAAGATCGTCGACACCCGCAAGGTCACAAACGTCAACCTTGACAAGTACGACGAGAAGCTGCAGGATATGGCGGAGCGTTCCGGCGACCGCCGCATGAACCAGAGCAATAAGGAAAAGTTCCGCAATGCCGGCAGGAACAGGGGCGGCAAGCAGTCCATGACCTTCTCCAACAAGCGCCGGCAGGAAGAGGCGGAGAAGATGCGCCGTCTGCAGCTTGAGATCGCAAAGAAGACGCCCTTGACCGTCAAGATCCCCGATGAGATCTCCGTCGGAGAGCTGGCGTCGCGCATGAAGAAAACCGGCGCCGAGGTCGTCAAGTGCCTGATGAAAAACGGCGTGATGGCGTCTCTTTCCCAGCTGATCGACTTTGACACCGCCTCCTTCGTTGCCGAAGAGCTCGGCTGCAAGGTGGAAAAGGAAGTCGTCGTGACGATCGAAGAAAAGCTCATTGACGACCATCAGGATACGGAAGACGAGCTCCAGCCCCGCGCCCCCGTCGTCGTGGTCATGGGTCACGTCGACCACGGCAAAACGAGCCTGCTCGACTATATCAGAAACGCATCCGTCGCCTCCGGCGAAGCCGGCGGCATCACGCAGCATATCGGCGCCTATCAGGTGCAGATCAACGGCAAGCCCATCACCTTCCTCGACACCCCGGGTCATGAGGCGTTCACCTCCATGCGCGCCCGCGGCGCGATGATCACGGACATCGCCATTCTGGTCGTTGCCGCGGAGGACGGCATCAAGCCGCAGACGGTCGAATCCATCAACCACGCCAAGGCTGCCGAGATCCCCGTGATCGTTGCCATCAACAAGATGGATAAGCCCGACGCCAACCCCGAGCGCGTTAAGCAGCAGCTCACCGAGTACGGTCTGCTCGCCGAGGACTGGGGCGGCGATACCATCGTCTGCCCGATTTCCGCCAAGACCGGCATGGGGATCGACAACCTGCTCGAAATGGTCGCGCTGACCGCCGAGGTCAGCGAGCTTAAGGCAAACCCCAACCGCGCCGCCTCCGGCGCCGTGGTCGAGGCGCGGCTTGACAAGGGCCGCGGTCCCGTCGCGACGCTGCTCGTGCAGAACGGTACGCTCAAGCAGGGCGATATCATCATCGCCGGCACCGCCGTCGGACGCGTGCGCCAGATGGTCAACGACAAGGGCGCGAAGCTCACCTCCGCGGGTCCGTCCGTGCCGGTTGAGATCACGGGTCTCGGGGAAGTGCCCGAAGCCGGCGCGCACTTCAATGCCGTCGCGGATGAGCGCCTTGCCCGTGAGCTGGTCGAACAGCGCAAGGAGGAAGAAAAACGCAAGGCCAACGCCCCGATCTCCAAGGTGTCGCTCGAGGATCTGTTCAGCCAGATCCAGGCAGGCGAAATGAAGACCCTCAACATCATTGTCAAGGCGGACGTCATGGGCAGTGTCGAGGCGGTCAAGGCTTCGCTGGAGAAGATCTCCAACGAGGAAGTCCGCGTGCGCGTGATCCACGGCGCGGTCGGCGCCATCAGCGAAAGCGACGTGATGCTCGCCTCCACGTCCAATGCCATCATCGTCGGCTTTAACGTCCGTCCGGACGCGGTCGCCCGCGAGAGCGCCGCCCGCAGCCATGTCGATATGCGCATGTACCGTGTCATTTACGATGCCATCGACGAGATCGAGGCTGCGATGAAGGGCATGCTTGCGCCGAAGTTCCGCGAAGCGGTCATCGGTCACGCCGAGGTGCGCCAGACCTACAAGGTC
>JAEDKW010000088.1 GCA_016295615.1 Oscillospiraceae bacterium | reverse complement strand
CTCTGCGCCGCCGTTTTCGCCGCAGCGTTGAAAGAAAACGCAAAATATGGTAAAAAATAAAGGCAACACCGCTTAATGGCTTGCATTTACAAGACCATTCTGCGCTGTTGCCTAAAAAACAAGAACGGCATGAGCCGTTCTTATTCTTTATATTCCAGATTTCGCAAGCGCTTTCGCTGCTCCAAAAACCCCGGGATGACCGCCGTGCCGGAGCCGATGAGAAAGCAGACGATGCCGAGGATGATGTTGAGCGTCAGCTCCTCCCTGAGGAAAAGAAACGCGAAAACCGGCGCAAGCATGGGCTTGAGGAAAAAAATGAGCGATGCCTCCTGTGCGGACGTTTTTTCCATCGCCAGCATGTGACACACGAAGCCGAAGCCCGTGTTGATCGCGCCGATATAGATGAGCCACGGCAGCGCCGAGAGGGGGATCCCGGTGAACAGGGGAACGTTGCAGTAGATGCCGAGGTGCAGCGAGGTTAAGAGCCGGACGCCGATGCCGGTACGCGCAAAGAGCAGAAGGAGGATCAGCTCGAGCGAACCGAACAGCGAGGAAAAGCAGGTCACGGCGATCCCGCCAAAATTCGCCGTGCGCTTTTTGCCCAGCACGCTGTAAAGAGCAAAGAGCAGAGCGGAAAGAATGCCCAGCGTCACGCCGATGGGGCTGAGCTGCGCGTGAGCAGGGTCGATGATGATCAGGATCGCCAAAAGCTCGATCAGCAGCGCAATGACATGATTTTTACGGATCCGCTCCCGCAGAATGAGGCAGGCGAACACAGTGACAAAAATCGGGTTGCAGGAAAAAATAATGGCAACCACGGCGGCTTTGGTATAGTTGACTGCCATCTGATAGAGCGTCATGGCGACGCACACAAACAAGCATCCGAGCAGGGCAAAGAAGCCGGCGTCCTCCGGATGGAACGACGCTTTGTGCGTGCGCATGGAGCGGATGGCAAACGGCAGCAACACCAGACCGCCGATCAGAAACCGCAGAGCGGTGATCTGCAGCGGGTGGAACACTCCGCTTACCATCTTCAGCACGACCTCGACCAAACTGAAGATCAGGGTACACAGAAGAATATAAAAATAGCCGGAACAGGACTGTTTCATGGTAAAAAACGCTCTCTTTCTCTCTGGAAACAGTGGCAGTATATGACAGATTGGGAGAAAATGCAAGTTTGCGTTGACAAAACACAAAAAACGGATATAATAAATGCAAAATACAGCAATACGCAATGAGAAAGTCAGCTTTTCAGACATGCCTTCAGCGAGAGGGGACGGTGCAAGCCCTCGGTCTCTGATGAAAAGCAGCCGCTTTTGAGCAGTCCGCGAGGAGCGGAACGGTCTGTCCCCGTTACAGGACAACTAAGATGCTCCCGCAGGGGAGATAATTAGGGTGGTACCGTGAAGCAAGTCTTCGCCCCTATGCCGGGACGAGGGCTTTTTTCTTTTTGCTGTCAAAAAAATTAACATAAAGGAGCAAATGATTATGTCTCATCCCTATCATGGCTTAAACGAGCTGCGCGAAATGTTTCTGAGCTACTTTGAAAGCAAAGGGCATCTGCGCCTGCCGAGCTTTCCGCTTATTCCGAAAGACGATCCCTCGCTTTTGCTGATCCCCGCCGGTATGGCGCCGATGAAGCCCTGGTTCAAGGGCGAGGAGGAGCCGCCCCGTAAGCGCGTCTGCACCTGCCAGAAGTGCATCCGCACGCCGGACATCGACAACATCGGCAAGACCGACCGCCACGGCACCTATTTTGAGATGCTCGGCAACTTCTCCTTCGGCGACTACTTCAAGGAGGAAGCCATCCCGTTTTGCTGGGAGTTCCTCACCGACGTCGTCGGTCTCGAGCCCGACCGCCTGTATCCGTCCGTTTACATCGACGATGACGAGGCGTTCGACATCTGGAACAGGAAGATCGGCATCCCCGCCGACAGGATCTCCCGCTTCGGCAAGAAGGACAACTTCTGGGAGCACGGCGCGGGTCCCTGCGGTCCCTGCTCCGAGGTCTATTATGACCGCGGCGTCGAGCACGGCTGCGGCAAGCCCGACTGCAAGGTCGGCTGCGACTGCGACCGCTACATCGAGGTCTGGAACAACGTTTTTACCCAGTTCGACAACGACGGCAACAACAACTACACCGAGCTCAAGCAGAAGAACATCGACACCGGCATGGGTCTTGAACGCCTTGCCTGTGTGTGCCAGAATGTCGGTTCCCTCTTTGAGGTCGATACCGTCATGAATATCACCAATAAGGTCAGCGAGATCGTGGGCGTCAAGTACCATGACGATCTTGACAAGGATGTTTCCCTGCGTATCATCACCGACCATATCCGTTCTTCCACCATGATGATCTGCGACGGCGTGCTGCCCTCCAACGAAGGCCGCGGCTATGTTTTGCGCCGCCTGCTCAGAAGGGCTGCCCGCCACGGCAAGCTGCTGGGGGTGAACCGTCCGTTCCTCTACGAGATCGTCGACACCGTTGTTGCAGTCAACGAGTGCGAGTATAAGGATCTGCGCGAGAAGCAGGACTACATCACCAAGGTCATTCGCACCGAGGAGGAGAATTTCGCCAGGACCATTGACGGCGGTATGCGCATCTTCACCGAAATGCTCGAAAACCACAAGGCGGCAGGGGAGAAGACCTTCTCCGGCGCTGACGCGTTCAAGCTCTACGACACCTACGGCTTCCCCTTTGACCTGACGGTCGAAATGGTCAAGGAGGAAAACATGGATGTGGATGAGGACGGCTTCAAGGCTCTTATGAAGGAGCAGAAGGAGCGCGCCCGCGCCGCCACCAAGGCGCTCGGCGACTTCGGCTGGAGCGGCGTCGATCTCGGTAAGGAAATGCCCGCGACCGAGTTTGTCGGCTATGAAAACAACACCTGTGAGGCAAAGGTCCTCGCCATCATCGCTGAGGACGAGATGCGCGAGGAGATCCTTGCCGGCACAGACGCCATCGTCGTGCTCGACAGGACGCCGTTCTACGCCGAGATGGGCGGTCAGACCGCTGACTTCGGCACGATCGGCAAGTTTACGGTCACCAACGTTCAGAAGAACAAGGGCGGCAAGTTCATGCATTACGGAACGCTTGAGTCCGGCGAGCTGAAAGTCGGCGACACGGTGACAGCAGCCATCGACACGGAGCGCCGCGACGCCATTCGCCGCGCGCACACGGCGACGCACCTGCTCGACGCCGCGCTCAAGGCTGTGCTCGGCGAGCATGCCCATCAGGCAGGCTCCCTTGTCGAGCCGGACCGCCTGCGCTTCGACTTTACGCATTTTGAGCCCATCACGCCCGAGCAGCTGCTCGCGATCGACACCTTTGTCAACGACGCGATCCTTGCCGGCATTCCCGTTGTGACGGAGATCCTGCCCATCGAGGAGGCGAAAAAGAAGGGCGCCATTGCGATGTTCGGCGAAAAGTACGGCGAGATCGTGCGCGTGGTCGAGATGGGCGATGTGTCCATGGAGTTCTGCGGCGGCACGCACCTTGACAACACCGCCAAGGTCGGTCTTTTCCGCATCAAGAGCGAGGGCAGCGTCGCCTCCGGCGTGCGCCGCATCGAGGCGATCACCGGCAGGCAGACACTGGAAGAGCTGAGAAGAGTCCAGGAGAAGCTCCTGCGCGCGGCGCATATGCTCAAGACCACCTCGAACGAGCTGGAGGACCGCATCGGCGGCATGCTCGGCGAGATGAAGGAGATCAGAGCCCAGCTTGAAAAGTTCAAGGAGCAGGCGTCCCTCGGCGAGGCGCGCAGCTTCCTGACCGCGGCCAAGGAACTTGGCGGTCTCAAGATCGTCACCGCTCAGCGCGACGGGCTCGACGCGAACGCCATGCGCAAGCTCGGCGACTTCCTGCGCGATAAGGAAAGCAGGATCGTCGGTGTGCTCGCCTCCGTCCACGAGGGCAAGGTCACGCTGCTGGCCGTCTGCGGCAAGGACGCGGTCGCCAGGGGCATCAGGGCCGGCGACATCATCAAGACCATCGCGCCGATCTGCGGCGGCAGGGGCGGCGGCAAGCCGGACAGCGCCATGGGCGGCGGCACCGAGATCAGCAAGGTCGACGACGCGCTCGCGGCTGTGGACGATCTGGTTCTGAGCAAGCTGGGGTGAGAGGCAATGCTTCCCCATGACCCGGTCATGCTGTTGAGCGTCATCAACACGAAGCTGCGGGACGAGTACGGCAGCCTGGATGAGCTGTGCAGGGCGCTGGATGAGCCGAAAGACGAGCTTTGCACGAAGCTTGCAGCCATTGACTATCACTACAGTCCCGAAAAGAACCAATTCATTTGAAAGGAGCTTTCCATGAAGAACGATTGTCTGTTTTGCGCCATCGCCGCAGGTGAGATCCCCGGCAGGAAGGCATATGAGGACGACAAGTGCCTTGCCTTTTACGATATCGCGCCGCAGGCGCCGGTGCATTTCCTCGTGATCCCGAAGGAGCACATCGCTTCCGTCGCAGGAATCGACGACACCAACAGCGCCGTCGTCGCGCATATCTTTGAGGTCATTTCCAGACTGACCAAGGAGCTTGGCATCGAGAGCTACCGCGTGGTGTCCAACATCGGCGAGCAGGCGGGGCAGAGCGTGCCGCATCTGCACTTCCATGTGCTCTCCGGTCGCGATATGACCTGGCCTCCGGGCTAAGGCGTTTT
>JAEDKW010000087.1 GCA_016295615.1 Oscillospiraceae bacterium | reverse complement strand
GTATCATTCCCGGCCATCATTGGTAATTATTTCTATATAGCAATTACTCCTGGCTTTACATCCGGATCGTGACTGCACAGCACAGCGGCGCAGCATGGATCTGCGGCCATATCTGCGATCCAACGGAGGCTTTTTCTCTGAAAGCCACGGGCAAAGCCAAAGCCGGGCACGATCATCTCCTGCCAGTTGCGGGGAGAAAAGGCGGCGTCCGCTGTGAGAAGGACAAATTTTCCTCCGTTTCGGATCACGATCGCTGCCTGGCCTTGCGTATGTCCCGGCACATTGACCAGTTGAATACTCTCGTCCCCGAACAGATCGATGACCCAATGATTCGGGCCGAGCGACGAGCCCCGGTAAAACGGGCGCTCCATGGGGTATTGGATCCAAAGCCCCTGTGGCTGTCTGGTCTTGTATACGGTGCGGCAGGACCAATAGTATTCGTATTCCGGCAGGACAATATGCTTTGCTTTGCTCACATGCCTGAGTCCTGAGATATGGTCAACATCAAGATGCGTCAGCAGCACATAGTCCAGATCCTCCGCCTGAATGCCCATACTTGCCAATTGCTCGTGGATCGCCATCCCCTTCGGGACATAGGGATGAAGGAGTGCGGCCATACGAGAAGGAAAAACCGCGCTTGCCGCTTTGGGATCGTACACGCCCTTCGGACTGATTTCCCGGCACAGGCCGGTGTCTACAAGCATCATGCCCCTCGGGTGCTCGATCAGATAGGTGAAAACAGGAAGCGTTATCCTGTTCTTATCCGCCGCAGTCAGCTGTCTGGTCGCTTCCAATAGATCGAGCCGCTTTCCAAAGGGTACAGTCGGATCGACCCGGATGCATCCGCACTGCAGTATGTGAATCTTCATGGAATCATCCTTTTTATGAATGTGTCAGATTTCCCAGATACCCGATAATATTATCGCTGATCTCGCCGGTCAGTGCGCCATTGTAATTGCAAATAAATGTGCCGGCGATGAGAATCATCATGGCTTCGGCCTCGCGCTTGCCGACTTCCGGGCCATAGATTGCGATCAGGCATTGCTCCATCGTCTCGCGCCACTCGCGGAACTCGCCCTTCACCAGCTCTGCGACCACGTCGCTGTAATGAGCCAGCACATAGGTCTGCGTGGTGGCGTTGGGACGCTGCTCACCCTCCTCGCCCCGCGCGACATAGGACATGAAGGCGTTCATGTAGGCAAGATTACTCTCGTAATTTGCACGCAGATGCGTTGCAAACCAGAGCTTGCATTTCTCGGTCATGAAATCCTTCGTATAGCGCAGATAGCTCACGACCAGATCGTCCCGGTTTTCGAAATAGTGCAGCAGCTTCGGATGGGACATGCCCGCTTCCTCCGCAATATCCCGCAGCGTGATCTTCGTCATGGGCTTCTTCTCAATACAGCGCTCAAAGGCCATCAGGATCTCCATCCGGACGGCTTCTTTATCCACGATCAAAGGCATAACCATCCCTCGCTTTCGGAAAAAGTATACCGAATTATCCCCGCAAAAGCAAGAGACCGGCAATCAGCATTTTTACGCCCATTGCTGTGACAAGCACCGCGCCGAGCTTGCGCAGGTATTTCGTCCAACTGCGCGGCATTAGCGCGCCGAGCGAGGCAAAAAGCAGCATCAGCGGCGCGGTGCCGAGGGCAAAGGAGAGCATGAGCAAAGCTCCTTTTCCGGCATTCCCGGAGGACATGGCGCAGAGCCACGCCGCGTAGAGCGCCCCGCAGGGCATCAGCCCGGTCAGCAGGCCGACGAACAGCGGCCCCTGTCGCTTGATCTTTTCCGGGAGACGACAAGCCGAACCCTGCGTATCGGGCAGCGCGGGCAAAGCCGGAAGCAAGCCCCACATGTTCAGCCCCAGCAGAAGGACGGCCAGCCCCAGCATGGTAAAGAGCATCGACTTCACGCTGAGTGTGTAGCTGAGTACGGTCCCCAGAGCACCGAAGGCCGCGCCAAGCAGCGTATAGGAGAGCGTCCGCCCTCCGTTGTATCCGAGCGCCGAGCCGAGCTGCGCCTTGCGCCCTTCCCGTCCGCTGCAGGCGGAGAGCATGATCCCTCCGCACATGCCGAGACAGTGCGGGCTGGTCGTAAGCCCGACCAGAAACAGCGCCGAAAAGCTTCCGGAGCCGATCTCCGGGGAAGCGCCGCCGAAAAGGAACAGCAGCCACGCCAGGAGAACTGCGAGTCCTAAACAGCCGAAGTCCAACCAGCGCTCGGCAAGGTTTCGCTCTCCGGTTTCATAGCCGAGAGATTTGATCCGTTTTTCCAGCGCGTCCGGAGAGGTCAGCGCGGGATCGTAGTCGATCTGGGCCATGGCTTTCCGATAGCTGACCGAGGCCTTGACGACGCCTTTGGTCCGCAGCAGCAGCCCGGCGATCTCGTCGGTGCAGCTGCGGCAGAGCATGCCGCGTACTTTGATCTCACAGCTATCTGTTCTCATTGGCAGCCTCCGCTTTGTTCAGCCGCAAGGAATGCAGCAGGATCCCGTTGGACGAGAGCGTCATGGCGGCCGCCGCGATCGAGGGATTCACGATCCCGCAGGCCGCGACGGGAATACAGATCGCGTTGTAGAAAAGCGCCCAGGCGAGATTTTGCCGCACCGTGCGCCTTGCGGCTTGGGCGAGACGCAGCGCCTGGGGCACCCGGCCGATCCGTCCGCCCGGGAGCACGGCGTCCGCACATTCGATGGCGACATCCGTTCCCGTACCCATGGCGATTGCAAGATCGGCCTCGGCCATAGCCGGGGCGTCGTTGACCCCGTCGCCCACCATGGCGACACAGCGACCTTCCTCACGCAGCCGCTTGATCTGCCGCGCTTTCTCCTCGGGCTTAACCTCAAACAGGATGTTTTCAATCCCGCATTCCGTCGCGATGTGTCTGGCCGTCTCCCCCTTGTCGCCGGAGATCATCCAGAGCTCCAGTCCCAAAGCTTTGCAGGCCTCGACGGAGGCTCTCGCGTCCTCGCGGAGAGGGTCGGTCATGCCCAGCTCCACGCGGCCTTCGGTCAGCGTGCCCGTCTTGTCAAATACGACGGTATCCACACTCCAGGCCTTTTCGATGGCCGACGCGCCCTTGAACAGAATGCCGAGCTCGGCGGCTCTGCCGGAAGCCGTCATCAAGGCCGCCGGAGTGGCAAGCCCCAGCGCACAGGGACAGGCGATCACCAGCACGCCACATACGGTCGAGACTGCCTTTCCCCAGTCACCGGGGGAGAGCAGGAAAAACCAAAGCGCGAAGATCAGCACGGCAAGCGCGATCACGGACGGGACAAAGATCGAGGCGATCCTGTCGGCAAAGCGCTGGATCGGCGCCTTCTCGCTCTGCGCGCGGCGCACGAAGGCCGCGATCTGCTGCAGGGTGGAGTCCTCGCCCACGGTCGTCGCCTCATAGCGGACGCGGCCCTCGCGGTTGAGCGTTCCGCCTGTCAGCAGCTCGCTGGGGCGTTTCTCAACAGGGACGCTCTCCCCGGTCAGCAGGGATTCGTCCACGAGGCAGCTCCCTTCGACGATCCGTCCGTCGGCGGGAATGCGCTCACCGGGAAGGAGGATGACCATATCCCCGGAGACGATCTCAGCAGCGTCAATCTCAGTTTCAACGCCGTCACGCAGCACCAATGCAGTCTTGGGCTGCAGGCGCAGCAGGCTGCGCACCGCCTCGCCGCTCTGATAGATCGCCACGGATTCGAGATAGCGCCCGAAGAGCAGCAGCGAGATCAATACGCCGTCGCAGAGGTAGTAGAGCTTGATATTCTCCGTCACGGTGAAGACGACGACCGTGCTGTAGGCGTAGATTGCGGTTGTGGACAGCGCCACCAGCAGATCCATACCCGCTGTCCGGTTCCGCAGGCCGCGGATCGCGTTGCGGATATAGTACAGGCCCGGCCCAAACTGCAGTGCGGTTGCCAGCACGAACTGAAAGCGTGGCGGCAGATCCCACAGGAGCGGCATGCTCAGCGCGGTCGAGACGATCAGCAGCCGAAGCAGGCGGAAGCGCTGCTTGAGCTCCTCCGCTTCGTCGCCGTACACCTCGCAGCCGCAGCCGAGGACAACGCTCTCCTTATCCAACTTTTGCTTCCTTCTTCAGCCGTAGCCAGTGCTTGAAGCCGATCACGGCGCAGGGCACGCAGCAGGGCACCATGTGCAGCAGCAGCACCCAGCTCAGCCAGTCGACGCCCTGATAATAGTTGCCCTGATATTCCACGCCCTTCATCAGCGCGAAATAGGAAAAGTTCCACACGCCCCACAGACCCGTGGCCGAACCCATCAGATGCAGACCGAGGAAGGAGGCCGGCGTGAAAATGCCGCCGATCGCCCCGACCAGCGTGGAGGACATGCGGCGGGACTTGGCAAGAAAGATCGTGACGACGGGGAAGATGTACACGGTGAGGTTCAGCGCCCAGATGGCGAGAGGAATGTGATAACCCCAGTTGAGGGCCTGGCGGATGTGGTCGCCGTCATGGATCAGCACGGCGATAACCATCACAATGCCGCAGACGAACATGATATGCGAGGTCTTTTCGTCGAGCTTCTTGTCGAGCATGGCGGCGGTTTGTTTGTCGGACATGGAATGAGCCTCCTTGTTATAATTACCTTTTGGTTATTATAGACCGCTTGGTAATTATAAATTACCATGCTACAATTCCTTTGTCAAGAATAGGCTTTTGATTTCAGGTAAAAAAATAGCAGGCGA
>JAEDKW010000086.1 GCA_016295615.1 Oscillospiraceae bacterium | reverse complement strand
TTTGAATTGCTTTTGATCGCTTGTTTTATCGCTGCAGCTCGTTCATTTCTTCTTTTTTATCTCATTCTTCTTCCCCAAAAGCTTTTGCTTCTGCTCCTCGACCTTGCGGCGGATGTGATCGGTCTCCTTTTCCCGCTCCGCCTGCGCGTCCTCGATCACGTTTTTCGTGCCGAGACGAAGCAGCAGCTTCACCGCCTCCGCAAGCGTGCGGCGTGTCTCGCGGTCAAGGTTCTTATAGCTTTTGAGCAGGCTCACGGCGTTTTTGAGTTTCTCCCCGCTCAGCTCGCTGAGCGTCCGCGCGCCGGTCGCCGTGAGCACCTCGTAAAGCGCGTTGGCAAGCGCTTCACGCTGCTGCGGTGAAAGCTCGTTCGACCACGAATCGATCGTTTCATCCACGAGCTTGCCCTCGCGCGAGAAGTCGTCAAGATGCACGAACTGCGTGCCCTTGACCTCCCACGAAAACCCGTCGTGCTGCAAAATGCCCTCGTAGGTGGAATGGACCACCTGCATGTTCTTTTCATGCTGCATCAGCATGCCCACAACGGAGGACTGCGGCACGATCGTCACGATCCGGTCGACGATGCGCTGATGCTCCGCCGTCGCGCTCAAATCATACATAAAGCCCGGGCCGTCGTTGTTGTAGACGGCGAGAATGCGGTCCTGGACCGCCGCCGCGCTTTTGACCGCGCTGTAAACGGCGAGGTTGCCGCCCTTGGAATGTCCGCCGACGCGCAGCTTTCTTCCCGCATACTGGCGTGCAACGCGGTTTAAATACCGCACCGCCTGCTTCTGCGAGGGGATCTCGGCAAGAAAGCTCATATTCAGATCCTCTTTCCAGCCCACCAGCGTATCGTCCGTCCCGCGGAACGAAACGTAGACCGAACCGTCGCTGAGATCTGCCGTAACGGCGGCAAACTGCTGCTCCAGCTCGTTGTCGATGCGCTCTTCAAACGCATTGACCAGCATATCGCCGAAGCGCCTGCTCGACGCCATCGCGCAGAGCAACGCGGGGATCTTATCCGGCACGAGCACGCCCATGTCGATCTCCTTGCTCTCGTGCCGTGCGAAATACGCCTCCGCCGCATCGCGCAGGCGCACGCCGCGTCCGATTTCCGGCGGCGGAACAAGCCCTTCAAAATTAATGAAGCTCAGCTCCGCCAGCAGCAGCGCATCGACCTCATTGAACGGGGAAACCTCAAGCGTCAGGTCGCCGCGCCACTCCAGATAATCCAAAATATTTGCCATGTTTTCACCCTCTCTCCTGCATGCAGGACACTATGCCATCGTATGTCTTCCGTACCCGCTGCGCCACAGCCGCCCGGCACGCCGGCGCAGCGCTTCTTTCGTGTTGGGCAGCTTCTCGCAAGCCACCTCGTCGAGCAGCTTCTGCAGCACCGCGCCCACACTTCTCCCCGCAAAGCCGATCTCCTTCACCTCATCGCCGGTCAGCGCAAGCTCGCCGACCGTGCAGCAGGCATTCCCGGCGATCAGCGCATCGTAGACCGCCTGCGCCGCGAGCCACGGCTTCTGCGCGCGTTCCAGACCTTCCGGCGCTTTGGCGGCATTGTCCGCGCGCTTGGTCAAAAGCAGATTTCCGACCACCTCCCTGCCGCGCTTTGCCATCTCCCTGTGGAGCGCCGCGCGCTCCGGCGGAAACATGTCGTCAAAGCAGGCGAGCTGTGCGCGCACCTGCGCACGCAGGCTTTTTTCAAACCGCAGCCGCTCCATGATCTCCTCCGCGATTTGGGCGGAGATGGCGGTATGCCCGTAAAAATGCCCCACGCCCTGTTCGTCAAAGGTGAGGCACTGCGGCTTTCCGAGGTCGTGGAACAGCATCGTCCAGCGCAGCTCCCGCTTCGGCGGCACCGCGCCGACGGCACGGCAGGTGTGTCCCCAGACGTCGTAGCAGTGGTGGGCATTATGCTGCTCAAAGCCGACAGCGGGCAAAATCTCCGGCAGCACCGCACCGAGGATATCGGGCTGTGCCAGCAGCACGCGCTGCACGTCGCTGCCGCAGAGGAGCCTGTTCAGCTCCGCATACACGCGCTCATGGGCAACGGTTTCAAGCAGGGCGCGTTTTTTCCGCGCGGCACGCGCCGTCTCCTCTTCGATCGCAAAGCCGAGCACGGCGGCAAAGCGCAGCAGTCTCAGCATGCGCAGCGCGTCCTCCGCAAAGCGCGTTTCGGCGTCGCCGACGCAGCGCAGCACTCCCGCCCGAAGGTCCCTTTGTCCGCCGAACGGGTCGATGACCGCGCCTTCGCCGGACAAGGCGATCGCATTTACCGTGAAATCGCGGCGGGCAAGATCCTCCTCGACGCGCTTTGTAAAGACCACGCTTTCCGGATGCCGGTTGTCCCGGTACGCGCCGTCGCGCCGCATGGTGGTGATCTCGATGGGATGCCCCCCGCGCACGACCGTCACCGTGCCGTGCGGCAGTCCCGTCGGATGCGCGCTCGCGCCGAAGAGCGCCATCAGCTCCTCCGGCAGGGCGTCGGTGGTCATGTCATAATCGGACGGCTCCGCGCCGCGCAGAAGATCGCGCACGCAGCCGCCGACGAGGTACGGCGTATATCCCGCAGCGGAAATCGTCTGCTGCACGTTTTTCACATATTCCGGGACCTCCCGCACGATATACGCCTCCTTTTTTTGCAAAAAATTTTGGGATTGCGCTTGCGTATTTGGTATATTATAATATATGCGCTTTCATTTTGCAAATCATCCTGCACACCGTGCAGCGAAAGGAATTCTATATGGATATTTCCTCTTATCTCATGCCCGGCAAGCGCGCACATCTTGCCGGGATCGGCGGCGTTTCCATGAGTCCGCTGGCTGAGGTGCTTCTTTCCATGGGGCTTGCCGTGCAAGGCTCCGACATGAGCGAAAATGCCAATGTGCAGCACCTGCGCGCTCTCGGCATCCCCATTGCGATCGGTCACGCCGCGGATCATTTGGGTGACTGCGACTTCGTCGTCCGCACCGCCGCCATTCACGACGACAATCCCGAGATCTCCGGCGCGGTCACGCGCGGTATTCCCGTTTTCGAGCGTGCGCAGGCCTGGGGCGCGCTCATGAAGGGCTACAAAAACGCCCTGTGCATCTCCGGCACACACGGCAAGACCACGACAACCTCCATGGCAACGCACATCTTCATGGCCGCGCAGAAGGATCCCACCGTGATGATCGGCGGGTCGCTTCCGCTTCTGCACAGCGGCTACCGCGTCGGCAAAGGCGACACGATCATCGCCGAGAGCTGCGAATACTGCAACTCATTTTTGAGCTTCTTCCCCACGCTTGCGGTCATCCTCAACGTGGAAGCCGACCATCTCGACTTTTTCAAAGACCTCGCCGATGTCGAGCATTCGTTCCGCCGCTTTGCCGAGCTTGTTCCCGTCGGCGGTCACGTCGTTGCCAACAGGGACGACGAGGGCGCCCGCCAAACGCTTGCAGGCATCTCTCAGCCCGTCTTCTGGTTCAGTCTCAGCGACCCTTCCGCGCAGTGCCACGCGGACAATCTCGTGTGGACAAACGGGCTGCCGAGCTTTGATATCACCGTGCGCGGCTCGCACTATGCGCACGTTTCCCTGCAGGTCGGCGGCAAACACAACGTGATGAACGCGCTTGCCGCGGCAAGCGCGGCGTATCTGCTCGGCATTGACGGCAATGCCGTCGGTCTCGGTCTTGCGACCTTCCGCGGCGCCGGGCGGCGCTTTGAGCACAAGGGCACCTTCCGCGGCGCCGAGGTATACGACGATTACGCGCACCATCCCGGCGAGCTGCACGCGCTTTTGACGATGGCAAAAGCGCTTCCCTTCAAGCGTATCGTCTGCGCGTTCCAGCCGCACACCTACACGCGCACGAAGCTGCTGTTTGACGAATTTGTGCAGGAGCTGCTGCTGCCTGACGTCGTCATTCTGGCAGAGATCTACGCCGCGCGCGAACAGAACGACCTGGGGATCTCCTCGCAGGATCTCTGCGCCAGGATCCCCGGCGCGGTCTACTGCTCCACACTCGACAAGGTGACTGCCGCACTTGCCGAGATCGCGCAGCCCGGCGACCTGATCCTCACCGTCGGCGCGGGCGATATCTACAAAGCCGGCGAAAAACTGCTGAACGAGAAAGAAGAGAAGTCATAATGCTGGTGTCCCAATTTTACACCGCCGCGCCGGAGCAGGCCTCCGAGCGGGCAATGGCAAGCTATGCGCTGCTCGACTCGCTGCACATTCCCTATCAGCGCATCGAGCATGACAAGGCCGAGACCATGGCGGTCTGCGCGGCGGTCTCTGACGCGCTGGGCGTGCGCATCTGCAAAAACCTGTTTCTCTGCAACCGCCAGCAGACTGCCTTCTACCTCCTCACGATGCCCGAGGACAAGCCTTTTCATACCAAGGATCTGAGCCATCAGATCGGCTCTTCCCGGCTTTCCTTCGCGCCGGCAGAGAAAATGGAGGAGCTGCTCGGCTGCAGTCCCGGCTCGGCAAGCGTACTCGGACTCAAAAACGACGTCGGTCATCAGGTCCGCCTGCTCATGGACAGGGAGGTCCATGACGCGGAATGGTTTGCCTGCCACCCCTGCGACAACACCGGCTCACTGAAATTCAAAACCGCCGATCTTCTTGAAAAGTTTCTTCCGCATGTCGGACATGCCTGCGAGATCGTGGAGCTGTGACGCAAGCGGAACCACACAACCTCAAAAAAGCTCCCTTTCGGGAGCTTTTCCTATTTCTGTTTTCTGTTTT
>JAEDKW010000085.1 GCA_016295615.1 Oscillospiraceae bacterium | reverse complement strand
GATTACGATGAATACATTTCAGGGTACCAAAAATTACGTGGCGTCTCCCGAATTGCTCGGCGCGGTGAATATTGCCGTCGCGCTGCAAAAACCGCTGCTCATCAAGGGCGAGCCGGGCACGGGCAAGACGATGCTTGCGCAGGCGGTCGCCGAGGCGCTGGGCAAGAAGCTCATTATCTGGAGCGTCAAATCCACCACCAAGGCGCAGGACGGTCTGTACGTCTACGATGTGGTGCAGCGCCTGTACGACAGCCAGTTCGGCGATACCGGCGTGGACGACATTGCCAAATATATCAAGCTCGGCAAGCTGGGCGAGGCGTTTTCCTCCGATGAGCAGGTCGTGCTGCTGATCGACGAGGTCGACAAGGCGGATCTTGAGTTCCCGAACGACCTGCTTTGGGAGCTGGACAAGATGGAATTCTATATTCCCGAAACGAAGCAGACCGTGACGGCGAAGCACCGTCCCATCGTGATCATCACCTCCAACGCGGAAAAGGAGCTGCCGGACGCCTTCCTGCGCCGCTGCATCTTCCACTATATTGAGTTTCCCAAGCCCGAGCAGATGGAAAAAATCGTGCGCGTACACTTTGAAAATCTGGACGAAACGCTGCTTGCCCAGTGCATGCAGGCGTTTTATGCGCTGCGCGCGATCGACGCGATCGAAAAGAAGCCGTCCACTTCCGAGCTTGTCGACTGGATCAGGGCGCTGCAGCTCGGCGGTGTGGATCCGGCGCGGATCGCAAAGGAGATCCCCTTTGCAGGGGTCCTGCTCAAAAAAGACAAGGATCTTGCCGCGATGCAGCGCAGAATGATGAGATAAAGCGATGTTTATCGGATTTTTTTATCTGCTGCGTTCGCGCGGCTTTGGCGTGACGCTGAGCGAGTGGATGACGCTGCTGGAGGGGCTGCTGCTGGATCTGCACCATACAACGCTCACCGGCTTTTATGATCTCTGCCGCGCAGTGCTCGTCAAGACAGAGGCGGATTACGACAAGTTTGACGGACTGTTCCTGGAGTATTTCAAGGGCATCCCCTTTGAGGAGGAGCTGCCGGAGGAGCTGCTTGACTGGCTCAACAAGCCTGCGCAGGCGGTCGACGAGCTGCGCGCCTTCCTCATGGCGCAGGGCTATGAGGAAAAGACGATCGAGGAGATGCTCAGAATGTTCGAAGAGCGCCTCAGGGAACAGAAGGAGGAGCACAACGGCGGCTCCTACTGGATCGGCACGCGCGGCTCTTCGAGCTTCGGCAACAACGGACTTGTCCCGCAGGGCATCCGCGTCGGCGGAGAGAGCAGGTACCGCCACGCGTTCCAGGTCGCAGGCGAGCGGCGCTTCCGCGACTTCCGGCGCGACAATACGCTTGATATCCGGCAGTTTCAAATGGCGTTCCGCCTGCTGCGCCAGTATTCCGACCAGGCGCTCGGCGACAAGACGGAGTTCGACGTAGACGCCACCATCCACGATACCTGCGATAACGGCGGCGTGCTGAGCGTGCAGTACAGGCGCCCCCGCCGCAACACGGTCAAGGTGCTCATGCTGATGGATTCCGGCGGTTCCATGAATTACTATGCCAATCTCTGCTCCATGCTCTTTCAGGCGGCGGAAAAGAGCAACCATTTCAAGGAGCTGCATGTGTACTACTTCCACAACGCCATCTATTCCTCTGTCTACACCGACCCGCGCATGTACCGCGAGCATGCGGTGTCGACCGAGTGGCTGCTGAATAATTTCGGCAGCGACTACAAGGTGATCCTGGTCGGCGACGCGCTGATGGATATGTACGAGCTGCTTGAGCCGCGCTATGACCGCTACACCGGCGCGGCCAACCGCTCCGGTATGGACTGGTTCAAGCGCTTTGCCGAACAGTACGATCATATCGTCTGGCTCAATCCGGAGGCGCCCCCGGTCTACGGCGGCTACTGGGGCGCCAGCTACGGCAAGATCGCCAAGGTGTTCGACATGTACCGCCTGACGGTGGACGGACTGGAAAAGGCGATGAAAAAGCTGCTGGTGAACAGGTGAAGCTTCCGCGCATTCGGACGAAAAAACAGCGCTTCGGTCACGGAGAGGAGAAAGTAATGCTTGCAATCTGTAAAGAATTGTGGTAACATTACTATCTGTGAATATAGCGCGGTCATCGCGTTGATCAATTTGCTGGAGGTATCCCTAATGTATACGTTTGTTATGATTCTGCAGGTTCTGTGCGGTCTGTTCGTAATTGCCATTGTGCTGTTCCAGTCCGGTAAGTCTGCCGGTCTGTCCGGTGCGATCGGCGGCATGGCAGATTCTTTCCTCACCAAGAACAAGGCGAAGTCCATGGATGCCAAGCTTGCCCGCGCCACCAAGTGGGTCGGTGCTGCGTTCATCGTTCTTACCCTCGCGCTGAACATGCTGTAAGAAGAGGCGAAACCTATGCAAACAGGGCAGGGCTTGTTCCCTGCCCTGTTTTTTTGCCTGCTGCCGTTTTGAACGCAGAGGAGGATGACAGGCTCCCGTGCGGGTCGGGAAGTCCTTGCGCCCGATTTGACTTTCTCCGTGTCAATGGTGTAAAATGGAGAAAAAGAAAGGGGACGCGCCATGAGCAATATCAGCTTAAAACAGCTCGAGGTCCTGATCGCGGTCGTGGAGTGCGGCAACTTTACGGAGGCGGCGGAGCACCTGTATCTTGCCCAGTCCACCGTCAGCAGCCATATCAGCGCGCTGGAAGAGGCGCTGCATGTGATGCTGTTTCGGCGCGAGTCCAAAAAGGGTGTCACACCCACGGCTGACGGCAAGCGCGTTTACCAGTATGCCAAGGACGTGGTGGGGCGCTGCAATGCGCTGGAATCCGCACTGAACGCCGAACGGCAGCGCGAGCTGGTACTGGGCGCTTCGAGCGCACCGTCAAAAAGCCTGCTTCCCGAGCAGATCCGCAGGTTTTCCGAGAGCCACCCGGAGTGCTGCTGTGTGGTGAAAAGCGGCGACAGCGGGCAGATCCAGCAGATGGTGCTTGACGGCGACATTCAAATCGGCTTTGTCGGCAGTACGGACAACCGGCAGGCGCTGACCTACGAATGCGTCGCAGAGGACAGATTGGTGATGATCACGCCCAACACGCCGCGCTTTGCCCTTTTGAAGGAGCAGGGGGTGCTCGGCCGCGCGCTGCTCGGCGAGCCGATGGTCTTCCGTGACCATGGGTCGGGAACGCAGAAGATGGTCGACAACTATCTCAGCACGGAGGACGGTGATGCAAAGCGGGAGCGCTGCCGCTATTACGTCTCCGACCCGGAGCTGCTGCAGGAGCTGGTGGCGCTCGGCTGCGGCGTGTCCATTTTGTCCGCGCTGTCCGTGCAGGAACAGGTGGCAGCCGGCAAGCTGCTGACCTTTGAACTGGAGGAGAAGCCGGTCAGCCGCAATATTTACATGGTCTACCGCAAGAAAAGCGATTTGAGCGACCTCGCCCGCGGCTTTGCCCAGCAGGTGCGGCAGAGCAAACAGGAGACAACAAGCGAATAAGACGCCGCGGGAGCGGCGGAAGAAAGCCATCCTTCGGGATGGCTTTTCTGTTTGCATGCGCTGTGATCGGGCGCGGGGAGGCTTGCGCTATGTACCCGGACGCCGGTTGGCGTCCGGAGGAGGCTGCGCTCAGAAGACCTCGCCGCAGCAGTCGAAGCCGCTGTCGATATAGTGCGAGATGAAGCGCGCTTTAAGATTGCGCGTGCGGCAGAGCATGGTGGGGTCTTCCTCAACCAGGTCTTCGGGAAGAACGAACTTGATGCAGCGCACGGTGATGTCGCGGCAGCGGTCGGCGGTATGGGCGGGGATGGTCATAATTTTCATGCCGCGCTGATGTTCGACGCCGAGTTCGTCGACCTCCGTAAGGATGGCGGCAAGTGCCACGCGCCTGTGCGGGCAGATATTTTTCAGCGTGACGTCCATCTGAACAATACGCCCGAGCGATTCCATGGAAAGCTCGCCGGCATCGAACTCGACGGTGTCGTCGCAGCCGGTGATCTGAAGGTCTGCCGGTTCCGGACAAACTTCCGGCAGGACGTCGACCCCGCAGTCCACGTCAACGGAGGGGGAGGGGAAGGTCACGCTGTTGAGCTCATCGTCACGGTAGCTGATACTTTCGTTGACCTCGCTCAGACCGGAGCAGGAACCGATATGCTGCACGGTAAACTCCAGCACAGCGCCCTCGCTTGCGGTGGTTCCGAGCTCATCGATCCGCCACTCGAGGGAAGTGGAATTGAGAAGGCTTGCGGTCCCCTTGGTGGGTGTGGAAAGCGAGAGAATGCGGAAGCAGGGGTCGATCACGTCGTTGATGACGATATTGGTCGCACCCGGCTTGGAGATGTTTTTGGCGAGGTCTTCAAAGATGTCTTCAAGCTCTTCATCATCAGGGGTGATGACGACATACGCCGAATCCGGATCGGACGCCCAGTCGCGCAGCGCCTGCTCGTCAATGCCGTCGCTGCCGACGAGACCGATGACATAAATAACGGCGCCCATCGCCTTGGCGGCTGTCGCAATGGGGTTGGGATCGACGCCGGCAGTGGTCTTGCCGTCGGTAAACATGACCATGACCTTTTGGTTGGTCGATGGGCCGGAAAGCAGCTCGGAAGCTTTGGTGAAGGCGTCTGCGTGGTTGGTATAGCCGCCTGCGGAAAGAGCGTTGACCGCGCTTTTCAAATCGGCAACACTGGTAATGAGCTGCGTGTCCTTCACGGCGGTGCCGGAAAAGCTGACAACGGCGATACGGCTGCCGCCGCCGATCTGCCCGTCCTGCGTGCCG
>JAEDKW010000011.1 GCA_016295615.1 Oscillospiraceae bacterium | reverse complement strand
TCGCACGCCGTCAGCAGATCGAGCCGGTATTCAAGGTCCAGCGTGCCGGTGTTTTTCACGTACATGACAGGGGACGTAAACACCGCGCCCGGCTCCCAGTACTCGTTCTCCTTATTCACGCGCGTCATGGTGATCTCGTCCGCAATCTTCCTCACTTCGCCCTCTTCGCCCTCTTCGACGGTATACAGTGCGACGTCAAACTTGCCCGCCGTGATGACGCCCGCCGTGCCGGTCTTCTGATCGGTGAACCAGGACATCGTTGTCCCGACAAAGAGCATGCAGCTGACCGACATCAGCAAAAGACAGGCAACCAAGCCCTTCCCCAACGCGGAGGACCCGCGCTCCGTCTCGCGTTTTCCCTTTGAAAATATCAAACTGAATTTCATATCGCTTCTCCCCTTCTCATTGCTTCAGCATTTTGCCGTAAGGAGCTTTCAATCCACTGCATTGGCAGGTTCTTCCGATGTTTCCTCTTTCTTTTCGCCGGTTCCGGCGCCGACCCCGGACGGCGGCGGTGCGGCGCCCTGCTGCGCGTCCAGCTGCGCCTTCAGCGCCAAAAGCTCGTTCATCATATCCGCCGACTTCCTGCGCTCCTCCTCAAGCTGTTCGCGCTCTCTGCTGATGCTTTCCATCTGTTCCTTCTTATAGGCGCGGAAGATCTTGATGAAGTTGGCCATCTGGAGAATGATCAGCACAACAAACGGAGTCAGGATGCAGCAGATGTAGCCCGGCACCGTTTTGAGGAACGTGAAGAACCGTCCCACCTTCGGCAGACTCGACTGATACTTGCCGATCACAAACGGGAAGGTGACCAGCGTCTCGTCGTCCACGTTCGTGGTGGTGCCGTAAGTGACGAATGCGGGGTTGCCGTTTTCATCCGTTGTCACCGTGCGGATCTTATGGGTAACGATCTCGCCGAAATTATCCACGTTCTGTGAGGAGAAGGCAATGATGTCGCCCTCGCGCAGCGTGCTCGGGTCGACCTCCTTGACCAGCACCAAATCGCCCGAGGAAAAATCCGTGGCGCTCATGGAGTCAGACAGGACGATAAACGCTTTGTAGCCGAACAGGTCCCTGTCCGTCCGGTCAAAGGTGTTGACCGAAACAATGGTAAAGATCATCATGCCGACCGCTATCAATACGACCATCCATGTAAAGACGGTCTTGATTACATTCCAAACTTTTTTCATGCTGCGAACCCTTTCCTCAGGAATTTTCAGTAGTTTTTTGTCGAATCTCAGGTTAAAAAATTTTTGTTCCGATGCGCGTACTGCGCGAGACCCTGCTCCCGCTCACGGCGCGGCTTACTCAGACAAAAAAACGCCGAACCAATATCGTGTCGAGCTGAATGAAATATTACTCTTTCCTGCCTGTAAAAAATTGAAAAGCAGGGAAAGCTTCCCACTCTCATCCAGGTATCCTATACCGTGAAACTTGCTTACGGAAACGCCCTTGCCGGAAATTTGCAAGATGGGACAGACATATGGAAAAATACTTATATTTTTCCAAATTTTACACCTATATAATAATAGGTGTAAAGGAAGTATAAACTGTCGAAATAAGCATATTTTCGGAAGTTCAGTTCCTGTTTATACAGAGAGCTTCCTTGTATGACAATCAGTATAGAGCTTCTTCCCGCACAGGCGCGGACTGGCGCCGCGCCCGGTTCAACGAAGATCGTTCAGCGCAGTGGAGATTCGGATCTCCGGAAGTATCTTTTGCAACCGAACAGGTCCCGGGCAGCCAATAGCGATCCCTCTCCGCAGACGCGTCGGGCAAAGCCAGCTGCACGAAAAAGGATGAATTTTTATTCATTTTTTGCACTCTATTCACCGTATGCTCCGATCGGTAAGCACAAAAAAAGCAGGGCGCCGGATCTCCGGCTCCCTGCGCGCAGAAGAAATCAAACCGCGGTATTCTGTCAAAAGCTTTTTCCTATTTTACTTGCCGTTTCCGGCGCACTGCCTGCCGGTATGGTCCAGATAGGTTTCACCCGTAAGCAGGATCTCGGAGATCGGCACAATGGAGTAACCCTCTCCGATCAGGTAATCCAAAATTGTCGGCAGCGCCTCGGGCGTGTGTTCTCCGGCATTGTGGAAGAGAATGATGCTGCCGCACTGCACCTTGCCCGTTACGCGCTTGCTGATCTCGTCCGCGCTGATCCCTTTCCAGTCCAGACTATCCACATCCCACTGGATCGGCTCCATACCGATGGAGCGGATCGCGGAGATCACATGGTCATCGTACTCTCCGAACGGACAGCGGATCAGTGTCGGGCGGATCCCGGTGAGCGCCTCGATCTTGTCGTTGCATGTGTTGATGTCGGCAATGATCTGCTCGGCAGAGAGCGAGTTGTAGTGGTCGTGCGCGTTGGAATGGTTCATCAGCTCGTTTCCGCTGTCAACGATCGCTTTCGCCTGCTCCGGATACTGGTCCGCCCAGTTGCCCACCACAAAAAAAGTTGCCTTGACCTTGTATTTTGCCAAAACATCAAGGATCTTCTGCGTATTGTCCGCGCCCCAGGCGGCATCAAAGGAGATCGAGCAGACCTTCTGATCCCGCTCGACGCAGTAGATCGGCAGCTGCCGCGTGGCAACCGACGCACTCACCGAAGCGGGTGCGTTGACCGCACAGAAAATGGCAATCGAGCACACCGCCGCCGCAGCAAGCATCAGCCATTTGCGCTTGAGTATAACAAGCCTTGCGTTCCCCGTTGTTTTCTTGAATGGAACCATAAAACTCCTCCCGCATTTTTTGCTAAAGCGTATGCGGGAGGAGCTTGCGTTATGATTCGCCCCCCTTGACCGGGGCAAGGGAAAGGCGCCGCCGCGGCGGCGCCTTTCTTAATATTGACGCACCACCGCAGCGACGCGCCCCATGATCTCGCACTCGCGCCCGTCGATCGGCTGATAGTCCGGATTCGCGGGCAAAAGCCAGATCTCGCCGTTTTTCCGGCTCAGCGTCTTGACCGTCGCCTCCTCGCCGATGAGCGCAACGACGATTTCGCCGTTGTTCGCCGTCGGCTGCTTATGAACAACGACCAGATCGCCCGGCAGAATGCCGACGCCGAGCATGGACTCGCCGCGCACGCGCAGCGCGAAGTATTCGCCGCTGCGGCTGCCGGTATCGAAGGTCAGATAATCCTCCACACACTCCTGGGCAAGGATCGGGCTGCCCGCCGCGACATTCCCAAGGATCGGCACCTGATTGCGGCGCTGCTCCGCTTCGTCATATTCTTCTGCGGAGGCTCTCTTCGGTGCAGGGGGATCGGACCTTTTTTTCAGCGCAATGGCGCGGCCCTTGCCCGCTCCCTTTTCGATCAGCCCCAGCTCCTCCAGATGCTTCACGTGAAAATGGACCGTGGAGGGAGATTTGAGTCCCAGCGCCTCGCCGATTTCGCGCACAGAGGGCGCGTAGCCGTTGTCCTGAATGCTTTGAACGATATACTCGTAAACACGCTTTTGCATCTTGGAAAGCTTTTCCATCGTGCCGCACTCCTTTTTCTTAAAATCGTGTTTGCTGTATTTCCCTGCTTTTCCGATGACATTATAACACGGGTTTTCAAAAAATGCAACATCTGTTTGATAATTTTATCAAAAAAGAAAGACCGCGCATGCGCGGTCTTTCTTTTTTGATTGTTTGGAATTCTCTGAATTAGAAAATGCCCTGAGCCATCATGGCGTCAGCAACCTTCTGGAAGCCGGCAATGTTGGCGCCGGCGACCAGGTTGTAACCCAGACCGTAACGCTCAGCAGCTTCGACGGAAGCATCGTAGATGTTCTTCATGATGCTCTGCATCTTGGCGTCGACCTCTTCAGCGGACCAGTACAGACGCTCGGCGTTCTGAGCCATTTCGAGCTCGGAAACGGAAACGCCGCAGGCGTTAACAGCCTTGGAAGGAGCAACGGTGACGTGCTTCTGCTGCATCAGGAAAGCGAGAGCATCGTTGGTGGTGGGCATGTTGCCGACTTCGATGTAGTAGGGAACGCCGGAAGCGGCGATCTTCTCGGCCCACTCCATGTTGACATCGTTCTGGGTAGCGGCGGGCATGTAGACGTCGACGTCCTTGACGCCCCAGCACTTCTGACCCTCGACGAACTCAACGCCGAACTTGTCAGCATAAGGCTTGCAGTGCATCGGATCCTTGGCGCGCATCTCGAGGATGTAGTTGAGCTTCTCTTCGGTGACAACGCCATCGGGGTCATGGATGTAGCCGTCGGGACCGGCGAAGTAGGTGACCTTGCCGCCGAGCTCGGCGATCTTCTTCATGATGCCCCAGCCAACATTGCCGTAGCCGGACATGGCAACGCGGATGCCCTTGACGTCCTTGCCGTCGTGCTTGAGGACTTCGCGCAGATAATAGACAGCACCGTAACCGGTGGCTTCGGGACGGAGGATGGAACCGCCGGTGCAGACAGCCTTACCGGACATTGCGCCGAACTCAGCAGCACCGACGATGCGGCGATACTGACCGTACAGATAACCGACTTCGCGGGCGCCGACACCAACGTCACCGGCGGGGCAGTCGATATCCTGACCGATGTGACGATGGAACTCGGTCATGAAGGCCTGGCAGAAACGCATGACTTCGCCGTCGGACTTGCCGATGGGGGAGAAGTCGGAGCCGCCCTTGGCGCCGCCGATGGGCAGGCAGGTCAGCGCATCTTTGAAGGTCTGCTCGAAGCCGAGGAACTTGATGATGGAGAGGTTGACGTTGGAAGCAAAACGCAGACCGCCCTTATAGGGACCGAGAGCCGCGTTGTACTGCACGCGGTAACCACGGTTGACATGATACTTGAGCTGGTCGTCCATCCAGACAACGCGGAACTCGATGGTACGCTCGGGCTCGACCATACGCTCGAGCAGGCAGGCAGCCTCATACTCGGGGTGGGCATCGATGACGGGTTCGAGAGAAGACAGGACTTCCTCGACAGTCTGCAGGAATTCGGGCTCATTCGCGTTCTTGGCCTTGGTTTCGGCAAGAACTCTTTCGATGTAAGCATTCATGATAAATAGCCTCCTCTAAATTTGACCCCTTTGAGGGGTTTTGATGGTTCAGCCATCTTGTCCTTAAGTTTATCACCAACGGAAGATTTTCTCAAGGGTTTTCCCCAAAAATCAGTATTGACGCGGTGTTAGAATTTCATTTTGTTTTTTTGTGCATTACGCAGAAATATCGGCAAAAAAGTTTCATATTTTTGATAAAGCTTATTAAAATGATGCAAGTACTCTTTCATTCCGCAGAAAAAATGCAAAAAATATGGTTGCAATCTTGCATTTTGATGGAATCCATTCCAAAAAGAGATGCCCCTCCGAACAAAAAGAGAAAGCGCCGCTGTGCGGCGCTTTCTCTTTCGTGCTGTGAAGTGTTACGGCGTCTGCGCAGCGCTGTTTTCCGCATCTGTCGGGGTCGTCCGATTCTCCTGCGGCGCATTGTCCGGCAGGATCTCCGCATCGCTTGCCTCGATCCAATACTGGCTGACATGCCCGTCCAGATACCAGATGCGCACGTTGTCTCCCACGTTCAGCAGCGGCGCGAGCATGACGTCCGCCGCGCTCATGCGCACGGAGAAATCGTCCTCGCCCTCGAAGCGCAGGAAGTAGACGCTGTTGCCGCCGACGACTGCGGAGCGCAGCTCGGCGATCACGCCGCTGAGCTCGCGCAGCTCGGAGGGCTGCTCAATATCGACCTGTCCGTCGCTGATGAGACCGTTCTGCGCGAGCATCGTGCGGTAGTTCTTCTCGCACTCGGCGACGGTCGTGCCGGTCGCGACGATCTGATACTGGCTGACATTGACCATCGCGTACATCTTGACGAGCTGCGCCGCATCCTTGAGCGCCATAAAGTAGGTCGGCTGCTCGGCGATGTTCAAAAGCAGCGGGAAGGTGGCGCGATAGTTCAGATGCTGCACCTGCCCCTCGGCGGAGTCCATCGCGCTGTACTCCTCCGCGCCGGCGACGGAGTAGAAGCTCGTCTGCTTGGTGCGCTGGTTGGAGAGAATGAAGCCGATGTTGGATTCATCGCTGACGACGGAGGTAATGCCGGTGTAGAGGTACACGTCGTCCCCGACGGCGATATAGTTGTAGCCCTCCGTGGTGACGGTCACGTCACGCTGACCGAAAATGGAGTTCCAGAAGCCGTTGTGATACATGCCGTAATAGTCGTACTGATCGATGATCAGCTCCGCGGAGTACACATGATCCACCCAGGTGGGCGGCTGCTCGTAATACTCGCTCTCGCCGGTGATGGCGTTGACCAGCACGGCGCCGTTGTTGTCCACGCCGCCGAACAGTCCGATGGTCTTTTCCTTCTTCGCGCACACCCAGTAGGGCGTGCCGTCCTCGTCGATCTCAAAGATGGGGCTTTCAAACATCATCGTGGGATACTGGAAGCGCAGATGACGGTAGAGGTTGCGGGAGAAATGCTCCGCGGTGGTGTACTTCATGCCTTCCTCCAGACGGACGACCTCGACATTCTGCGTCACCATATCGATGATCAGATAGGCGGGCAGACCCTCGGAGCGGTTGTTGAACCACTTGATGATGTCGCCGTAGCGCAGGGGCGTTACACGCACGGGACGCCCGTGGTAATTGATCTGGGTATAGTCCTCGGCAACCTCAAACTGGGAGACCATATCCGCCAGTTCGCCGAGCTTGCGGTCGCCGAGCTTTTCGGCGCTGTCCTTGTCGAGCATGGGGATCTGGTCATAGGAGATCTCGTCCACCTCGTCGGTGAAGTCCGCCGCTGTGACGGTCAGCAGCGCCTGATAATCGTCTGCCCGCAGCACGACCCAGGAGCTGATCCCGCCGACGACCGCCGTGACGATCAGCGCGGCGATGACAAGAAACGGGATCGTGCACTGCTTTTTCACAAAGCTGAAATAGCCCTTGACGCCCTCGCCCTGAAAGCCGGAGGTGATGAGCGCGCAGACGCAGTACACTGCGCACAGCAAAAATACAAAGCCGTAAAATTCCTCCGCGTGCAGATTGATGGCAGGCAGCTGCACATAAAAGTAGATCGCGCCGAACAGAAGCGTCACCAGCGTATTGACCGCGATGCGCTTGCCTTTGCCGCCGATGGACTTTCTCGGCTTGCGCTCACGCTTTGGCGATGCGTTGAAGTCGACCTTGAACCCCTCCGCATCCGTGCCGTTGAATTTGAATTCCATACAGCTTTCCTCCTTATACGGTATGAAAAAATAATGCTTTCTTTACCTTGCCCCATCATACCACGCGGCATGCCTAAAAACAAGCGCACGGCACGGATTGTTACCGAAAATTCACAAAGGAGCGCCCCGCCGGGCGCTCCTTTGTGAATTTTTATTCAAGGTTCAGTTTTCTGGTCAGGAAATAGTGCGTGAGGAAATAAAACAGCACGCACGCGGCGGCAAGCAGCGCAAGCGCCACGCCGATGATCAGGTTATACGGCGTCATGCTCGGCTCAAGCAGATAATCCATCGCATAGGCTCTTTCATACTTTGCAAACAGCCCGCCGATGATCCAGATGGCGGAGACGACCGCGGCGATCTGGGTGGCATAGTAGAAGACCAAGCCGAAAACAACGCTCAGCGCCTTTTTGTGCCTGTTGAAGCTGTGACCGATCGCCATGGCCGCGTAAAGCAGCAGCGATGCAAGCGCCGCACCGAGCACGAGGCAGAGGAACAGTTCAACGGCGCAGAGGATCATACCGAGGAGCATATTTGTCTCAAGATCCGGCAGCATTTTCCAGACCTCGCGGACAAAGCTTCCGAAGCCTCTGAAAAAGCGGCTCCAGTCGCCGCTGTTCATCGCCATAAGGAACACGGACAGCAGGCACACAAGCGCAGTGAGGGCATACCAGACAACGGAAACGATCAGGCGGGAGGAGATCAGCTTGTGCGTATTGACCGGCAGCGTCATCGTGAGATACCCCTCGTCGGAGAGAAAGCTTCTGTAAAAGCGCGTGGCGGCAAGAGCGATCACGCTCAGCCCCACGGCGGCAAGACCGATGAAGAAGATCACCATGGTCAGCAGCGCGACCGTGCGCAGAAAGTCGCTGCTATTCTGTGAATCAATGACGCGCTGGGCAAAGTGCGTCACAACAGACAGCGCCAAAATGGCGAGATAGACCGGCAGCATCACGCGGGATGTTGCGCGGAATTCGTGTTTGATCGATTTTTTCAGCATCTGAATACCTCCCGGAACAGTGCGTCCACACTCGTGCCTTTTTCGTTGCGGATCTCATCCACGCTCTCGTGCAGCTCGATATGACCTTCGCGCAGAAAGATAACGTCGTCGAGCACCTGCTCGACGTCTGCGATAAGGTGCGTGGAAATGATGACCGATGCGTTTTCATTGTAGTTGCTGATGATCGTGCGCAGGATATAGTCGCGCGTGGCGGGGTCGACGCCGCCGATCGGCTCATCGAGAAGATACAGCTTCGCTTCCCGGCTCATCACCAGAATGAGCTGCAGCTTTTCGCGCGTGCCCTTGCTCATGGTCTTGATGCGCGCCTGCTCGTCAAGCCCGAGGTTCCGGATCATCTCCTTCGCCTTGTCGCGGTTAAAATCCTCGAAAAAGTCGGCGTAATAGTCCATCGCCTGCTTCGCACTCATCCACTCGCTGAGCGCGTTGCGCTCCGGTAAGTACGAAACGATCGCTTTCGTCTCCGGCGAGGGCTTCCTGCCGTCGATCAGCACCTCCCCGCCCGTCGGGGTGAGCAGACCGTTGATCAGCTTGATCAGCGTCGTCTTTCCGCTGCCGTTGGGACCGAGCAGTCCGACGATGCGGCCCGGCTCGATCTGAAGGTCAATGTCATTGAGCGCGAAGCTGCCGCCGTAATTCTTGTTCAGTTTTCTGCATTCCAAAAGGCTCATATCTCTTCCTCCCTTACCTCTTTCAAAAGTGTGACGATCTCCTCGCGCGTGCAGCCGAGCTTTTGCATATCCGCGAGAAACTGCGCGATGCGCTCATCCGCCATGCGGAACCTCGCGCTGCGGATCATCTCCCCGTTTTCCGTGACGAACCGACCGTTCGTGCGCTGCGAGTATACCAGTCCGTCGCGCTCAAGATCGGCAAGCGCGCGCTGCACCGTGTTCGGATTCACGCCCGCCTCGATCGCCAGATCGCGCACGGAGGGAAGCCGTTCTCCCGGCGCATACGCGCCGGCAACGATCGCTTCGGCAAGGCGCGCGGTCAGCTGCGTGTAAATGGGCTGATCGCTTCGGAATTTCCAATCCATGGTTTTCCTCCTTCTTGTATTATTGTACTAAGTGATTAGTACAATAATACATTCTGCACGCTTTGTCAATAGCATTTTTTCAAAACCACAAAAATTTTTGCCGGCGCAGCTGCGCCGGCAAAGCATCAGGTATTGTCGCGCCCGATCGGGCGGCGAATGAGCAGTGAGAGCATCTTTTTCCCGTTGAACGGACAGAGCGGATAGAGATAGCCCTTTCCGGCGATCGGCTTGGTGGTTGCCAGCAAAAGAACGATGATCAGACAGCCGGCAACAAAGCCGATCCAGTCCCCCACACCCACAAGCAGCAACAGCATGAGCCGCAGCAGCTTGAAGGAATAGCCCAGCTCATAGCTCGGCTGCGCGAAGTTTGCGATGGCGACAAACGCCATATACGCCAGAACCTCCGGCACGAGCCAATGCGCCTGCACGGCAAAATCGCCGAGCACCAGCGCGCCGATCATGGAAAACGAGTTGGAAAAGACCGAGGGCGTGTTGAGCGAGGCAAGCTTCAAAAGATCCACGATAAACTCCGCAAGCAGGAGCTGCGCCAGCAGCGGCACCTCGTAATCCCCCGCGATGGCAAGAAAGTGCAGCCCCTCTTCCGTGCGGGAAGGGTCCTTGACGAGCAGATACCACACCGGCGTGATAAAAAGCGTGAGCACAAAGACCACGTAGCGCAAAACGCGCAGGTACGTTCCCACAAGGGGCGGGAAATAAAAGTCATTTGCCTCCTGCACAAAGTCAAAAAAGTGCGTGGGCAGGAGCATCGCCGCCGGCGAGTTATCGACAAGAACGACGATGTCTCCCTCCATGATGCACGCCGTTGCGGTGTCCGGCCGCTCGGTGTAGCGCACCTTGGGAAGCGGATTCCACCACTGCGGCTTCATCATGGATTCCGCCACGCTCTCCTGCGACATGGAGATGGAGCGGGCGTCGATCGCATCGACCTTTCGGCGGATCTCCTCGAGAAGATCGCGGTCGACCTTGTTTTCCAGATAGCAGATCACGACGTCCGCGTGTGACTTTTCGCTCACCCTGTGACCCTCGAGCGTGAGCTGCGGGTCGCGGATGCGGCGGCGCAGCAGCGCGGCGTTCGTCACCAGCGTTTCCACAAAGCCGTCGTGCGAGCCGCGCAGGACCTTGCCCGACGACGGCTCCTCCACGCTGCGGACGGGAAAGCTCTTTGCGTCGATCAGCGCGCATGCATCATAGCCCTCGACAAGCAGCAGCAGCTTGCCCAAGAACACCGATGTGATCGCCTTTTCCACGTCCTTCTCGGCATTCACCTCGCTGAAGGTCACATAGTGCGCAATAAAATCCTGCATCGTTTCCGCGTTCGGCACCCCGGGCAGCGACAGCCAGAAGCTGATCATGCGCTCAATGACCTCGTCATCGCCGTAGCCGTCGATCGTCCAGATCCGCGCGCGGCGGTTTCCGATGCAGAGGTCGCGTGCAATCATGTCAAAGCAGCGCTCCGTACCCAAAAGGTCGTTGAAACGCTGCACGTTGCTCTCATAGTCGCGGCTTAAATACTCCATCTGCGCCTCCCAAACACTGTTTTCGCTTAGTATTGCCCGCGGCGCAGTACGATATGCAGCGCGATACGCAAAGAAGCGCCCGCACAGCGGACGCTTCCCCGTATATTCAGACTTCTTTATTAAAATAGTAAAAGGTCTCATCCTCGCCGGATTTTCTCATGCAGGAGGAAAGCATTTGGCAGGAGCTTGCATTCTCTTTATAGCACTTTGCAACAATGTGGGACAGGTTCAGGCGGTAAAGTCCCCAGTCTGCCAGCGCGCGGAACGCCTCTGTGCCGTAGCCGTGACCTGCATACTCCGGCGCAATGCGGCATCCCTCCTCCGCGCCGCCCTTGCCGTCAAAGCGGTAGAGCAGCGCCTCGCCGATGCACTTTCCGTCCAGACGCACGGCAAAGTTGACGGCAAGCTTTCCTGCAAAGTCCTCGCGCGCGACCTTCAGGAAGTATTCCGAAAGGTCTTCGCCCTTCCAGTCCCTGCGGTAGTCGTAGCCCCACCATTTGTTGCGCTCATCGTCGAGGCAAAGCGCGTTGTAGGCTTCCCGATCCTCCTCCGTCAGCGGCGAAAGCGTCAGGCGCTCACTGTGTATGGTGGGGATCGTGTCCAGATCCTTCAGCTCATTTTCCACGTCAAAGCAGAGCTTTTCGCCCAGCTCCGCCGGAAGATACTGGAGCTTCGAGGTGCGCAGCCCCTTGTCGCCGGCATCGTCCTCGCGGTTGATCCAGCGCACGCCGTCCACGGCAAAATGCCGCGCAAACTCCTGCACGGTGGCAGGATACACGCCCTCGTAGCCATAAAGCGCTTTTTCCACATGGTCGATCAGCGTTTCACCGCAGCGCTCGGCAAGGCAAAGCGAAAGGAGCCTTCCGTTCAGCTCCATGCCGCCGACGCAAAAACACGGCTTCCCGGTAAGCCTGAGCATTTTTTTGGCAAGCACCAGCTCGCGCTTCGCGCGCGGAGATTCCTTGGTAAATACTGCCTCATAATCGCGCCAGAACTGCTCGATGAGCGGCAGATCCTTCTTCCCCAGCACGCGAAAGCGTGCGTCCGGGTAGAGCCTGCGGAACTTGTTGACGTGGTTGCGCTGTCCGCTGTAATGCCTGCCGGGAAAGTCGCACAGGCTGTCCGCCTCGTAAAGATAGTCGCACCATGTGCGAAGGTTGGTCACGCGGATATGCGGATAGCGCGCAAGAAGCTTCCCCGCTTTTTCCTTCGGCACAACGGAGATCGACAGCTTCCCGCCCGTTTCCACACAGTAGTCCTCGATCATGCCGAGCGCCGCGTCCTCGTCGCCGTCCGCGCCGGGCACGGGATAGTCAAAGCAGAGCCTGCCGTCAATGCTGTTTTTTACCACGAGGCAGCCTGCGGCTTCGGCATACTGCGGATGCAGATGTCCGCGCCACATGAGCTTTACGCCGGCGCTGTATTCGCACAGGCGATAGCTGCAATTTTCGTAATAGCTGCGCAGCTTGGCAAGATCACGCTGCGCGACGGGTTTGAAGGTGAGCATAGTTTTCCCTTTTCCTTTTGATGATGTCGCTATTGTACCCTTTTTTTCGGGCAATGCAAGTCCTATTTGTAAACAATTACAGGTCCGGCACCATGCGCTGCACACAGGCAATGAACCTGCGCAGCGACGGCGCCGCGTCCGAAACAGACCGCACCGCAAGCCCCAGTTCGCGCGAGGCAAACGGGACGACAGGCACCACCTTGACGCGCTCCGTGCGCCCGCGCAAGGTAAGATCGGTCATCATACTGATCCCAAGCCCGTGCTCGACCATGCTCACGACCGTGGCATCGTCAACCGCCGTGGGGCGGATATCCGGTCTGACTCCCTCCCGGTTGAGGATGCGCATGATGTCCTTGTCAAAGCCCTGCCACGGCATGATGAATTCCCTGCCCTCAAATTCGGAAAGTGAAAAGCTTTCTCTTCCCCCAAGATCATAATCCTTCGGCAGAACGGCGAACATCGGATCGTCCCGAAGATGCACCCAATCGTACGCACCCAGCTCCTGCCGGCTGGCAAAGACGATGTCCATCTTGCCCTGACTCAAAAGCTCATACGGAGCCTCCACATTGTCCGCCATGCGGATGTCCACATCCACGTTCGGACACTCCGTGCGGAACTGCTGAATGATCGTCGGCAGCCAGTGCATCGCGATGCTGGCATAGGCGGCAACGCGGATCGTCTCGTTGCGCGTGGTACTCACCTGTGCGATCATATTGTCGAGGTTGGCGTTCGCCTGCAAAAACTCGCGGATCGCAGGAGCGATGCGCTCCCCCTCCTCCGTAAGACGCACCCCGTGTCGTCCGCGGTCAAGCAGCGGAAAACCGATCTCGCGCTCCAGCGAGTTCATCATATGCGTCAGTCCGGACTGCGTATAGCCCAGCACCTCCGCCGCTTTGGTGAAACTGCCCAAATCCACCGCCATGAGCAGCGCCTCTAATTTTTTACTTTCCACAATACCATTCCTCATCTATTACACTTTCTCATATTTGTATTATAAGAATGATGTTAAGAAATGTCAACTCCCCCTTTACTTTTTTGAATAAATAGGGTATAGTGTGGAGCATAATTCCCGGGCTTTGCAAATTGAACTATGTGTTTGTGTCGTTCGGGTAAGAAAAGGAGAGAAAATCATGGAAAAACAACGTGAACAATGGGCGAGCAAAATCGGCTTTATTCTCGCCGCAGCCGGGTCCGCCGTTGGTCTCGGCAACATTTGGAAATTTCCCGGTAAGGCGTATGCAGGCGGCGGCGCGGCCTACCTGATCATTTATCTCGCCATCGTACTGCTGATCGGCGTTCCCGTTATGGTTACCGAGCTTTCTCTCGGACGCCATACGCAGAAGAACACCGTCGGTATCTTCCGCCAGCTTGACAGGCGCTTCGCCTGGACCGGTTGGTTCGGTATCGTCTGCGCGTTCGTTATCCTTTGCTACTACGGTCACGTCGGCGGCTGGGTGCTCCGTTACATCGCTGCCTATGTCACCGAGAGCAGCGCCGTTATGGACGGCGGATTGAACTACTTCTACAACCTGCTCGGCTATGACGCTGTGGGCGGTACGCTCTTCTTCCCCTGGACTGCCATTGCGTTTGCCGCTGTTTTCATGGCGCTCAACTGCTACATCCTGCTCAAGGGCGTTTCCGGCGGTATCGAAAAATTCAACAAGGTCGGCATGCCCGCCCTGTTTATTATTCTGATCATTCTGCTTGTCCGTTCCGTCACGCTCGGCGGCGGCGCTGCGGAAGGTCTTAAGTACATGCTCACCCCCGACTTCAGCAAGGTCGACAGCGGCACGTTCATCTCCGCCCTCGGTCAGGCATTCTTCTCCCTGTCTCTCGGCATGGCGATCATGACTACCTACGGCTCTTACCTCCCCAAAAAGGAAAGCATCCCCAAGAACTCCCTGATCATCTGCGGTCTGGATACCATGGTCGCATTTCTCTCCGGCTTCATCATCGTTCCCGCTGTGTTCGCAACGCTCGGTTCTGATGCTGTGGGCAAGGGCGGCGGCTTTGCTTTCGGTGCTCTCGGCGGCGTGTTCAAGGCTATGCCCGCCGGCGCTGTTTTCGGTCTGCTGTTCTATGTGCTGCTGTTCTTTGCGGCAATCAGCTCCTCCATCTCCATCGCAGAAGGTCTCATCGCATTTATCTGCGAGGAGTTCCACACCAAGCGTAAGCCGACGACGATCGCTCTGTGTGTGGTCTGCTTCCTCATCGGCATTCTCTACACGATCTCTCAGGCCTCCGTTGACCTGCACCTGCCCTGGGTCGACTTCACCGGCGTGTCCTCACCGATCGTCGGCGACTGGATGGAATTCCTTACCGACCGTCTGCTGCTGCCCGTCTGCGCTCTGGGCGAGTGCATCTTCGTCGGCTGGATCTGGAAGCCCGAAAACGTTATCAAGGAAGCCACTGCCGAGGGCGCTACATTCGGCTGGGCCGGTCTGTACAGCTTCTGCGTGAAGTATCTCGCTCCGCTCGGCATCGCCCTGATCCTGATCTACTCTTTCGCAACCGGCACCACCGTTTCCTGATTACAGCAAACAAACAAAACAAACAAATCGCGCAGACCTGCAGGTCTGCGCGATTCTTTCTTCTTTTCGCAGCGCATAGGATAGCTCCGGGGTGATCGTTACGAGACGTTATCGGAGTTTTCTGTGCCTGCTGCTTCTGCCTCTGCTTGCACTTGTTCCGCTTCGCAGCAGCGATGCTGTCACTGCGTACAATGCCGTCACACCGCGCTATATCGCCCTCACCTTTGACGACGGTCCTCATGCCGAAACGACCGCAGCGCTGCTCGACGGTCTGCAGGAGCGCGGCGCCCATGCGACCTTCTTCCTCATCGGCGAGCAGATCGAAGGCATGGAATATCTCGTTGAGCGCATGCGCGACGAAGGACACCAGGTCGGGAATCACACCGATACACATGTCCGTTTGGACCGGAACAGCCAGAGCGGTCTGCAGGAGATCGCAAGGGCAGACGACGTTTTGCAGCAAGTCCTCGGACCGGGCGATTACTGGCTCCGTCCTCCCTGGGGGTTTGTCAGCAGCACCGTCAAGCAAAGCGTTGACGTGCCGCTGATCTACTGGTCTGTCGACACGCAGGATTGGAGTGTTCTCAACGCCGATACCGTTGCGCGGAGGATCATTCAAAACGCGCAAAACGGCGACATCGTTCTGCTGCACGATCCCTACCCCACCAGCGTAAAAGCCGCGCTGAGCGCCATTGATGCACTTTCATCGCAGGGATATCAGTTTGTCACCGTGGAAGAGCTGTTTCGTGTGATGGACGTCACGCCCGAGGCGGGGCATTTCTATCTGCGTCCCGACGAGGAAGTGAGCTGGCAGCCGTAGCCTTTCTCTGCAAAAGCAAAAAATCTCGAAATTTTTCGGGAAAAACAAAAATAAGTATTGCATTCTCCAAAAAGATGTGTTATTTTATTAAAGCTGTCTTGGACAGCGTTTATCCGGGTGTGGCGCAGTTGGTAGCGCGCTTGACTGGGGGTCAAGAGGCCGTGAGTTCAAGTCTCGCCACTCGGACCAGTCGGGGTATCCTTATGGGATGCTCCGACTTTCCTTTTCCACAGGATCCTTTAATGACAATCCGACCATCGGTGAGTCCTTATAGAACTCACCGATTCCGCCTGCTTTTTTCTTTTGCGTTCATTCCCTTTTGCCTTCTTCCCCGTCGCCGTCCAGTGCTTTCCAGCCGTACCGCATGACAGAGATTGCGATGGGGCACAGGCTGAAGGTCTCGCAGAGCGCTCCGGGAACCGAGAATGTGATCGCTTCCTGTTATTGTTTCTTATCCGTGTTCCGATAGAAGGCAGTTTTTTCAGCGGAACACCGTATATCACCGAGGAGGGAACCGTAATGGATCAAAAAATCTACCAAGCCTATGTGGATATTCTTCGCGAGGAGCTGATACCGGCAACGGGCTGCACCGAGCCGATCGCCGTTGCTTATGCAGGCGCTTTGGCAAAAAAGGCTTTGGGCGCCTTGCCCGAACGCGTGGAGCTGACCGTCAGCGGCAACATCATCAAGAACGTCAAGAGCGTCATCGTGCCTCATACGGCAGGGCGCAAGGGACTTCGTACCGCGGTGGCTGCGGGCATCTGCTGCGGCAATGCGGACAAGGAGCTTGAGGTGCTCTCCGATGTGACTGCGGAAGCGCTGGGCAGGATGGACGATTTTCTCAGCACCGCCGAATTTGTGTTCGGAAAGTCCACCGCCAACTGCCCCTTTGACATTCAGGTTCGTCTTTTCGCCGGAGACGACTCCTCCTACGTCCGCATGATCGGTCACCACACCAATGTGGTGCGGATCGAAAAAAACGGCGAGATCCTGCTGGACAAGCCCTTTTCCGACGAGGTGGTGCAGGCGCCCGGAAACCGCACGCTGCTGACGGTGGAGCAGATCGTCGCCTTCGCCGACGAGGTCAGGCTCGACGACGTGCGGGATATCCTCAAGCGGCAGATCGACTGCAACATGAAGATCGCCGAAACCGGTCTGCGGGAAACCTACGGCGCAAGCATCGGCAAGATCCTGCTGCAATCCTACGGCAACAGCGTTCAGAATCGGGCGAAGGCCTGGGCGGCAGCCGGTTCCGACGCGCGTATGAACGGCTGCGAACTGCCGGTCGTCATCAATTCCGGCAGTGGAAACCAGGGCATGACCGCCTCCATTCCGGTCATCATTTACGCGAAAGAGTGCAATGTATCGGAGGATCTGCTGTACCGCGCGCTCGTCGTGTCCAATTTGGTGACCATCCATCTGAAAACCGGAATCGGCAGTCTTTCCGCCTACTGCGGCGCCACCAGCGCAGGCGCCGGCGCCGGCGCAGGCATCTGCTATCTCTACGGCGGGCGCTACGATGAGATCGCCCACACCATCGTCAACGCGCTCGCCATCAACTCCGGCATGATCTGCGACGGAGCCAAATCAAGCTGCGCCGCGAAAATTGCCTCCGCCGTGGAAGCAGGTCTGCTGGGCTGGCAAATGAACGCCCACGACAGCCAGTTCTACGGCGGCGACGGCATCGTGGTCAAGGGCGTTGAGAATACCATCTGTGCCGTCAGCACGCTTGCCCGCGAGGGCATGCGCGCTACCGACGACGAGATCATTCATCTGATGATGGAAAACTCGTAGTTTGCCTGTTGCGCTCCCTTTCTGAACGGCAAAACTGCTCTTGAGCGAGAGAATTCTTTTTTTCTTTTCGCAAAAAAAGCTTTACAGATTCGGAAAAATGTGGTATGCTTCCTGCAGTAATAGGAATGATTACTAATAAGAAGCCTCGTGGCGGGTCGCCGGAAAAGTCCGGATGTCACGAAGCGGACAAATGCAAACAAGGCATGTGCCGCGAAGGGTGCGGCGCTGCCTAATAATATCATTCAGGAGGAAAAGAACATGGCAAACAAGTACGCAGGCACTAAAACCGAAAAGAATCTTTGGGAAGCCTTTGCAGGCGAGTCTCAGGCAAGAAACAAGTACACCTACTTCGCCTCCGTGGCAAAGAAGGCAGGCTACGAGCAGATCGCAGCCCTGTTCCTTAAGACCGCTGAAAACGAAAAAGAGCACGCAAAGCTCTGGTTCAAGGAGCTCGGCGAACTGGGTGACACCGCCGAAAACCTGCTGCACGCAGCAGAGGGTGAAAACGCCGAATGGACCGATATGTATGCAAGAATGGCGCAGGACGCCGAGGAGGAGGGCTTTCATGCGCTTGCCGAGCGTTTCCGTGCGGTCGGCGCCATTGAAAAGTCCCATGAGGAACGCTACCGTGCGCTGCTGAACAATGTGGAAACGCAGCAGGTCTTTGAAAAGTCCGGCGTTCAGATTTGGGAATGCCGCAACTGCGGTCACATCGTGGTCGGCACCAAAGCTCCCGACGTCTGCCCCGTGTGCGCACATCCGCAGAGCTACTTTGAGATCCGCAAGGAAAACTATTGATCCCGTCAGAATCAAAAAAGAGAGACGCAGAAGGCTTCTTCTGCGTCTCTTTTTCATATTTGCAGATCCCTTCAGCCGATCGCCGCCCTGAGCGCGTCCACGCGGTCGGTCTTTTCCCAGGCAACGCCGAGATCCTCGCGTCCCATGTGTCCGTAGGCGGCGAGCTTGCGGTAGATGGGCTTTCTGAGGTCGAGGTCACGGATGATGGCGGTGGGTCGCAGGTCGAAGACCCTGCTCACCGCTTCCTCCAGCTTCTCATCGCTGACCTTACCGGTGCCGAACGTCTCAACCAGCACGCTGACGGGTCTGGCAACGCCGATGGCATAGGCAAGCTCGACCTGGCATCTGTCGGCAAGACCGGCGGCAACGATATTCTTCGCCACATAGCGCGCGGCATAGGCTGCGGAGCGGTCGACCTTGGTGGGATCCTTGCCGGAGAAGGCGCCGCCGCCGTGCGGCGCGCTGCCGCCGTAGGTGTCCACGATGATCTTGCGCCCGGTCAGACCGGAGTCGCCCTGCGGACCGCCGATGACAAAGCGTCCGGTCGGATTGACATAGAACCTGGTATCCGCGTCGAGAAGCTCAGCCGGAATGGTCGGCTTGATCACCAGCTCGATCATGTCGCTGCGGATCTGTTCGATGCTCACCTCGGGCGCATGCTGCGTGGAGAGCACCACGGTGTCGACGCGCACGGGCTTCCAGTTTTCGTCATACTCGACGGTGACCTGCGTCTTGCCGTCGGGACGGAGGTAATCGACCTTCCCCTCCTTGCGCACAGCGGTGAGCTTCATCGCCATCTTCTGCGCAAGAGAAATGGGCAGCGGCATCAGCTCCGGCGTCTCGCTGCAGGCATAGCCGAACATCATGCCCTGGTCGCCGGCGCCGTTGTCCAATGCGGCGGCGCCGCTTTCCTTGTTTTCCAGAGAATTGTCAACGCCCATGGCAATATCGCCGGACTGTTCATCAATGCTGAGGATGATCCCGCAGGTGTCGCAGTCAAAGCCGTACTTGGCACGGTCATAGCCGATGTCGCGGATCACGTCGCGCGCGATCCTTGCAATATCGACGTAGCAGGAGGTCGTGATCTCGCCCATCACATGCACGAGCCCGGTGGTAACGGTCGTTTCGCAGGCGACGCGACCGTTGGGGTCCTTTTCCATAATGGCGTCGAGCACGGCGTCAGAGATCTGGTCGCAGATCTTGTCGGGATGACCTTCGGTCACGGATTCGGAGGTAAATAAACGCTTTGCCATAGTCTTTCTTTCCTTTCTTTTTGCGGAAAAACAAAAAAATACTCTGTCGAACCGACAGAGTACGAGCTGCTTGTTCTTCCTCATCTTTCGATTCGTTCGTCGGATTTGGCACCTTGCCTTGCGGCAGGTTGTCGTGGTATCATCGGGCCGTTCCCTCCGCCACTCTTGATGAAGTATTCACTTTTGGGAATTTTGCTAAAAGGCATTGTAGCACATTTGTTTTGTTTGTCAATAGGCGCGCAGGATTTTTTTCATTCTTTGCTTGACAATTTTATATTGATATGATATCTTTTTGATATCAATTATAGGAGGAATTTTCCATGGAAGAAAAAATTCTGACCGGAAAGAAAAACGGTATGGTCGTGCTGCTCGGCGTGATCCTCGGCTACGTCGCCGCAGTGATCGGCGTGATCATCACCGTCCAGCTCCGTTGGTACGCGTTCGGGTTCGCCCGCTTCCTGCTCTCGGCGCTGATGGTGTTTTGCATCCTTTATCTGGCGCTCGGCTGGATCCTGCTGTGCGGTCTGAGGGTGCTCAAGCCGCAGGAGGCGCTGGTGCTGACGCTGTTCGGCAAATATGTCGGCACGCTCAAGGGCGAAGGGTTTTATTGTGTCAATCCGTTCTGCACCGCCGTCAACCCCGCCGCCAAGACGAAGCTCAACCAGTCCGGCGATGTGGACAGCGGCAGCAAGGGCAGTTTTCTGACCATCGCCGCCGGCAATCAGGCCGCTCAGGTCGACATGAGCAGCGGCAAGCGGATCTCCCTCAAGATCATGACGCTCAACAACTCCCGGCAAAAGATCAACGACTGTCTCGGCAACCCCATTGAGATCGGCATTGCCGTCATGTGGCGCGTGACCGACACCGCCAAGGCGGTTTTCAACGTGGACAACTATAAGGAGTACCTCTCCCTCCAGTGCGACGCCGCACTGCGCAACATCGTGCGCATCTACCCCTATGACGTTGCTCCCAATGTCGACACCACCGGAGACGGTGTCGCCGATGAAGGCAGCCTGCGCGGCTCGAGCGAGGTCGTGGCGCAGCGCATCCGCGACGAGATCCAGTCCAAGGTCTCAGACGCAGGTCTTGAGATTTTGGAAGCGCGCATCACCTATCTTGCCTACGCGCCGGAGATCGCCGCCGTCATGCTGCAGCGTCAGCAGGCCAGCGCCATCATCGACGCGCGCAAGATGATCGTCGACGGTGCGGTCGGCATGGTCGAGATGGCACTGGAGCGCCTGAACGAAAACCAGGTCGTCACACTTGATGAGGAGCGCAAGGCCGCGATGGTCTCGAACCTGCTGGTCGTTCTCTGCGGCAACCACGACGCGCAGCCCGTCGTCAACTCCGGCAGCCTTTATTAAGCCATGAACGATCAGCAAAAGAAACAGGTTCCCCTGCGCTTGAGTCCCAGGCTCTATGCCGCGCTCGCCGCGTGGGCGGAGGATGACTTCCGCTCCGTCAACGGGCAGATCGAATACCTGCTCAGCGAGTGCGTGCGCCAGCGAAAAAAGAACGGCAAATATGTCGGCGAGGAGATCGATCTCCCGCCGGAGCTGGATATCGAGTAAAATTAAGAAGTCCCCGAGATGGGGACTTCTTAATTTTTTGCAAAGGTTTTGTATATTCCGTTTTGTCATCGAGATTAATTCAAAATTTTTTAATGACTTTTTTCCAAACCTATGTCATAATGAATTATCATATTATTTGGAGGATCACACTTTGAACAAGCTGAACCGCGCCATTGACCGGTTTTGCATTCTGCATCCGAATTTTGGCATTCCCAATTTGATGTTGTATGTCGTCATCGGCAACGTTGCCGTTTATCTTCTGGCCAGCTTTTCTTCCGCAGGCATGGGTGTTTACAGTCTCCTTGCCTTTCATCTCAGCGGTCTGATGCACGGTCAGATATGGCGGCTCGTTTCCTTTATCTTTGTTCCGAATGTCGGCGGCACATTTGCGCTGCTCATCTCCTGCTATTTCTATTACTGGATCGGCAGCGTGCTGGAACGGCAGTGGGGCACCGCGAAGTTCACGGTCTATTATGTCAGCGGCATGCTCCTGACCATGCTCGGCACCGCGATCGTGAGCCTGGCTTACGGCAATCTGTCCATTCCCCTTTACGGCACGTATTACATCAACCTTGCCATGTTCTTTGCCTTTGCCGTGCTGTATCCCGAAACGCGGGTGCTGCTGTTTTTCATCATCCCCGTTCGCATGAAGATTCTGGCGATCATCGACGCCTGCCTTTTCGCGTTTGACATTTTTTCCTATCTTGCCGCGGGAAATATCGCCGGAGCGATTCTTCCGGTCATCGCGCTGATGAATTTTGCCATCTTTTTCTGGCCGGAGCTTTGCTCCTTCCTCAAGCGGGAACAGCGTCAAAGCAAGCAGGCCGCCCATTTCCACAATACCGTGCGCGCACAGCAGCGTCAGGAGCAGACCGCGCAGCAAACGCAGGGCTTCCACCGCAAATGCTGCGTCTGCGGCCGCACCGACGTCAGCAACCCTGAGCTGGAGTTCCGTTATTGCTCCAAGTGCGCCGGCTATCGCTGCTTCTGCTCTGAGCATCTTTTCTCGCACGTCCATTTTACCGACGAACAGCCGTAAGGAGGGTTTATCATCATGGAGTTAAACAAACAGCAGGCAATCGAACTTTTGGAGGAGTTCAACAAGGGCGAATTTCACCTCAAACACGGTCATATCGTCGGCGACGTGATGCGCTGGTATGCCAACGAGCTCGGCTATGGCGACGAAGCCGATTTTTGGGAAATCGTCGGACTCCTGCACGATCTTGATTTTGAGCTGTATCCCGACGAGCACTGCATCAAAAGTCAGGAGATCATGCGCTCCCGCGGTCTTGACGAGCGCTTGATCCGCGCGACCGCCAGCCATGGCTACGGGATCCATTTCGACGGTCTGCCCGAACCGCAGCACGAGATGGAGAAGGTCCTTTTCGCCGCGGACGAACTCACCGGTCTGATCGGCGCCGTGGCGGTCATGCGCCCGAGCAGAAGCTGCGACGATCTTGAGGTCAAGTCCGTCAAAAAGAAATATAAAGATAAAAAATTTGCCGCCGGCTGTTCCCGTGACGTCATCGAACAGGGCGCTGCCATGCTCGGCTGGGAGCTTGACAAGCTCATCGGCATGACCATTCTTGCCATGCGCGCAAGCGAACATGTCGACTGACCGTTCCTGTTCCGATCCCCTTCCGCTATTCCTGTTCTGAAAGGAGATTCTTATGGCAAACAGTATCCCCACCTTTAACGGCAAGCTGAGAAATCATCGTCTTGACGTTCCGAAGTGCATTGACCGCTGCAGCGGCATCACCATCTTCGGACGAAACCTGAAATCCTTTGTTTTTTCCACCGACGCCGCCACCATCTGCAACATCAACGCTGACGGCGTCATTGCCGTCTACCCCTTCACGCCGCAGCCGCGTATCGTGCATGCAACCATCACCGTTGCCGATATGCCGGTGTTTGTCGGCGTCGGCGGCGGCTTTACCAGCGGCGAGCGCAGCGTGCAGCAGGCGGTCGAAGCGGAAAATCAGGGCTGCTACGGCGTGCTGCTCAACGCGCCCGTGCCGCCGGAGGTCATCGGTCTGATCAAGCAGCATGTGGATATTCCGGTCGTGTGCACCATCGTTTCCATCAAGCAGGATATCGACGAGCGTATTGCCGCCGGCGCGGATATCCTCAATGTTTCCGCCGCCTCCAAGACGCCGGAGGTCGTTGCCGCGATCCGGAAAAAGTATCCCGACATTGCGATCATTGCAACCGGCGGTCCGACGGAGGAGTCCATCAACGCCACCATCGACGCCGGCGCCAACGCCATTACTTATACGCCGCCGAGCAACGGTGAGCTGCTCAAGGACATCATGCAGTCTCACAGGCACAGATACGGTCATTCCTGATATGTTCCCGACAAAAAGCACCGAAGTGGAAACGCTTCGGTGCTTTCCCTTTAGATTCCTTTAGATTAGTATGTTTTGGCTTTGATTTATTGTTTGGATTCATCCGGATGCTCCGCTTCGCCT
>JAEDKW010000084.1 GCA_016295615.1 Oscillospiraceae bacterium | reverse complement strand
CCGCCCTGTCCGAGGCGAGATACGCCACCGCGTGCGCGATGTCCTCCGGTGTGCCGAGCCTGCCGAGCGGCGTCTGCCCGGCAAGTTCTTTGAGCGTCTGCTCGCCGAGCACCCTGACCATATCGGTGTCGATCACGCCGGGCGCCACGCAGTTGACGCGGATCCCGCTTGGCGCAAGCTCCATCGCGAGCGAACGCGTCAGACCGATGAGTGCGTGCTTGGTGCAGGAATAGGTCACCTCACAGCTGGCGCCGTGCTGTCCCCAGATGGAGGAAATATTGATGATGCAGCCGCTTTTTTCATGCAGCATATGCGGCAGCACCGCCTGAATGGTGTTGCGCGCGCCGTTGAGATTCACGGAGAAATAGCGGTCCCACAGCTCGTCCGTCACGTCCTGAAACTGTGCCTGTCCGGCGACGCCGGCGTTGTTCACCAGCAGCGTCACGCCGCCGAAGGTCTCCTCCACGCGGCGCACCATCGCGTCCACCGCCGCGCGCTCGGCGACGTCCGCCTGCACCGCCATGGCTTCGCAGCCGTCTTTGCGCAGCAGCGCCACAAGCTCCTCCGCTTTGTCGCGGCGTTCAAGATAGTTCACGCACACGGCATAGCCGTCCTGTGCGAGCCGGTACGCGACCGCGCGTCCGATGCCGCGGGACGAACCGGTGACCAATGCAACCTTTTTCAAGCTTTTTCTCCCCTTCCTGTTTCCTCCGCCGCCTTTTGCCGCTTCATCTCCCGCAGGACCGGCACGCTGACGCACAGCGACGCCGCCAGAAAGAACGCGATGCCGACCATGCGGTTCAGGCTGATCGCTTCATGGAACACCGCGGCGGCAAGCGCGGTCGCGAGGACCGGCTTTAAAAGATAAATGAACGACGCCTCCGTTGCGGAGGTGTACTCCGTGATCTTTGTCATCAGCAGGAAGCCGACGCCCGCAACGACCGTCCCGACATAGAGAAAAATAAGCGTTGTTCTGAGCGTAAAACCCGTGGTCAGCGGGACAGCGGCGAAAAGCGTCAGTCCGCAGCGCTCATAGAGCGCAGCGACGGCAGGCAGCTTCCCCAGCAGCAGAATGATCAGCAGCTCCGCGCCGCCGATGAGCAGATTGAAGCTCGTGACGGCGTAGCTTCCGATGCGTCCCACACGCAGCTTGCTGAGCGTACCGTAGACGGAAAAGCAGATCGTCGCGATCAGGATCTCCAAAAAGCCGGGAAGCGACATCTCCAGCTCAAACGGGTTGAGAATGATGAGAATGCCGAGCACCTCCAGCGCAAGCGCCGTAAGGCTGCTGCGGCGCAGCGGCTCGTGCAGGAGAAGGTGCGCGAAAAAGAGCGCAAATACGGGGTTGCCGGAGTAGATGACGGCGACCGCCGAGGCGTCCTCCGTCAGAAGCGACATCTGCAAAAGCGACATGTGCAGCATGACCGTCAAGGCGCCCATGCCGAGAAAATACCGGAAATCGGAGGCGGTCAGCTTCACGCCGCGCGCCTTCAGCTCGCGCAGCGCAAACGGCAGCAGCACCGCCCCGCCGACCAGCACGCGCTCCGCCGTGAGCTGCATGGGCGCAAACGCGCCGGCGAGCTCCTTGAGCGCGACCTCGGTCGTGGAGTAGACCACCGCCGCGAGCAGGATCAGAAGATACCCTTTTTTGCGCTGCTCCATTTCCATTCTCCCCTCACAACACAAAGCATGCTAAAATGATACGCCGCCGCATTTTCTTTGTCAAGAACGCAAAAAGAAACGCCGCATTCGGGGCGGCGTTTCTCTTTTGGTCTTTCGGCAGGGCTGCTGCCTTACTTGCTGACGAGGTTCTTCTTGGCTTCCCACTTGGTGACGCAGCAGGCGCAGGAAATGTCGCCGGTGACGTTCAGGCAGGTACGACCCATGTCAAACAGACGGTCGATGCCGTAGATGATCATGATCATGTCGACAGGGATACCCATCGCTTCGAGGACCATCGCAAGCATGATCATGCCGGCGCCGGAGACGCCCGCGGTACCAATGGAAGCAAGCGTTGCGGTGACGACGACGGTGACCATCTGACCGAGCGTGAGGTTCATGCCGCAAAGGGAGGCAAGGAACACGGTGGCAACACACTGATAAATGGCAGTACCGTCCATGTTGATGGTGGATCCGAGCGGCAGAACGAATGCGGAAACGTCGCTTTCGCAGCCAAGCTCGTCAGCGCACTCCTTGGAAACGGGAAGCGTGGCGGCGGAGGAGGTGGAGGTGAAGGCGAAGATCATGGCAGCCGCGGCTTTCTTAAAGAAGGTAATGGGATTGATGTTTGCGAAAATCTTGGCAGAAAGGGAATAAACCAGAACGGCATGGACGATGTAGCCGATGTAGGCGCACAGCAAAACCAGCGCAAGAGAGCCGAGGATCTCCGCGCCCTTCGTGGCGACGACCCATGCCATCATGGTGAAAACGCCGATGGGGCTGAGGGAGATGATGAAGCCCATGAGCTTTTCGATCACGGCATAGAACGAGGAGACGATGTCCTTGCAGAGCTTCGCCTTTTCACCGGCGGCAAGGATGGAACCGCCGAGGAACAGCGCGATGACAATGACCTGCAGCATATTGGCGCTGGAGAAAGCCTGCCACATGTTGCTCGGGAAGATGCCCACAAGGGTATCCATGAAGTTGGCGGAGGAAGCGCCGCCCCAGGTCTCGCCCTCGGCAAGCACCATGCCCTGAGGGAACCAGCCTGCGCCGTTGAAAATGTTGGCGAATACAAGACCGATCACGCAGGCAATGGCGGTGGTGACGAGGAAGTAGGCCACCGTCTTCCAGCCGACGGAGCCGACCTTCTTCATATCACCCATGGAGATGATGCCGTCGATCATCGACAGCAGGACAACAGGGACAACGATGAACTTGAGCAGATTGACAAAGATCGTGCCGAAGGGCTTGAGATACTTTTCCGTGAAGTCTGCCGTACCGGTAAAGTAACAAATCAAGCCGACCACGACGCCGCCGACCAGAGCAATAAAGATCTGTACCGGCAGGCTAAGCTTTTTCTTTTCCATAAACACACACTCCTAAAAGTTTTCCCGACTCTTGCCGGGTAATGCTATTGTATCGCTTTTTTCCCTGCTATGCAAGCCACTTTGCAGGATTTTTTGCAAAAAAGCGACTGCCGCCCCGTTCTCTTCCTGTTTTCCCGGTGATTTCTTCGTTTTTTATGAATAAATACTCTGTTTTGCCTGGATGGAGATGCCTTTTCGTGCTTTTTCCGGTCCTTCGGCGCAGCTTGTTTTCTGTCATAATAAACAAAAATGACGGCGTCCTTTCGTTTTTCCTGTCTAAAATTCCAACTTGCATTTTGTCGTCTCTTCCTGTATTCTATTGCAAGAAAATGAGGCGGGAGGTAGAACACCATGGTTCTGTGCTGCACAGACAAGTTGACGGGTGCGCGCTGTGTTGGTGTTTCTGTTTCCGATTTCCATATGGTTTCTTTTGACCGGTAAGTTTTTCTTACCGGTTTTCTTTTTGCCCCGTGTAAGCAAAATACATTTTATATATTATTACGAAAGAAAGAGGAAAACGATCATGAAAAAAGAACTGGGTCACGAAGCCATCTATGATGCACGCACGCTGGGCGTGCCCCGCATGCTGCTGCTGGGTCTGCAGCATCTGTTCGCCATGTTCGGCGCAACAGTGCTTGTCCCCATCCTTGTGCAGGGCTACGGTCTGCCGCTGAGCATCCAGACCACGCTCCTCATGGCCGGTCTCGGCACGCTGCTGTTCCATGTGTGCACCAAGTTCAAGGTACCTGCCTTCCTCGGTTCCTCCTTTGCCTATCTCGGCGGCTTCGCCACGGTTGCAACTCTTCCGGCTTACGAGGGCATGGACCCCGAGACCAAGCTTGCCTATGCACTCGGCGGCATCGTGGTCGCCGGTCTTCTCTACCTCGTGCTCGCTCTTCTGTTCAAGCTGCTCGGCGTCAAGAAGGTCATGCGTTATTTCCCGCCCATCGTCACCGGTCCCATGATCATCATGATCGGTCTCAACCTCGCCGGCACCGCCATCACCAATGCGCAGACCTGCTGGTGGCTCGCGCTGGTCGCCATGGCGATCATTGTGGTCGCAAACATCTGGGGCAAGGGCATGGCCAAGATCATCCCCATCCTGCTCGGCGTGGTCGGCAGCTACATCGTGGCGCTCATCGCCACCGCCTGCGGCGTGCAGCTTCCTGACGCAAACGGCGTGATGCAGCCGCTGGTCAACTTTGCTTCCGTCAGCAAGGCTAACCTGATCGGTCTGCAGCAGTTCGTCCTTGCAAAGTTTGATGTCTCCGCCATTCTGGTCATGGCGCCCATCGCCATCGCCGCCATGATGGAGCACATCGGCGATGTCTCCGCGATCTCCTCCACCACCAACCGCAACTTCATCGAGAATCCCGGTCTGCACCGCACGCTGCTCGGCGACGGTCTTGCCACCGCGGTTGCCGGCATGTTCGGCGGTCCCGCCAACACCACCTACGGTGAAAACACCGGCGTCCTCGCCCTGAGCAAGGTCTACGACCCCGCCGTGGTCCGTCTGGCCGCCGTTTACGCCATCATCCTCAGCTTCTCCCCCAAGTTCGACGCGCTTGTCAACTCCATCCCCGCTGCCATCGTCGGCGGCGTCAGCTTCATCCTCTACGGCATGATCTCCGCGGTCGGCGTGCGCAACATCGTGGAAAACCGCGTTGACCTCACGCAGTCCCGCAACCTGATCATCGCCGCCGTCATGTTTGTCAGCGGTCTGGGCTTCAGCTCCGTCGGCGGCATCACCTTCACCGTCGGCAGCGCCGTCGTCACCCTCTCCGGTCTCGCCATCGCGGCGCTCGCAGGCGTGGTGCTCAATGCGGTCCTCCCCGGCAATGACTACGAATTCGGCGGCATCTCCGCCGACGCCGACGCCTC
>JAEDKW010000083.1 GCA_016295615.1 Oscillospiraceae bacterium | reverse complement strand
ACCGGCGGCGTTGCCGGCGGCGACATCACGCAGGGTCTTCCGCGCGTGGAGGAGCTGTTTGAGGCCCGCCGCCCGAAGAAGATGGCGACGCTGTCCGAGATCGCCGGCAAGGTCCGCTTTGAGGAGTCTGCCAAGGGCAGCCTCCTGAACATCATCGTCACCGCGGACGACGGCGACACGCGCACCTACTCCGTGCCGCACACCGGTCTTCGCGTTGCCGACGGCGACGTTATCGCCAAGGGTACGCAGCTGCAGGACGGCGCGCTGTCCCCGCATGACATCCTCCGCATCCGCGGCACCTCCGCCGTGCATGACTACCTGATCCAGGAGGTTCTGAAGGTCTACCGTCAGCAGGGCGTCGATATCAACGATAAGCATATCGAGGTCATCGTGCGTCAGATGATGCGCAAGGTCCGCGTGGAGGAAGCCAACGATACGCAGCTGCTCTCCGGCGCAATGGTCGATGTGCTTGAGCTGGAGGACGCCAACGAGGCTGTCCGCGCCCGCATCGCTGCCGGCGAGGTCAACCCCGAGACCGGCGAGGCGCTCAAGGAGGCCGAAGCGACGCAGCTGCTCATGGGCATCACCAAGGCGTCTCTTGCCACCGATTCCTGGATGTCCGCCGCCTCCTTCCAGGAGACCACCAAGGTCCTCACCGAAGCCGCGATCAAGGGCAAGGTCGACCGCCTGCAGGGTCTTAAGGAGAACGTCATCATCGGCAAGCTCATTCCTGCCGGCGCAGGTCTGAACGCCTACCGCGACTTTGCCGAAAAGATCGTTCCCGAGGAGAAGAAGGAAGAGGACGAGGAGGAGGACTACTTCCCCCGTATCATCACCAACGCGATCATATAAGACCGTGTGACGGTGACCTGCAGACAAGTCGTGCAGGCAACCGGCAAGCAAAAAAAAGAGGCGCGGCGTGAGCCGCGCCTCTTTTTTGCGAAAGTGACAAAAAACCGAAGAGACAATGTGGCAGATTCAACGAAAATTTTGGAAATTTTACTTCCGGAAGCGCTTGACGCGTCCGATAAGCTATGCTATAATTCCATTTTGCGTGGGTATGTCCCGCGGATTTTGTCATGCCGTCAGGGGGAGCTTGCCGTGTTGTCCGAAGTTGCTTCGCGCCGTAAGGTCGTTGGTCTTAAGCAGTCGGCCCGGGCACTGCGGGAGGGAAGCGTGAGCAAGGTGTTTTTCGCCTGCGACGCTGACCCGATGGTGCTGGCGAAATTGGAAGCGCTCTGCCGGCAGCACGGGATCGCCGTGGAAAAGGAAGCGACGATGACCCAGCTCGGACAGGCGGCAGGGATCGCCGTCGGCGCGTCTGTGATCGCGCTGCTCAGAGACTGATTTCCCAAAATCCGGTTTTTTCGGGATATTTTACCGGTATCCTGTAAAAAATAAAACATTATTCAAGAAAGGAGAAAAACAAAGAATGCCTACTTTTAACCAGTTGGTTCGCAAGGGCAGACAGCAGGCGACTTACAAGTCCAACTCTCCGGCTCTGCAGTATGGTATGAACACGCTGAAGAACAGGGAGACCGATCTGGCTTCCCCCCAGAAGCGCGGCGTTTGCACCGCAGTCCGTACCGCCACTCCCAAGAAGCCGAACTCCGCACTTCGTAAGATCGCGCGTGTCCGTCTCACCAATGGCTACGAGGTCACCGCTTACATTCCCGGCGTCGGTCATTCCCTGCAGGAGCACTCTGTGGTCATGATCCGCGGCGGTCGTGTCAAGGACCTCCCCGGTGTGCGTTACCACATCATCCGCGGCACGCTGGACGCTCAGGGCGTGCAGGGCCGTATGCAGTCCCGTTCCAAGTACGGCGCCAAGCGCCCGAAGCAGAAGTAAGAGAGCTGCAAGTGAAATTGAGCTTTGCCGAAAAGGTTTGATATATATTGATTGCATTCACCTCTTTGGCAGGCCGAAACACGATGGGGGAGAGCCCCATTCGCGAGTACCTATGATTTCTATAATTTTAAGAAGGAGGGAAGCAAAGTGCCCAGAAGAGGTAATGTTCCCAAAAGAGAAGTTTTGCCCGATCCTATGTACAACAGCGTTCTGGTGACCAAGCTTGTCAACAGCATCATGCTCGACGGCAAGAAGGGCGTCGCCCAGAAGGTCGTGTACGGCGCCTTTGATATGATCAAGGAAAAGACCGGCAACGAACCCCTCGATGTTTTTGCGCAGGCTATGGAAAATATCATGCCGAGCCTCGAAACCAAGTCCCGCCGTGTCGGCGGTGCAACCTATCAGGTCCCTATGGAAGTCCGTCCCGCCCGCCGTCAGACCCTCGGTCTGCGCTGGCTGACGACCTACGCCCGCAGCCGCGGTGAGCGCACCATGGCCGAGCGCCTGGCAGGTGAGATCATGGATGCTGCCAACAACACCGGCAGCGCCGTGAAGAAACGCGAAGATACCCATAAGATGGCTGAATCCAACAAGGCATTCGCCCATTTCCGCTGGTAAGGCAAGGAGCAAAGTATGCCGAGAAAAGTATCTCTGGAGAAAACAAGGAATATCGGCATCATGGCGCACATTGATGCGGGCAAGACCACCACGACCGAGCGTATCCTTTACTACACCGGTGTAAATTACAAGATCGGTGAAACACACGAGGGTACCGCGACGATGGACTGGATGGAGCAGGAGCAGGAACGCGGCATTACGATCACGTCCGCCGCGACCACCTGTTTCTGGAAAAACCACCGCATCAACATCATCGACACCCCGGGTCACGTCGACTTCACCGTTGAGGTCGAGCGTTCCCTGCGCGTGCTGGACGGCAGTGTGACCGTTCTTTGCGCAAAGGGCGGCGTGGAGCCCCAGTCCGAAACGGTTTGGCGTCAGGCGGATCACTATCACGTGCCCCGCATGATCTACGTCAACAAGATGGACATTATGGGCGCCGATTTCTACAATGTGCTGCGCATGATCGACGAGCGCCTCAAGTGCAATGCTGTCCCCATTCAGCTGCCCATCGGCAAGGAATCCGATTTCCGCGGCATCGTCGACCTGGTCGAAATGAATGCCGACGTCTATTATGACGAAATGGGCAAGGACATGCGCGTGGAAGAGATCCCCGCGGATATGGCGGATCTGGCAAACGAATACCGCGAAAAGCTGCTCGATGCGATCTCCATGTTTGATGATGAGATCATGGAGATGTACCTTGAGGGACAGAGCATTCCGACCGAGAAGATCCGTGCGGCGATCCGCAAGGCGACCATTGCGGTTGAAATGATCCCTGTCGTCTGCGGTACTTCGTACCGCAACAAGGGCGTGCAGAAGCTGCTCGATGCGATCGTGGACTATATGCCCGCACCGACCGACGTTCCGGCCATCAAGGGTGTCAACCCCAAGACCGATAACGAAGAAGAGCGCGTATCTTCCGATAGTGAGCCGTTCTCCGCCTTGGCATTCAAAATCATGACCGACCCCTATGTGGGCCGTCTGAGCTTTTTCCGTGTCTACTCCGGCACGCTGAATACCGGCTCCTCCGTGCTCAACGCGACCAAGGGTCAGCGCGAGCGCATGGGTCGTATTCTGCAGATGCATGCCAACCACAGAGAGGATATTGAGACGGTCTACTCCGGCGACATTGCCGCAGCCGTCGGTCTCAAGAACACCACCACCGGCGACACTCTCTGCGATGAAAAGCACCCCATTATCCTTGAGAGCATGGAATTCCCCGAGCCCGTGATCCGCGTTGCCATCGAACCGAAGACCAAAGCCGGTCAGGAGAAGATGACGGTCGCGCTCATCAAGCTCGCCGAGGAGGATCCCACGTTCAAGACCTACACCGATGAAGAGACCGGTCAGACCATCATCGCCGGTATGGGCGAGCTCCATTTGGAGATCATCGTCGACCGTCTTCTGCGGGAGTTCAAGGTCGAGGCGAATGTCGGCGCACCCCAGGTCGCTTATAAGGAAACCATCACGAAGGCTGTCGATCAGGACACCAAGTACGCTCGTCAGAGCGGCGGCAAGGGTCAGTACGGTCACGTCAAGATCCATGTCGAGCCGAACGAGTCCGGCAAGGGTTACGAGTTTGTCAACGCGCTCGTCGGCGGCGCGATCCCCAAGGAATACGTTCCCGCCGTCGATGCCGGTATTCGGGGCGCCATGCTCTCCGGCGTTTTGGCAGGCTATCCCGTGGTCGACGTGAAGGTCACGCTTTACGACGGCTCCTATCACGAGGTCGACTCTTCGGAAATGGCGTTCAAGATCGCCGGTTCCATGGCGTTTAAGGAAGCTTGCCAAAAGGCAGGTCCCACGCTGCTTGAACCGATCATGAAGGTCAGCGTCACGGCGCCCGACGAATATTTGGGCACTGTCATCGGCGACCTCAGCAGCCGCCGCGGTCAGATCCAGGGTCAGGAGACCCGCTCCGGCGCGACACAGGTGGACGCGCTGGTGCCTCTTGCCAGTATGTTCGGTTACGCGACCGATCTGCGCTCTGCCACACAGGGACGCGGTCAGTACACCATGGAGCCCCACAGCTATGTGGAGATCCCCAAGAGCATTCAGGAAAAGATCATTGACCAGCGCACCGGCAGACGCGCCTGAGAAATTGGGTATTGCAAAAAAGGCGCAAGTACTGTAGAATAACGGTGATATGCAATAAACACCGAAAATGAAACGAAACGAAAAATCATTATAGGAGGATTACTCTAATGGCTAAGCAGAAATTCGAGCGCACTAAGCCCCATGTAAACATTGGCACCATCGGTCACATCGACCACGGCAAGACCACGCTGACCGCTGCGATCACCAAGTATCTCGCTTTGATGGGCGGCGCTGAGTACACCGATTACAGCTCCATCGACAAGGCTCCCGAAGAGCGCGAGCGCGGCATCACCATCAACACCGCACACGTCGAGTACGAGACCGCCAACCGTCACTATGCTCACGTTGACTGCCCGGGTCACGCCGACTATATCAAGA
>JAEDKW010000082.1 GCA_016295615.1 Oscillospiraceae bacterium | reverse complement strand
CTCCAGCTCGTCAAGCTGCTTGACCGTGCCGCGCAGCTGCGTGATCTGCGCGCGCAGAGCGTTTAGCGCTGCGTCCACGCGGGTGTGCACCTCGCCGGAGGAGCCCTCTTTCACCAGCGCTCTGCCCAGCTCGTCTGCGCTCGCGCAGCCGCTCGAGTGCAAAAGATAGTCTTCTGCAAACGCGTCAAAGGCGTCCTTGCCCTCCTGATACTCCGCTTCGCCGTCCTCCAGCTTGCGGCGGGCGCTTTCCAGCTCCGCAAGACCGTCCTGGTATTCGGCAAGACCGTCCTCGTATTTCTTTTTGCCGTCCTCGTATTTCTCCGCGCCGTCACGCAGCTCCTCCACGCCGTCGGCATACTCCTGCTCGCCGTCCTGCAGCTCGATATACGCGTCCGCGACCTCGATCTTGGCGTCGGCAAGCTCCTGTGCGCCGTCGCGATACTCCTGCCAGCCGTCGTCCAGCTCTTTGCGCGCATCGGCAAGCTCGCGCTCGGCCTTGCCCAGCTCCTCGTCGGCTTCGGCTTTGGCGTCATCCAGCTTCTGCTGCGCGTCGTCCAGCTTCTCCGTCGCCTCGTCCACAAGCTCGTCATGGCGCAGTGCGGCACGCTCGTCGCCCAGCGGCTCGAGCGCGTCGATCACGGCGTCAACGGAATCGTCATACTCCTCATAAAACGCGGTCAGCTCCGCCGCGCCCTTAACGCGCAGATTGATTGCCGTGTAGTAATCGAGCGAAAACGCGTCCTTCGGCAGATACAGATACGCCTTCACCGTGCCGGCGCCAAGCGCGGAGGTGCCGCGCTCAACGCTGAAATAGACCGGGGAGCGGATCGTACCGACGACCTTGAAGCGCTCGTGCCGGAGCGCGTCCTCCATCTGCTCGGACGGCGTGAGCGTGATGCTGTCCCCGAGCTCGATGTCAAGCTGGTCGAGCAGCATCTCCTCGACCACGCACTCGTCTGTCCTTTGCGGCATGCGCCCCTCTCGCAACACCACGTTGTTGATGTCGCAGTCGGTGAGGGAATAGACCTTCGCCACGAGGTCGGCATTGTCCGACGCCGCGTAGGCGTCGATCACGTACACCGCCTCGCCGGACTCCACCTCTTCGCGCGCGAGGAGCGCGGCAAGGTCGCCGTCCGTCAGTCCGAGGTTGGACAGCACCTGAATGTCGGCAAGGTGCAGCGAATCCGCGTAATCGTCGCCGGTGTGCTTCATGTCCGGCGCAGTCGCCTTGAGTCCGGAGAGGAACGCGACCGAAAGCGCCACCAGGATCAGAATCGACAAAAAGCGGCTTCTTGTGTTGCGGATCTCGCGCAGGAAATCCTTGTTCATGGCGCTGCGCATCGTGCGTTCCTCCTTTCCTCAAAGTTCAAGCCGTTTTTTTACCACTCGATGTTTTCCACCGGCGTGGGAGTATTGTTCGTCACCATTTCCGCGACCGTGCCGTTTTTGATGCGGATCACGCGGTCTGCCATCGGCGTGAGCGCGCTGTTGTGCGTGATGACCACGACCGTCACGCCCTTGTGCCGGCAGGTGTCCTGCAGGAGCTTCAAGATCTGCTTGCCCGTGATATAGTCCAGCGCGCCCGTCGGCTCGTCGCACAGCAGCAGCTTGGGATTCTTGGCAAGCGCGCGGGCGATCGCCACGCGCTGCTGCTCGCCGCCGGAGAGCTGTCCGGGAAAGTTGTTCGCGCGCGCGGAGAGCCCGACCTCCTCCAACACGGTACCCGCATCGAGCGGATCGCGGCAGATCTGCGCGGCAAGCTCCACGTTCTCAAGCGCCGTGAGGTTGCCCACGAGGTTGTAAAACTGGAACACAAAGCCGATGTCGTGGCGGCGGTAGGTCGTGAGCTGGCGGGAATTATAGCCGCTCACCTGTGCGCCGTCCACAAGGATCGTCCCCTCCGTGCAGGCGTCCATGCCGCCGAGCATGTTCAGCACCGTCGTCTTTCCTGCGCCGGAGGGTCCCACGATCACGCAGAACTCCCCGCGTTCGATATGAAAACTGATATGATCCACGGCGCGGATCTCGACCTCGCCGCTGTGGTAGACCTTGGAAACATCCTGAAAGCTGACAAAAGGCTCCATTTCCGTCTCTCCCTGTCGAAATATATTATTATTGATTATTATAGGGTCATACGCTTCCGTTTGCAAGGGTTGTTTGTCTATCTTGCATGAATTTTGTGTAAACTTTTTGGATAAAACCGTGAAATCCGAAGCTTGTTTCGCAAAAGTTCCTATGGTACAATAACGGTGAAATCTGAAAAAGGAAAGGAGCGTGAGAACCACTATGATGGAAAACTTCATCGCGTATGATGTCGACGACATGATCTTCGGCGACATTCGGCAGATCGTCAGCGAGCGCTGAGCGGTATTGCCATCGGAAGGAACCACGCGAGAACGCGTGGCTTTTTTGTTTTTATCGCCGAATTTGGCGTTTGGATAAATCCCCGGCACGGCTTTCCCCGCGGGACGGGCAAATTTTGCGCGGAACGGGGAATTTTTCTTGCGTTTATCCTGCCGGTATGATACAATTTTTCGGCTAATGAAGAACCGACAAGGAGAAACGACGATGGCAGTGATCGAATACGACGGCTATAAGCAGAAACTGCTTGCCATGGACGAAACCTTTGAAAACCTCTACAAGGCGCTTGAGATCGAGTCTGCCCGGCACGAGATCGAGCGGCTGGAGCTGGAAGCCCATGAGGAGGGCTTCTGGAACGATCTGGAGCGTTCCCAGAAAAACCAGATGCGCTCCAAGCAGCTGCAAAACAAGGTCCACCGCTACGAAAAGCTGCTCTCCTCCCGCGACGACCTGCTTGCCCTCATTGAGATGGGCACTGAGCTGGACGACGACAGCCTGCTGCCTGAGCTGCAGGAGGGCTATGCGGAGCTGGAAAAGCGCATGGAGGAAGCGCGTCTTGCGACGCTGCTCTCCGGCGAATACGACAACTGCAACGCGATTTTGACCTTCCACGCCGGCGCCGGCGGCACCGAGGCGCAGGACTGGGCACAGATGCTTTACCGTATGTATATGCAGTGGAGCAACAAGCATGGCTTCGAGTTTGAAATGCTGGACTATCTTGACGGCGACGAAGCCGGTCTCAAGAGCGCGACCGTCATGGTCAAGGGCGAAAACGCCTACGGATATCTCAAGGGCGAAAACGGCGTGCACCGCCTGGTGCGTGTTTCTCCGTTCGACGCCAACGCCCGCCGTCAGACCTCCTTTGCCGCGCTCGAGGTCATGCCCGAGCTGCCGGAGGACATCGAGGTCGAGATCCGTCCCGAGGACATTGAAATGCAGGTCTACCGTTCCAGCGGCGCCGGCGGTCAGCACGTCAACAAGACCTCCTCCGCCGTGCGTCTGATCCACAAGCCCACCGGCATCGTCACCGCCTGCCAGACGCAGCGTTCCCAGTTCCAGAACCGCGACTACGCCATGCAGATGCTCAAATCCAAGCTGATGGAGCTCAAGCTTCAGCAGCACGCGGAGAAGATCAGCGACATCAAGGGCGTGCAGCTCAAGATCGAATGGGGCAGTCAGATCCGCTCCTATGTCTTCATGCCGTACCAGCTTGTCAAGGATACGCGCACCGATTACGAAACCGGCAACATTCAGGCGGTCATGGACGGCGACCTGGACGGCTTCATCAACGCTTACCTCACCAAATCCGCCAACGGCGAACTGAAAAAATAAAAATTCGCCGCCGGCAAGGCGGCGAATTCAATGTGTGCTTATGGAAAACAATCTCAGAGAAAACAAAATGGGCACGATGCCCGTCGGGAAGCTTCTTTTCACCATGGCCTGGCCGATGATGCTCTCCATGCTCTTTCAGGCGCTTTACAATATTGTGGACAGCTACTTTGTCGCCAAGCTCTCGCAGGACGCGCTCAACGCCGTGTCCCTTGCGTTTCCGCTGCAAAACCTGTGCATTGCCTTTGCCGGCGGAACGGGCGTCGGCATGAACGCGCTGCTCTCCCGCTCGCTGGGTGAGAAAAATCAGAAAGCCGCCGACCGGGCCGCCAACACCGGAATTTTTCTCTTTCTCTGCAGCGCCGCGCTCTTTGCGCTGCTGAGCCTGACTCTGGCAGGGCCCTTTTTCCGCTTCCAGACGAAAAATGCGCAGATCATTGCCTACGGCACGGACTATGTCCGCATCTGCCTGGGGCTGTCGCTTGGCATTTTCATGCAGATGTGCATGGAGCGCCTGCTCCAATCCACCGGGCGCACCAGCCTTGCCATGATCTCGCAGATCACCGGCGCCGCGATCAACATGATCCTCGACCCGATCATGATTTTCGGTCTGTTCGGCTTCCCGCGGCTTGAGGTCGCAGGCGCTGCGGTGGCGACCCTGTGCGGTCAGTTTATCGGCGCTGCGCTCGGCATTTTCCTCAACATCCGGAAGAATGCGGAGATCCATCTGCGCCTGCGCGACATCCGACCGCATAAAAGGACTGCGGCGGAGATCTACGCCATCGGCATTCCGTCGATCATCATGCAGTCCATCGGCTCTGTGATGACCTTCGGCATGAACAAGATCCTCATCTCCTTCACCGAGGCCGCGACCGCCGTGTTCGGCGCGTACTTCAAGCTTCAAAGCTTCATCTTCATGCCGGTGTTCGGGCTGAACAACGCCATGGTTCCCATCGTCGCGTATAACTACGGCGCGGCGAAGCCGGAGCGCCTCAAAAAGACCGTCAGGCTCACCATTGCGACCGCGGTCTGCATCATGAGCATCGGCTGCGCGCTCTTTGAGCTGATCCCATCGCAGCTGCTCGGTCTGTTTGCCCCGTCGGAGGAGATGCTCTCCATCGGCACGACGGCGCTGCGCATCATCGGCATGCATTTCCCGTTTGCGGGCTTCTGCATCATTGCGGGAAGTGTCTGTCAGGCGCTCGGCAAACCCGTCTATGCGCTCATCAACTCCGTCTGCCGCCAAATCATCGTACTGCTGCCGGCGGCTTTTCTGCTGTCGCTGACGGGAAGGCTGGAGCTTGTCTGGTTTGCCTTCCCCATTGCGGAGGTCTCGTCCGTCATTCTCAATTCCGTTTTCCTGCACAGGACCTACCGCGCCAG
>JAEDKW010000081.1 GCA_016295615.1 Oscillospiraceae bacterium | reverse complement strand
GGCATCAAGGCATCAAACAAGGGCAGGACAGCTTTCGCTGTCCTGCCCGGTTTTCCTTCACGTTCATCAAAGATAGGAAATGATGATGCCGCCGCGCTCGGCGTAAAAACTGTCAAGTCCGCGCGTTTTAAGTACGGTGATGTCAGCACCCGGCCAAAGCTCTGTGATCTTCTCACGCAGTGCCCCGACAAAGGCGGCGTTGTGGCAGTGGCTGATGATGAGCTCCCTGCCCTGAAAGCCGCGCTGATGCAGATCGTTGATAATGAAGCTGACCGCGCCTGCCGCGCCGCGCGCTTTGCCCTTGATCTTGATCGTGCCTTCGGGACTGCCGATGCCGATGCCCCACATGCCGAGCTTTTTGGCGATAAATCCGGTGAGCTTGCTCATTCTCCCGTTTTTGACGAGATTGTCAAAGCAGGTGAGGGCAAACACGGTTTTCATGCTGTGGATCAGCTTTTCAGCCTCCGCGTTGATGGCTTCAAAGGAAAGACCGCTTCGGATCATCTCCGCAATATGGCGGAGCAGAAGCGCGATCGCAGGACCGGTCGAGATAGAATCAAGAACGGAGATCTTTTTGTCCGGCTGCTCAGCAAGGACGAGCTGCTTTGCGCTCACGGCGCTGTTGTGGCTGCCGGAAAGGTTGGCGGAGATCGTTACGGCAATGGTCTGCTCCGCCTTTTTGAACTCCTCCGCCCAGATGTGCGGGGAGGGGCAGGCGGAGCTGCCGAGCTGTGGGCAGCTTTCCATCGCGTCAAGCAGAGTTTCCGTATTCAGACCTTCACAGTCCACATATTCCTTTTCGCCGATACGAAGAGTAAACGGCACGGTCGTAAAGCCGAACGCCTCGCAGTCGAGATCGCTTTTGACAAGATCGCAGGAGGAGTCCGTCACAATGTTCCACTTCACAGGTTTCCCTCTTTCCAAGCGTTTTTCATGAAGACAATGTAACAACAAAAAAGAAAAGGGTCAATAGCCGAAGCTGTCGAGGGGAGAAACTTTTACACATTGTTAACAGTGCCGGCAAAAAACGAGCGGAACATAGGCGGCTTGACCAAAGAAAAGACGGGAAAAAAGTTCCGCCGCCCTGAAGTGACCCTGAGGGGCGGCGGGTTTCTCTGTTTCGTTCAGTTCAGGAAATCTTTGAGCTTCTTGCTGCGGCTGGGATGGCGGAGCTTGCGCAGCGCCTTCGCTTCGATTTGCCGGATGCGTTCGCGCGTGACGTTGAATTCCCTGCCGACTTCTTCCAGCGTGCGGGGACGACCATCCTCGATGCCGAAACGGAGCTTGAGCACCTTCTCCTCGCGCGGGGTAAGTGTGGAGAGCACCTCGACCAGCTGCTCCTGCAGCAGCGTGAAGGACGCGGCTTCGCTCGGCTCGCTGGCAGCTTCGTCGGGAATGAAATCGCCGAGGTGGCTGTCCTCCTCCTCGCCGATCGGCGTTTCCAGAGAGACGGGCTCCTGCGCGATCTTCAGGATCTCACGCACCCGGTCAACGGGCATGCCCATTTCCTGAGAGATCTCCTCGGGAGAGGGGTCGTGACCAAGCTCCTGCAAGAGCTGGCGGGAGACGCGGATGACCTTGTTGATCGTTTCCACCATGTGAACGGGGATGCGAATGGTGCGCGCCTGATCCGCGATGGCGCGGGTAATGGCCTGACGGATCCACCAGGTAGCATAGGTGGAGAACTTGTAGCCCTTGGTGTGGTCGAACTTTTCAACGGCCTTGATCAGACCCAGATTGCCCTCCTGAATGAGGTCGAGGAAGAGCATGCCGCGTCCGACGTAGCGCTTGGCGATGGAGACGACGAGGCGGAGGTTGGCTTCGGCGAGCTTCTGCTTGGCCTGTTCGCCCGCCTTTACGGCGGCGTTGAGCGAGGCGGACTCCGCTTCGCTGAGCACGGTGCCGTCTGCTTCGGCGGCATTCAGCTTTTCCTGCGCCGCGACGCCCTCGCTCATGGTGGTCGCCAGCGCGACCTCGTCGTCGGCGGAGAGCAGCGCGACCTTGCCGATCTCTTTGAGGTACATACGCACGGGGTCGTCGATGGAGAAGCTGTCCACCAGCTCGTTGGGATCGACCAGCTCCTCTTCTTCGATCTCGGCGATGGCCTCCAGAGGGGGCTCGCCGTCAAGCGCGTCTTCGTTGTCGATCAGCTCGGGCGTGTTGACTTCAATATTCAGCTGCTCCAGCGAGTCGTAGATGAGGTCCATCTGACCGCCGTCGAGCTCCATCTCATCGAGTACTTCCATCAGCTCGCCGGATTCGAGCCTGTGTTTGCTTCTTCCCTTGGCAAAGAGGTCGCGCAGCTTTTCGCTGCCATCCAGAAGCGCTGCGGCAGGAAGGGAAGCAATGAGCTTTTCATCGAGCGGTGCGTATTTTTTCTCGGGAGCGGCTTCGACGGCGTCTTCGCCCTTTTTGGAGTTCTTGACGCTCTTCTTTTTTGCGCCGGTCGTGTCTTCGGCGGCATCTGCCGCGGCAAGCAGAGCGTCTGCCTGCGCAGTAAGATCTTCTTCGCTCATGCCCTCATAGATGTCGTTCGTGTCGTTCATGGTTGCTTTCCTCCGTTACCTTTGTATTTGTATTTTTCCGTAGCGGCTGCGAGCGGATCGCGGTCAGCCGCCGTGCGTTTGCGTGCTTCCTCGCGGATGATGCGGCAATAGTCCTGCAGTGCCTGCGCCGCGTTTTTGAGAGACTCCGGCTTTTGCAGAATACCGCTGAGATGACTGATCTCTTCCTGGGTGAACTCTCCGGCCAGCGCGCCGACGCTGACGCTCCCGTTTTGCTTCGCCTGCGTCCAGAGCGCGGTGAAGAATCTGCCCAGCAGGGGCGAGGAAAAGTCGGCTTCCTGCAGCGGCGGTTCCTGTCCGAAGAGGGAATCGTCCAGTACGAGCAGCCGCAAAACGCCCTCCTCGGCAAGCGCCGAACGCAGATCGTCGTAGCGGATCGTGCGCTCCTTCGGCTGCAGGCTTGCAGCGGGATTGAGGTTGCTGCGCTCCTGCGCTTTTTTCTCCCGGTACAGCTTTTGCCGCAGCGCGCGGTTTACCTCCAGCTTCATCGCATCGGCGGAGATGCCGGCGGTTTCGGCGGCGCGCACGGTATAGACCTCGCGCTCGACCGCGTTGGGCAGCGCTGCAAGAAGCTTTGCCGCGGCGGCGGCATATTCAATGCGCCCGCGGTCCTCCCTGAGGTCGAACTGTCCGGCGATCTGCGCCATGCGGAAGTCGATGCCGCTTTCGCTGCCGGAGAGCAGGTGCTCAAAGGCGTCGGCTCCGTGGAACTTGATGAAGTCGTCCGCGTCCTGCTTGACATACTGCCCGTCGACGAGCCGTTTGGGAAGCTCCAGCACGCTGACGCGGAGGTCGGCGTCGTTCAAAAGCGACAGAGCCTTCTGCGTAGCGATTTTCCCGGCGTCGTCATTGTCGTAGCAGAGGACGACCTCCCTGGTGTAGCGCGAGAGAAGCCGGATCTGCTCCGGCGTGAGCGCCGTGCCCATCGAAGCGCAGGCGTTGTCAAAGCCTGCCTGATGGAGCATCACCACATCGATGTTGCCCTCGACAAGAATGATGTTTTCGCGCCTGCTTTTTCTGGCGAGATTCAAACCGTACAGAACGCGGCGTTTGCTGTAGACCGCGGTTTCCTGTGTGTTCATATATTTGGCGCCCGGGTCGTTTTTATCCACGATGCGCCCGCCGAAGGCAAGCACGTCGCCGCGCACGTCGATGACGGGGAAAATAAGGCGCTTGCGGAACTTGTCGTAAATGCCGCCGCTTTTGCCGCGCACGGCAAGTCCGGAGGCGAGCAGCTCGCCGTCGCCGTAGCCCTTTTGCCGCATCGCGGTGATGAGCCCGTCCCACTCGTCCGCCGCGGCGCCGAGCCCGAAGTTCACGGCGTTTTTTGGCGTGATCCTGCGGCTTTTCATGTATTCGAGCACCGCTGCGCCCTTGGGCGAGTGAAGCTGCTCATAGTAGAAGCGCGCCGCGTCGCGGTTGAGCTGCAAAATGCGCGCACGCAGGCGGCTGCCGTCATCGCGCGTCTCCTCCGGAACGGTCATGTTCGCGCGTCTGGCAAGAAAGCGCACCGCGTCGGGATAGGAGAGGTTTTCCATCTCCATCACGAAGTTGATGACGCCGCCGCCCTTTTTGCAGCCGAAGCAGTAGCACATCTGCTTGTCCTGCGAAACGGAAAACGAAGGCGTTTTTTCGTTGTGGAACGGACAACAGGCCCAGTAGTTCGCGCCCTTTTTTGTCAAAGGAACATAGCTGCCGACGACATCGACAATGTCGCTTCGCTCAATGAGTTCGTCCAGGAAACGTCTGTCAAATGCCATGCGCCGCGCTCCTTTCTCTGGTGTTGTTGTACCGATCCGTACAAAAGCTTTATACGCCAAAAAAACCTGTTTTCCTCTTTTTCCTGAAAAAAATACCGGAAGCAGTCTAAAAAAGCCGGACGGGTTTGACAGCGCTGCGCCGGCTGCGGTATAATGACCGCAAGATGTTGCGGCAGGAGGCGGAGCGGTGAATATCCATCTTTATGCGATCGAACTATCCCGCCCGCTGCGGGAGCAGGAGGTACAGGCGCTGCTGCGCTGCATTCCCTACGAGCGCCGCCGCCGGCTGGAGCATATGCCGCGCCCGGAGCTTCAGCATGAGCCGCTGTGCGCCTATGCCGCGCTGCAATTCGGACTTTATGAGCTGTACGGGTGGAGGGAGCTTCCGGAGCTGACCTATAATAAATACGGAAAGCCCGGTTTCGCCGGTCACAGCGAGGTGCAGTTCAACATCAGCCATACGCGCGGCGCGGTGCTTGTCGGCATCCATGACCAGCCCATCGGCGTGGATATTGAGAAGATCCGTCCGGTGAGCGAGCGCACCATGCAGCGCATCGCGAGCGTCAGCACGGAGAAGGAGTTTTTTGAAAGCTGGGTGCGCCGCGAGAGCCGCAGCAAGTGGGGCGGCGCAGGACTCGGCGCGATGCGAAAGGACGCCTGCCCTGCGATGCACGGCGAGCGCTTCTGCTTTCCCGACACATTTCCCGGCTATGTCGCGTGCGTCTGCACGCACTCCGCCGACGAGCTGGAGGAGGTCAGAAGATTTACCCTGAAATAGCCGGC
>JAEDKW010000080.1 GCA_016295615.1 Oscillospiraceae bacterium | reverse complement strand
TGAGTTTTTGCTATTCTTTATCCTGTTGAATCGTATCATATAGAAAGCAAGGGAAACATGTGAAAAAAAGAAATCTCAAGCAGGTCTTTCTGCCGCTGCTGACTGCGTTTATCTGGGGCAGCTCTTTCGTTGCGCAAAGTCTCAGCGTGGGGCATTTGGGTGCGTTTACCTTTAATATGGCGCGCTCCTTTGCGGCGGTTGCGGCACTGGGACTTATGCTGCTGATATTACGGCTTAAAAACGGGGATACAAGAAGCGCGGAGGAAAAGCGTACCGAGCGGAAAGACCTGCTCATCGGCGGGATCTGCTGCGGCGTTTTTCTGACGATCGGCTCCAATCTTCAGCAGCTCGGTATCGAGCAGACGGCTGCCGGCAAGGCGGGCTTCATTACGGCGCTTTATGTCGTTCTTGTGCCGCTGTTCGGGCTCTTCTTCCGCAAGCGCGTTGCACCGCAGGTCTGGGCGAGCGTTGTCATTGCCGTGGTCGGTCTTTATTATTTGTGTATGGACGGTACGAGCGGATTTTCCTTCAACGGCGGCGATTTTTATGTGCTGCTGTGCGCCTTTGCGTTTACGGGACAGATTTTGTGTGTGGACCATTTCGTGCAGAAGGTGGATGGGATCAAGCTCTCCTGCGTGCAGTTCATCGTGATGACGGTCCTGTCTGCAATTGTGGCGCTTGTGCGCGGTGAGCCGGTGAGCCTCGGCGCGATCACGGAGTGCCTGCCTTATATTCTCTATGTCGGCGTTCTCTCCGGCGGCGTTGCCTATACGCTGCAGATCCTCGCTCAGAAGGACGGCGATCCGACAGTCGTTTCGCTGCTGCTGAGCCTGGAGTCCTTTTTTGCGGTCGTCTCCGGCGCGATCATTCTCCATGAGCGGCTCAGCGGGAGAGAGTATCTCGGCTGCGCGCTGATGCTTGCCGCGGTATTTCTGTCACAGCTGCCGGAAAAAAGGGCGAAACCGGTTGAGAATAAGGACGTTGCGTAGGTAGGAACGGTATGCGTATTGATATTTTAGGCGTTGGTTTTGATTGTGTGACGATGAGCGAGGCGCTCGCGCGCGGGGAAGAGCTTCTCTGCGGCGAGGGGACGCATTATGTTGTCACGCCCAATCCGGAGATCGTGGAGACCTGCCGCAAGAATGCCGAGGCAAACCGCGCGGTCAACGGCGCCGCGCTTGTGCTGCCGGACGGCATCGGCGTCATCTACGGAGCAAAAATGCTGGGCACGCCGCTTAAGGAGCGTGTCCCCGGCATTGAATTCGGCACGGCGATGCTCGAACGGTGCGCGGCGCTCGGAAAGACGGTCTATCTCCTTGGCGCGAAGCCGGGCGTTGCCGAGGCGGCGGCGGAGAATCTGAAAAAGAAGCTTCCCGGTCTTCAGATCGCCGGCACGCATGACGGCTACTTCAAGGATGATGCAGCCGTTGCAGGCGAGATCAGAGCAAGCGGCGCGGACATGGCGCTTGTCTGTCTCGGCGCTCCCAAGCAGGAGCTTTTTATGGCGGATTACGGAAAAGCCACCGGCTGCAGCCTCCTGATGGGACTTGGCGGCTCGCTGGATATTTTTGCCGGCGTTGCGCAGCGGGCGCCGGAGTTCTATTGCAGGCACAATCTTGAATGGTTCTACCGTCTGATCAAAAATCCCTCCCGTATCGGACGCATGATGAAGCTGCCGCTGTTTTTGGTGCATGTAGTGGGGGCTAAGAAGAGATGAGCAAGGGTAAACTGATCGTATTTGAGGGAACGGACGGCTCCGGCAAAGCGACGCAAAGCAAGCTCCTTTTGGAGCGTTTGCAGCGGGAAGGATTTGACTGCAGACCCCTGACCTTTCCGCGCTACGGCAAGCCGTCCGCGGCGCCGCTTGAAGAATATCTTCACGGCGCCTACGGCTCGCATCCGGAGGCTGTGAACGCTTATGCCGCCTCGACCTTTTTCGCGGTCGACCGCTATGCGTCCTATCAGCAGGATTGGGGCAAATACTACGAAAGCGGCGGCATTTTGGTCGCTGACCGCTATACGACCTCCAATGCCGTGCATCAGGCGAGCAAGCTTCCGGAAGGGGAGCGCCAGGCATTTTTGAAGTGGCTTTTTGACTTTGAGTACCGCCTGTTGCAGCTGCCTGAGCCGACACTGGTGTTTTATCTTGACGTTCCGACGGAGATCACCGAAAAAATGATGCGCTGCCGTGAGGCGCAGACCAACACCACCGCCGATATTCATGAGCAGGATGACGGATATTTGCGCGCCTGCCGCAGAGCGGCACAAAAAACGGCGGAGGAGTGCGCCTGGCATTGCATTGACTGTTCGCAGAACGGCGAAATGCGCAATGCCGGGGATATCCATGAGGAGATCTACCGCTGCGTGCGGGAACTTTTATAACGAACCTTCGTCTATCGGAAAAAAGGCTGTCCGGTGTTTCGGAAGTGAAAAGGGACGCTTGCGCGTCCCGTCTTCACAGGAGGTCTTTGCTTCAGCAGCAGGAGCAGGAGTCGTTGGAATTGCAGTTACAACCGCAGTTGTTATTGCACCCGCAGTTATTGCTGCAGCCGCATCCGCAACCGAACAGGATCAGGATAATGATCAGGATCAGCCACACACAAGAGCAGTTATTGTTGTTCCACATTTTTTGTTCACCTCACTTGTCATGCTCTGCATTATCTTATGCGTGAGTTTCCGAATAGGAGCTTGACCATGAAAAAAAGTAGGGAAAATTTTACCGACAGGGATCATTTGAGGAGATTAGTATGAGTTACGAGGAGAAGTACAATACCGCGCGCTGGGACGCAGAGCCTGTCCGCGGAGCGGAGCGGCCGCATCGCCAGATCAGCAGTGCGGAACGCAAAAAAAGAAAACGGCAGGGCAAGCGTCGCCGCTTTGTGCTGTGGCTGATTTTTGTGCTCACCGTTTCGGCGATCCTTGCCGGGGTGGGCTGGCTGCTTGCCAACGATATGTGCGCGTTCAACAAGGAACCGATCACCACGACGATCGAGATCACCAAGGACGACAATATCAACACAGTGTCAAAAAAGCTGAAGGAGGAGGGGCTGATCGAGTATCGGTGGTTCTTCAAGCTCTTTGCCGGGATCCGTCATGCGGAGGACAAGATCGGCATCGGCAAGTACGAGCTCAACAGCGAAATGGACTACAATGCGCTCATCAACGGGATGCGCAACAAAAACGCAACGCTCAACGCCGACACGGTCAAGGTCTCGATTCCCGAGGGCTACAGCGTCCGCCAGACGATCGCGCTGCTTGCAAAGTACGGCGTCAATACGGAAGAAAACCTTTTGGAAGCTGCCGGGAACGCGACATTTGACTATGCGTTTATCGACAATGACAACAAGGGCGACATCGTTCGTCTTGAGGGCTATCTTTTCCCGGACACCTATGAATTCTTTGTCGGCGAGGATTCGGCGCATGCGCTCAATCGCCTGCTGGCTAATTTTGACGCCAAGATGTCCGACGAGCTGATGGATAAGATCAGCAATTCTCCGTACTCCATGTATCAGATCCTCACCATCGCTTCGCTGATCGAGAAGGAAACGGACGGTACGGACCGCGAAAAAATCGCATCTGTCATTTACAACCGTCTCAATAATGTCGGCGAAACATATCACAAGCTGCAGATCGACGCCTCGCTGATCTACGGTCTCGGAGAACGGTACACCGGCACGCTCACCACGGCGGATCTTGAGTATAATACGCCCTATAACCTTTCGCTCTACGAGGGGCTGCCCCCCACGCCGATCGCCAACCCGGGTCTTGCATCCATTCAGGCTGCCGTTGAACCCGCCAGTACGAATTACTACTTCTATGCGCTTGGCACGGACGGCGTGCACCACTTCTTCAAGACCTACCGTGAGCATGTCAACTTTGTCAATTCGGCGCAGTACGCCGGCTGAAAAGAAAACGAACAAAAAAAGCGGCGCATGCCGCTTTTTTTGAGTGCTGTGGAAAGGCAGACATCATGAAAAAGAAACCCGAACTGCTCGCTCCGGCGGGCGACATGGAGAAACTGAAGATGGCGGTGCTTTACGGTGCGGATGCCGTCTACCTTGCCGGCACCAGCTTCGGCATGCGCTCCTTTGCGGGAAACTTTACCCCGGAGGAGCTGCCGCAGGCAGTACGGTTTGCTCACGACCGCGGCGTGCGTGTGCATGTGACGGTCAACACCATGCCGCGCAACGATGAGGTTTCGAAGCTTCCCGAACATCTGGAACGGCTGAACGACGCGGGGGTCGATGCGCTGATCCTTGCAGATCTCGGCGCCTTCACGCTGGCAGGGAAATACGCGCCCCGATGCGAGCGCCATATCTCCACGCAGCAGTCCGTTGCAAACTACGAATGTGCGGCAGCGTGGTACGATCTCGGCGCGAAGCGGGTTGTGCTGGCAAGGGAATTAACTTTACAGGAAATCTGCGAGCTGAGACAGAAGGTCCCCGCAGGACTGGAGCTCGAGGTCTTTTGCCACGGCGCAATGTGCGTGAGCTATTCCGGTCGGTGCCTGCTGTCCAACTACATGACCGGCAGGGACTCCAACCGCGGAGCGTGCGCGCAGCCCTGCCGCTACCAGTACGCGCTGATGGAGGAAAAACGACCCGGGGAATATTTTCCCGTCTTTGAGGATGAAAAGGGTACTTATATCATGAATTCGCGCGATCTGTGCATGATTGATCACCTCGGCGACATCATGGACGCCGGGATCGACTGTATCAAGATCGAGGGCCGCGCCAAGAGCGAATACTACGCCGCCATTGTCACCGGCGCGTACCGGCACGTGCTGGATGACGTTGCCGCCGGACGCGCGGCCGACCCCGTTTGGCGCGACGAGGTGGAGCATGTCAGCCACCGCCATTACTCCACCGGATTCTTTTACGGTCAGCCGGGGCAATACTATGAAAACTCGCGCTATATCCGCGATTGGCAGGTCTGCGCCGTGGTGACCGCCTGCGATGAGGTCGGCAACGCGACGCTGTCGCTGCGCAACAAGTTCGCATCGGGCGACGAGATCGAGCTCGTCGGTCCCGGCTGCCGCCCGTTTGCCATGACCGCGCCTGTAATGTATGATCTGGACGGCTGCGAGCTTCACGAGCCGCGCCATCCGCAGATGGTTTTCCGGATGAAGCTGCCGCGGCGTGTTCCGCCGATGAGCTTCGTGCGCCACGCGGTCGAGCTGAGCGCAAAGGATTAAAAGA
>JAEDKW010000079.1 GCA_016295615.1 Oscillospiraceae bacterium | reverse complement strand
GGCGCGCAATGGCTTCTTCTGCGGTCATACGCAAAGCTCCCATGCCTGTGCCGCCATGAAAACGGCGGGGACGGCGGCTTCGACCGTCACGGTCGCGCCCGCGGCGTCCTCGATCAGAACGGATTCTCCGGCGGCGGCAGCAAGCAGCTTTCCGCCGCAGCGGACGGCGGCGCTGCCCTCGGCGCAGTAGAGAAGCGTCATGCCGCGCGCATTCGTGCGGAAGGAAAATGCCCCGCCGCTGAGCCGGATGGCGCGGAGGCTGCCGTCCGCTTTGCCCTTGCGAAGCATGAGGTTGAAGTCCCTGCACTTGCCCCACGAATGGGTATCGTCGCCGCCGTCAAATTCATGCACGTCGTAAGGTCGGAGCGTCAGCTGCGCGCCGCCGTTGTGGGAAAGGAGCATATCGCCGCGCAGCGTGGAGATCCAGCGGTGATAGTCGGGCAGCGGCGTGAAATCGGATTCCTCCAGATCGACCGTCGCCGAGCTCAGACGCCAGAGAAACCCCCGGTCCGCATAGACCGCGTCCCCGGGCGCAATGGCAAGCTGCGTCGTTGTGCCGCCGGACCACTCGGTCGTGACGTAGTCTTCGGGGCGCAAAAGTGTCATATTCATGGATAGACCTTCCTTCAAACAAATGGCTTCGGTAGAATTTTACCGAAGCCATTCGCATTTTGCAATATCAAAGAGGGAAAATCAGCCGTCGATCAGCTTGACGATCTCGTTGTAGCACTCGTCGGCGAGGGGCAGCGCATGGGCAAGCAGCGCTTCGCCGCGCGCGCGGTACTCCGCGGCAAACGCCTGATCCTTCAGGGAGCCGACGTTGATGAGAACGTTGAGCCATGCGCCCTGGATACCGGCCTTGAGCGACAGGAAGCCGACGCCGAGGTCGCTGGCAGAGGTTTCGTTGAAGCGGCCGAGGAGAGAAGCGGCAAGGGTGAGCGTTTCGTCGATCAGCTCCATCATCTCCATCGGGGTCTTGGTGCAGCCCTTGAGACCCTCCTGAATGGCGGCGGAGCGGGCGGCCTTCTGCTCATCCGTGTCCTTGGGCATGCCGAAGGCGGCGGAAACAACGTTGAACGCGTCGGTGTCGCGGTCCATCACGTCGAGCAGGCGGCGCTTGAGCTCGTTGCCCTTTTTCTCAACTTCGGCAGCGTGCTCTGCGAATTCGGCGTACTTCTTGCGACCCTGCGTGAGACCGCCGACCATAGCGGTCAGCGCGGCGCCGATGGAGCCGTAGAGCGCGGCGCAGGAGCCGCCGCCGGGGGCGGGAGCGTCGGAAGCGACGATATCAGCAAAGCCGGTGACGGTCAGATCAGCTAATTTCATGGTAGATATCTCCTTTTCGGAATTAGTGGTTCATGTCAATGAGGTGGTACTCCATGACCTGCTTCTTGCAGTCAAAGTCCTTCGCCTTGAGGTAGAACTCGGCGCAGTCGATCAGGGCCTTGGCGGGAGTCAGACCGACGATCTCGCACTCGATGACGCGGGTGCCGTAGCGCTCGGCAAGCGCCTTGACCATTTCATAGGTGACGTAGAGCGGGGTGTCCTCGTAGTTGACCATATTCATGGAGACCTGCGCGATGCCGCGGTCCTCCAGCATGAAGCCCATGGCCTTGCAGCTGCGGAAGCCGCCGGAGGAGCCGCGGATGACCTTGGCGATCTTCTTGGCGATCTCCACATCGGAGGTTTCGAGGTTGCAGTTGAACGCGACGAGCGGCATGCGCGCGCCGATGGCGGTGATGCCGGCGGTCGGGTGGATTTTGCGCTCGCCGAAGTCGGGCGCCCATTCCTCCTGCAGCAGCTTTTCAGGCATGCCTTCGAACTCGCCCTTGCGGCAGGTGGCGAGATTGCGGCGCTCGGGGCGGGTGGCGGAATCCTCATACAGGAAGGAGGGGATCTGAAGCTCATCCCAAATGCGCTTGGCAACGCGCTTGGACATTTCGACAGCCTCCTCAACGGTCACGTCCATCTGGGGAACGAAGGGAATGACGTCGGTTGCACCCATACGCTTGTGCTCGCCGTGGTGTTTGTTCATGTCGATCACCTCGGCGGCCTTCCTGGTCAGCTGGAAAGCGACCTCCTCGATGGCGTCGGGAGAGCCGATGAGGGTAAAGACGCAGCGGTTGTGGTTGCCGTCGCTCTGCGCGTCGAACAGGGTGCAGCCGGGGACGCTGTTGGCAACGTCCACGAGAGCCTGATAGGCCTTTTCGTCCTTTTCCTTGCTGCAGCTGAAATTGGGGATGCATTCGATAAGCTTTGCCATGATGTGGTTCCTCCCGTTTATTTTTTTAAGTTGGCTGATGATCAAGCAAAATCAACAACGGATCAATTGCAGGTAAGCACGGATATTATAGCGCACGGAGGATGGTTCGTAAACGATTTTCGTTTCCCGTTTTCAAACCTGCGCTTTTCTTTTTTAAGTTTGGGCGTCCGGGAGCTTCTCCTCGGTAAAAAGCCGGACGCTTCTTGCGCGGTAGACGTCGTCGTTCCAGGCGAGAACGGAGTAGGATTTTGCGATCACGCCGCGCACGCTTTTGGCGTAGATGCCGGAGTTCGGGTGCGTTTCCACGATCGAGCGCGGCAGAAAGCTCACCCCAAAGCCGGACTGCACCAGCTGCATTGCCATGGGGGTATCATAGCAGTGGCAGACGATGCGGGGCTCAAAGCCGTTGCGCTGGCACTCGCGCAGCAGGTACTCGTCGTAGCTCCACAGATCGTCGCTTCGCAGCAGGCACATCGGCACGTCGTGCAGCAGCTCGATGGGCACGTCGGCAAGTCCGGGCGCGGGGTCGGTCTCGCGCGTCATGATCAGCGCAAGACTGTCCTCGCCGAGGACGCGCTCGTAAAGACCGCTCGGCTCGGCGGAGGAGGAGCGCAGAAACAGCGCGTTGAGACTGCCGCAGTTGAGCTCGGCGATCAGGTCCTGCGGAGAGCCGAGCCGGATGTAAAGCTCGACCTGCGGATACTTTTTGTGGAAGCTTTTGATATAGCGCATGGCGTAGGGGACCGTGGAATAAATGATGCCGATGCGCACGATGCCCGACACGCCCGAGCCGATGCTGCGGACATTGTCCGCCATGCGTCGCATGCCTTCCATGAGCTGCCGGCTTTGCTGATAAAGACTTTCCCCCGCCTCGGTGAGCAGCATGCCCTTGTTGCCGCGGCGGAAGAGCTGCGCGCCCAGCTCGTCCTCCAAAAGCGCGATCTGGCGCGAGATCGGCGGCTGTGCGACATGCAGCTTTCGGGCGGCGGCAGAGATGCTTTTTTCCTCGGCGACCGCGCAAAAATACTCCAGTTGTCTGATTTTCACAAAATTTTCCTCCTGCCCATAGACGAGATAACGAATCTATACTGAAATCATATAGCAAATATATCAGATAAGTACTTTTCATTATAGCAGCTTTCGGATATAATACAAGATGTAAAGAAAAAAGGGAAAAAAGATCAACAAACCTGTTGCTTTTGCCAAAAAGAATGATAAGAAAGTGAGGATGTATCTATGATCGATCTCGCAAGCGAAGCCATGACCATTAAGCTGGACTATGAGCTGCCCGAATATCCCAAGATGGAATCCTGCTATCGCCGCGCGCCCCGCCGTGAAGCCCATTTGACCGAGGCGGACAAGGCGCTTGCCATTAAGAACGCCCTGCGCTATATCCATCCCGACCATCACGCTCAGATGGCGAAGGAATTTGCCCGGGAGCTGGAAGAGCACGGCCGCATCTACGGCTACCGCTTCCGTCCCGAGGGCAAGCTGTACGGTCACCCCATTGACGAGTACAAGGGCAAGTGCATCGAGGGTCGTGCCATTCAGGTCATGATCGACAACAACCTTGACTTTGACGTTGCGCTCTATCCCTACGAGCTGGTCACCTACGGCGAGACCGGTCAGGTCTGCCAGAACTGGATGCAGTACCGTCTCATCAAGAAGTATCTTGAGGAGCTGACCGACGAGCAGACGCTCGTTGTCATGTCCGGTCATCCGCTGGGTCTGTTCCATTCCCACAAGCTCGCTCCGCGCGTCATCATCTCCAACGGTCTGATGGTCGGCACGTTCGACGATCAGGAGAACTTCAACCGCGCCGCCGCGCTCGGCGTCGCCAACTACGGTCAGATGACCGCCGGCGGCTGGATGTATATCGGTCCCCAGGGCATCGTCCACGGCACGTTCAATACGCTGCTCAACGCCGGACGGCTCAAGCTCGGCATCCCCAACGACAAGGATCTTGCCGGACGCCTGTTCGTTTCCGCAGGTCTCGGCGGCATGAGCGGCGCGCAGGGCAAGGCTGCCGAGATCGCCGGCGCCGCCTCCATCATCGCCGAGGTCGACGACTCCCGTATCGACACCCGCTACACCCAGGGCTGGGTCAGCCACCGCACCGACAGTCTGGAAGAGGCCACGAGGATCGCGCTTGAGCACCAAAAGGAAGGCAAGCCCTGTGCCGTCGCTTACTGCGGCAACATCGTCGACCTGCTGGAGTACCTGTATGAGCATGATGTCCATGTCGATCTGATGAGCGACCAGACGAGCTGCCACGTCCCCTATGACGGCGGCTACTGCCCGCAGGGTCTGACCTTCGCCCAGCGCACCGAAATGCTCGGAAGCGATCCCGAGGGCTTCCGCAAGCTCGTTGACAAGACGCTGCAGCACCACTATGAGATGATCTGCAAGTTCCACGAGAAAGGCACCTATTTCTTCGACTACGGCAACAGCTTCCTCAAGGCCGTGTACGATACGGGCGTCAAGAGCATCTGCAAGAACGGCGAAAACGACCTGGACGGCTTCATCTTCCCGTCCTACGTCGAAGACATTCTGGGACCCTGCCTGTTCGACTTCGGCTACGGTCCGTTCCGCTGGTGCTGCCTGAGCCGCAACCCCGAGGATCTGCACAAGACCGATATGGCTGCCGCCGAATACATCAAGGCGCACAACCGCCGTTATCAGGACTACGACAACTATGTCTGGGTCCGCGACGCGGAGAAGAACAAGCTCGTCGTCGGCACCCAGTGCCGCATCCTCTATCAGGACGCCATGGGTCGCATGAACCTCGCGCTGAAGTTCAACGAAATGGTCCGCAACGGCGAGATCGGTCCCGTCATTCTCGGTCGTGACCATCACGACACCGGCGGCACCGACGCTCCGTTCCGTGAGACCTCCAACATCAAGGACGGCTCCAACATCATGGCAGAGATGGCGACCCAGTGCTACGCCGGCAACGCCGCACGCGGCATGAGCTATATCGCGCTGCACAACGGCGGCGGCACGGGCATCGGCCGCG
>JAEDKW010000078.1 GCA_016295615.1 Oscillospiraceae bacterium | reverse complement strand
GAGCTGTTCGTGATCTTCCTGGAGCGCACCATCATCAGCATTCTCGTCGTCTGCCCGATCGCTCACCTGCTGTTCTGAGACATCGCGAGAGTACATCATAAAGTCATCTCCTAACAGGAGCCGGAGTACCGTACTGGCTGCTCCGGCTCCTGATTCCTTTATGGGCGCCGTATGTCTCGATTGGATGCGTTACCATGTCAGGGTCAGCGAAAGATTTTATAGAAATACCGAAGCTTTATGCTATAATGACAGTGAGAACGCTGCCCGGACCGGTCAGACGGAATGCACAGCCCCTGCGGGCGTTTCCGCCGGGATCGGCAGGGAAACAGGCATCAGGGCGAAAGGAAACGCGCATGAACATCAAGATCGACAGACAGGACAAGGTCCCGGTTTATTTGCAGATCGTGGACCAGATCAAAACGCAGATCCTCCGCGGAACACTTCCTGCCGGAAGCACGCTTCCGTCGGAGCGCGCGCTTGCGCAGCTGCTCGACATCCACCGAAACACGGTGGTCAAGGCATACAGCGAGCTGAAGTCGGACGACTGGATCGAGTCGCGTCAGGGCGTCGGCTATATCGTCTCGAGCGCGCAGTGTGAATGCCCGGGGGAGAGCGTGCCGGAAAAGGCGGAAAGCGGCGACACGGAGATCAGGCGGAGCAAGCGCGTCAATTGGGTCGGTGAGATCAAAAAGGAATATCTGGAGATGGAAAAGACCTTTGACGACCTGTTTCAGCGCTTTACGGACGAATCGCGCTATTCGCTCGGCAGCGGCATCGCCTCCTACGAAGTGTTCAACACCGAAAAGGTGGCGAACGACATTGCATTTCTGCTGACGGAAGGCAGAAAAAGCCAGTATTTTTACAGCCCCTACAAGGGCGACCGCTTTTTAAGGCAAAAGCTGGTATCCTTCCTGGGCACAAAAGGCATCAAAGCCTCTGCCGGCGAGATCCAGATCCTGTCGGAAACGAATCAGGCGCTTGACTTTATCGCAACGCTGCTCGTCCGCAAGGGCGACGTGGTGCTGATGGAAGAGCCGGTCTCGCCGGATACCTATCGTGCAATGGAGCTTGCCGGCAGCAAGGTCTACACGATTCCGGTGGATCAGGACGGCATGCGCTGTGATATTCTGGAGCGCATGGTGATCCAGAAAAAGCCGCGCTTGATCTTTGTCAATTCCAGCTTCCACGATCCCACCGGAAACATTCTGCCCCTGGAAAGGCGGCGCAAAATCATCGAGATATCCAACCACTACCGCATCCCTGTCGTGGAGGAGGACGCGGCGTCCGAGCTCGTTTACGAGGGGGAAAAGCTTCCTCCGATCAAGACGCTGGACACCTCCGGAAACGTGATTTATATCTACTCGTTTTCGCTCAGCTTCCTGCCGGGACTGTCGCTTGCGTTTGTCGTGGCGAATAAAGAGCTGATCGGCAGTCTGAGCTATTTGGTTTCTGTGCGGCTGATGTCTACGGACTGGATGACGCAGAAGCTGCTTGGTTTGTATTTGGATAACGGCACATATTATCAGGCATTGGAAGCCTTTCGCAGAAATTACAAGGAGAAGCAGCAGATCATCTGCGAGAAGCTTGACGGGATGAAGCCTCTCGGCGTTGCATACCATCGTCCGCGCGGCGGGATCTATATCTGGTGCAAGCTTCCCGACGGCGTGGACAGCAAGTCCTTTATCAACCGCGCCTATAACATGGGCGTGTCGCTTTTGCCCGGCTATGTGTTCTATCCGCATAAGAACGGCGGCAGAAACCATATCCGCATCAACTATTCCTACGAATCGAAGGAAAGATTGTGCGCCGGCATGGATATCATGCGTCGGGCGTTGGAGGAAGAACTGCTGGAACGTGAAAAATAAAAGAAGCTGGCACTACCTTTTTCCTGCCGAACACGTACAATGTTTTTAGTCAATTGATAGTATAGCAGCGAAGATTCTAAAGGGAAATTTGTTGACAATAACAAAAAATATCAATGAAAAGGAGATCACAAACATGGCAGTCAATCTGAAAGGCAGACACTTTTTAACCCTCATGGATTTCACCCCGGAGGAAATCCGCTACATGCTGGATCTTGCGCATGACCTCAAGGCCAAGAAGCGCGCCGGCATCCACAACGAAGTGCTCAAGGGCAAGAACATCGTTCTTCTCTTTGAAAAGACGTCTACCCGTACCCGCTGCGCATTCGAGGTCGCCTGCCTCGACGAAGGCGCGCACGTCACCTTCCTCGATTCCAAGTCCTCTCAGATGGGCAAGAAGGAATCTCTCGAAGATACCGCCAAGGTTCTCGGACGCTTCTATGACGGCATTGAGTACCGCGGCTACAAGCAGAGCGTGGTGGAAGATCTCGCCAAGTACGCCGGCGTTCCCGTTTGGAACGGTCTGACCGACGTTGACCATCCCACGCAGATCCTTGCCGACCTTCTCACCATTGAAGAACACGTTGCCAAGCCCCTGAATAAGGTCAAGGTCGTTTTCTGCGGCGATATCCGCAACAATATGGCTTACGCCTGGATGTACGGCTGCGCCAAGATGGGCATGCACTTCGTCGCCTACGGTCCGAAGGAGCTTGCCGAGCAGGTCGATGCCGACGTTCTGGCGCGCGCCAACGCAGTCGCCGCGGAGACCGGCGCCGTGATCGAAGTCCGCTCCGACGCGGAATGCCTCAAGGGCGCTGACGTTCTTTATACCGATATTTGGGCTTCCATGGGCGAAGAAGCTCAGATCCCCGAGCGTGTCCGCATGCTCACTCCGTACAAGGTCACGGCCGAGATGGTCGCCAAGACCGAGAACCCCGACGTCATCTTCATGCACTGCCTGCCCTCCTTCCATGATTTTGAAACGAGCATGGCGAAGGAACAGATGGAGCTCGGCTATGATATCCGCGAGGTTACGGACGATGTGTTCCGCTCCAAGCATTCTGTTGTGTTCGATGAAGCCGAAAACCGTATGCACACGATCAAGGCTGTCATCGTTGCGACCATCGCCTGAAGATTCTAATACACGGCGGGCGGACTGAAGACAGCGGCCCGTTGGGAAAGAGGCGCACTATGTATCCTGGTATTCATAACTTTTCGGAAATTGGTAAGCTGAACAAGGTTCTGCTGCACCGTCCCGGCGAAGAGCTTGAGGCGCTGACTCCGTCGACGCTGGAAAGGCTTCTGTTTGACGATATCCCGTATCTGAAGATCGCACAGGAAGAGCATGACCAATTTGCAAAAGTCCTCAGAGAAAACGGCGTTGAAGTGGTCTACTATGTCGATGAGGTCGCCAAGGCCATTGCAGACCCTGAGCTTCAGATCCAGCTGGTCAATGAGTTTCTCAATCTCAGCAAGATCCGCTCCAAGGGACTCAGAGCCGCATTAACGAGCTATCTTCTGGAGATGCCGCCCAAGAAGATGGTCACAAAGCTGATTGCCGGCATTAAGAGAAGCGAAGTTGCCACAGATAAGCCCAGCTCTTTGATGGACCTTGTCAATGACGACTATCCGTTTGTCTCCGACCCGATGCCCAACCTCTACTTTACGAGAGACCCCGGTGCCTGTGTCGGCAACGGCATCAACATCCACCACATGCATACGCCTGCCCGCAAGAGAGAGTCTCTGCTTCTCAAGTACATGTTCCTTTACAACAAGGACTTTGCCGCGCCTGACAATAAGATGTGGTATGACCTCAGAGACAGCTACTCGATTGAAGGCGGCGACGTGCTGGTGCTGTCCAAAGACATTGTTGCCATCGGTCTTTCCCAGAGAACGACGGTTTCCGGTGCCGAGACCTTTGCACGCAATCTGCTGCAGAACTCCTCGTTCAAGAAGGTCCTTGCCTTCGATATTCCGGAGACCCGCGCGTTCATGCACCTCGACACGGTCTTTACCATGGTCGACTATGACAAGTTTACCATTCATCCCGAGATCGAGGGTCCGCTGGGTGTGTATGAAATGACGCTTGACCACAACGGCGAGCTGCAGTTCAACGCGCTCAAGGACGAGCTGGAGAAGATTCTCGCGCTCGAGCTCAAGCTCCCTGCAGTTGATCTGATCCGCTGCGGCGGAGGCGACCTGCTGGCAGCACAGAGAGAGCAGTGGAACGACGGTTCCAACACGCTGTGCATCTCTCCGGGCAAGGTCGTGACGTACGACAGGAACTATGTCACAAACGCTCTGCTCGAAAAGCACGGTCTGAATGTCATCACGATCCCCTCGGCAGAGCTTTCCCGCGGACGCGGCGGTCCGCGCTGCATGTCCTGCCCGGTCAACCGCGACGACCTGTAAGACAGAGAAACAAAAAACATTCCGGATGCCGGCAGCTCCCGAGGGGAGTGCCGGCATCCGGGACGGGAATTGAAATAATATACAGACAACGGGAAAGAAAGTAAATTTTACTGTGTTTATTTTCCCAAAATAGCGGAAAAATTTCGAAATCTTCTTGACAGTTCTCCCCACGCATGCTATGATCTGTTGCGTGGTAAAATGACCTTGCGGAGCAAGCGGAAGCAGGGTCGGAGATACTGGATATGCGCCGTTAGCTCAGCTGGATAGAGCGTCTGGCTACGGACCAGAAGGCCGGGGGTTCGAATCCCTCACGGCGTACCAGGGAGATACTCGAACGAGTGTCTCCCTTCTTTTTTACAAAAAAACGCAGATCAGGAAATGGCAGGGGCGATTGTTTACCGAATAGAACGACAGAACGGAATAGGAGTTCGGAAAATGGAAAACAAACGACAAAAGGCAATTCTTGAAATCATCAATACCTATGCGATAGAAACGCAGGACGAGCTGATCGAAAAGCTTGCCGAGTGTGGTATTGCCTGCGCCCAGGCGACGGTCTCGCGCGATATCAAAAGACTGCATTTGGTGAAAGAGCCGAACGGCAGCGGATATCGCTATGTGGTGTCCGCCCAGCACGGCAGCTTTGATGTTGCGGAGCGGCTGCAAAAGGTGCTGCAGGAGTATGGCACGGATGTTGACTATTCGAGCAATCTGGTCGTTTTTAAAACGATACCCGGTCTCGGCGCGGCGGCAGGCGCGGCATTTGACAGCATGGAAGTTGAACAGATGGTCGGCTGCGTTTCCGGCGACGATACAGTGGCCATTATCATGCGGGACGAGGTCTCCGCGCGGGACTTCTGCAAAGAGCTTTCCAAGATCTGCGGCAAACGTAAAGGGTGAAAAGCAGTATATTTTTCTGCGCGCCGGCTGACAAAAAACAAGGGCTGAGAAGCTCAGCCTGAGAATAAAACGATTGAAGAGTAAGAGGTAAAAAAGCATGTCCAAGAGAATTGTTATCGCGCTCGGCGGCA
>JAEDKW010000077.1 GCA_016295615.1 Oscillospiraceae bacterium | reverse complement strand
GCCCGCATTTTTTGATTTACTTTTCTTTTCGCGCATAGTATAATATGGCGCAAAGAAAAGGTCAGGTGCGTGTCATTCCCCCATGGGGGACGATGCGTGCCCTTTTGCGCGTGCCGAAAACGGCGGAAAGGAGGAAACGGTGAAATGAAAGCGCTGAACGAGCTTGTTGCAAAGCTTCCCGAGGTGCAGGAGCTGTGCGCCGGCATCGACGCCGGACGCTGCCCGATCGCCGTTTCCGGACTTTCGGGCGTGCACCGCGCCGTGATCGCCGCCGCGCTGCGGCAAAAAACCGGGCGTCCGATCCTCGTTCTCTGCGCGGATGAAAACGAATGCAAGCGCATGGCGGCGGATCTTGCGGTGCTGACAGGCATCGAACCGCAGCTGCTGTTTGCGCGCGAATGGCAGCTGCGTGACCGTGTGGCGGCCTCGCACGGCTGGGAACAGCAGCGCCTCGGCGCGCTTTACTCGCTTGCCGCCGGCACGGCGCCCCTTTTTGCCGCGACGGTGGACGGTCTTTTGCAGCGCACGCTGCCGCCCTCCGCGCTGCGCGATGCGGCGACGGAGCTGCACGTCGGCGGTCGGTATGACTTAAACGCGCTTGCCGAAAGGCTCGGCGCTTCGGGCTATGTGCGCGCGGAGACGGTCGAGGGCGTGGGGCAGTTCGCTCTGCGCGGCGGCATTCTGGACATCTGGTCGCCGCTCTGCGCCCCCGTGCGCGTGGAATTCTTCGATGATGAAGTGGACGCCATGGGCGAGTTTGACGTGTCCACGCAGCGCCGCACGAAAAACATTAAAACGCTCACGGTGCTGCCCGCGGCGGAGGTGCTGCCGGAGTGCGCCGAGGGCGGACGCGCGGCGATGCTCGAGCGTGTGAGCCATGCGCTGCGGCGCCTTGCCAAAAAGAACGAAAACGAAGCGGTCGTCAGGACGCTGCGCGGCGATCTTGAGCGGCTTTCGCAGCATCTGAGTCTCGGCGGCATGGACCGTTACTTGACCGCCTGCTACCCCACGGCGGTGACGGCGGCGGACTATCTTGCGCCCGACACGCTGGTGTTTGTCAGCGAGGGCAGCCGCGTGCTCGAGCGCGCGAAAAACTTCCTCTGGGAGCAGGGCGAGGACGTCAAACCGCTTATGGAGGAGGGCGTGCTCTGCGGCGACTTTGCCGAGCTTGCAATTTCTGCCGAGGAGCTCGCGCAAAAGCTCGGCGAGTATCCGCTCGTCATGCTCGACAGCCTCCCCACCTCGCGCAATTTTGCCGCGCCGCGGGCGCTGCTGTCGCTCAACGTGCGCCAGCTCCCCTCCTACGGCGGAAGCCTTGAGACCGCGGCGGCGGATATGGAACAGTATCTGCGACTGGGCAGCGGCGTTCTGGTGCTGTGCGGCAACGAAGCGCGCGGCAAAAACATGGCGCGCCTTTTGGACGAGCGCGGGATCTCCGCGCGTCCGGACTTTCAGAACGAGACGCTGCCCCGCCCCGGCGAGGTCGTCATCGGTCTCGGCGCGCTTTCCGCCGGCAGCGAGTGGCCGCAGCTGAAGCTTGCGATCCTGACCGAGGGGCAGCTCACCGCGGCAGTCTCCGGCAAAAAAGGGACGGTGCGGCAGAAAAAGGATACGAGCCGCCAGAAGCTCCAGTCCTACACCGACCTGTCTCCCGGCGACCTGGTGGTGCACGTCCACCACGGCATCGGACGCTTCGCCGGCATCGAGCGCCTGCGGGTGGACGGTGTGGAAAAGGACTACATTAAACTCTGCTATGCCGGCAGCGACACGCTGTACGTACCGGCGACGCAGCTTGATCTGGTGGCGAAATACATCGGCGGCGGCACGGACGAAAACGGCGAGAGCACCGCGCGGCTTTCCAGGCTCGGCGGCACCGACTGGAGCCGCGCCAAGTCGAAGGCGAAAGCGGCGGCGAAGGACCTTGCCAAGGGACTCATCGCGCTCTATGCCGAGCGGCAGCGCCGTCCCGGCTTCGCCTTTTCGCCGGATTCTCCGTGGCAGCGCGAGTTTGAGGATGCGTTCGACTTTGAGGAAACGGACGATCAGCTCCGCGCCGTCGAGGAGATCAAAGCGGATATGGAGCGCAAAACGCCGATGGACCGCCTGCTCTGCGGCGACGTGGGCTACGGCAAGACGGAGGTCGCGCTGCGCGCCGTGATGAAGTGCATTCTCGACGGGAAGCAGGCGGCGCTGCTGGTGCCGACAACGGTGCTTGCCCAGCAGCACTATGCCACCGCGGTGAACCGCTTCCGTTCCTTCCCCGTGCACATCGAGGTGCTCTCGCGGTTCAGAACGCCCGCGCAGAGAAAGAAAATTTTAGAGGACGCGGCGGCGGGCAGGGTCGATCTGCTCATCGGTACGCACAGCCTGCTGCAAAAGAACATGAGGTTCAAGGACCTGGGTCTGCTCATCATCGACGAGGAGCAGCGCTTCGGCGTGACGCACAAGGAAAAGCTGAAGGAGCTCTCGCGCCAGGTGGACACGCTGACCCTGACGGCGACGCCGATCCCGCGCACGCTCAATATGGCGCTGTCCGGCATCCGGGACATGTCCACCATCGAAATGCCGCCGCGCGACCGCCAGAGCGTGCAGACCTACGTGCTTGAGCACGACTGGGGCGTGGTGGCGGATGCCATCCGACGCGAGCTTGCACGCGGCGGGCAGGTCTATTACCTGCACAACCGTGTGGAGACGATCGACCGGTGCGCGGCAAAGCTCAAAGCGCTGCTCGGCGACGAGGTGCGCATCGGCGTTGCCCACGGCAAGATGGACGAAAAGCAGCTCTCCGCCATGATGCAGGCGGTCTCCGACGGAGAGACGCAGGTGCTGGTCTGCACGACCATCATCGAAACCGGCATCGATATTCCGAACGTCAATACGCTTATCATTGAGGACGCCGACCGGCTGGGGCTTGCCCAGCTCCATCAGCTCCGCGGACGCATTGGACGCAGCGCGCGCCGCGCCTACGCCTACATGACCTACCGCGCGGGCAAGATCCTCACGGAGGTCGCGGCGAAACGGCTCACCGCCATCAGGGAATACGCCGAGTTCGGCTCGGGCTTCCGCATCGCCATGCGCGATCTGGAGATCCGCGGCGCGGGCAATCTGCTCGGTCCGGAGCAGTCGGGCTATATGATGAGCGTGGGCTACGATATGTATTTGCAGCTTCTGGAGGAGGCGGTGCTGGAAGAGCGCGGCGAAGCGAAACCCGCGCGCGTGGAGTGCGCGGCGGATCTGACCGTTTCGGCGAACCTGCCGGAGAGCTACATTCCCGGTCCCGAGCAGCGCATGGATATTTACCGCCGCATCGCCGCGCTGCGCACGGAGGACGAGAGCCGCGACCTGCTGGACGAACTGCTCGACCGCTACGGCGAGCCGCCCAAGGCGGTGCTTGCGCTGATGGATGTTGCGCTTTTGCGCACGGCTGCGGCGCGTCTCGGCGTCGGCGACATCACCCAGCGCGGCGGAGAGATCACCTTCACCTTCAAAGGCTCCTTCCCGGTGGAGGCGGTCATGAAGCTGTGCGCGATGCCGCGCAACCGCCGCCGTCTCACACTGCGCGCCGGCAGCGAGCCGAAGCTGCTCCTCCGGCTCAACGGCGGCGAGGACGCATTGGAAAGCGCTTTGACGCTGGTCGAAGACCTGCGGATGAATCAAGACGAAATCAAAGAAAATCAAGGAGACACATCATGCTGAAAAAGAGAATCACCGCATTTCTGGCAGCAGCCGCCATTACGGCTGCACTGACGCTCGGCATCACCGCCGCCTTCCCCACGGTCTTTACCGCCGGCAGCATCGAGGAGGGGCTGTGCTATGAAGCGACGGGCATCCGCCCTGACGCGGTCGTTGTCGCGGTGGACGGCAACACGGCAAGCGCGGATTTTTATTACTACATGCTCACCTACGCCTGTGCGAATATGGACAGCGTGATGCGCTACTATACCGGCAGCGGCATTGTATGGGACATGGAGCTGAGCGACGGAAAGACGGTGGGCGAGCTGGTTCGGGAAGAGGCGCTCACCTATATCAAGCAGCAGCTGGTGATCGAGAACCTCGCGGAGCAATACGGCGTATCGCTGAGCGAGAGCGACCTTGCGGAGCTCGCCGAGGTCCGCGCGCAGACGGTGGAGGCGCTCGGCGGCGAGGAGGCATATCTTGCCGAGATCGCAAAGCTGGGTCTGCGTGAGGAGACCTATGAGCGCATCATGACGGGGAATTATCTTTATAACGATCTGCTCGCACTCTATCATACGCCCGGCAGCAAGCTGTACGTCGAGGATGCGGTGCTGATGAACTATGCGTCCGAGCTCGGCTATATTACGGCGGACCACATTCTGCTCAGCACGCTTGATGAAAACAGCCAGCCGCTCGACGAGGAGACTGCCGCGCAGAAGCGGGCGCAGGCAGAGGAGCTGCTTGCCCGGCTGCAAACCTGCAGCGGCGACGTATCCGAGCTGTTTGCCCAGCTTGCCGACGAATACAGCGAGGATCCGGGACGCGCCTATTATCCCGGCGGCTATACCTTTACCGAGGGAGAGATGACGGAGGTGTTCGACACCGCGGCACGCGAGATCGCAGAGGGAGAGTTCAGTCAGATCGTGGAAAGCGAGTTCGGCTTCCACATTATCCTGCGCAAGCCGCTGGACGCTTCCGCATCGGAGCTGGTGCGCGACGGCTACTTCGACCGGCTGGTCATGGAGGCTGTCGACGGAGCGAAGCTTACCGCCAGCTCTGCGCTTGACGCGGTGGACCCGCAAAGCGCCTATGAAGCGCTGCTCGCGGCGCAGTAACACGGAGGGAATGCTGCAAAAAGTCCTGCACCGGTCTGCCGGTGCAGGACTTTTGAAGCTTAGAAACCACCATTTTGTTAAAATGTTAACAAAATGAAAGAAAAAAGTCAGTTTTTCAAATATATTAAGAAATTTTGCAGTTGATTTTTCATTTTCCGGTGTGTATAATTATGCCGTAAAAGGAAAACTGCCCCCATGGGGAAAAGAAACGATTAAATTTTTAAGGAGAAATGTCATGAAAGATCTGTATGTTGTTAACTGCTGCCGTACGGCTGTCGGCTCCTTCGGCGGCTCCCTGAAGAACACCCCCGCCTCCGACTTGGGCGCGATCGTTGTCAAGGAAGCGCTCAAGCGCGCGGGTGTCGCTCCTGAGAATGTGGATGAGCTGATGTTCGGCTGCATCCTCACCGCCGGTCTCGGTCAGAACGTCGCCCGTCAGGTCGGCGTCAAGGCGGGTCTTCCCTATTCCGTTCCCGCCTACACCGTCGGCATGGTCTGCGGCTCCGGCATGAAGTCCGTCATCGA
>JAEDKW010000076.1 GCA_016295615.1 Oscillospiraceae bacterium | reverse complement strand
GTAAAGAGAGGGCAGACGCCCTCTCTTTTTTTACAGGATCAGCAGCAGTCCCAGCGCGATGAGCAGTTCGTCGTCCGCCTTTTCTTCAAAGAGAAAGAAGAGAATGAGCAGCAGCAGTATGTCGGCGGTGTCCACATCCTGCAGCTTGAGCTTGCCGAGCATTCTCTGAAGAAACTGTTCACCCTCCTGCACTTTGCGGCTGGATCCGCTGCCCTGCGGCTGGTGCGGCTGGTGCTGCGGGGAACCGTTTTGCGGCGGTGGGGATTCCTGCATCGGAATGCGCTTGTAAACGCCGTCGTCATTGCGAAGATATCGGTTATACAACGCTCATCCCTCCTGCGAGTTGAAAAAGGTTTTGGCAAGGTGGATCATTCGGGCGAGCTGGACGGCTCGGTCGACTTTATCACGGCGGGACGGTTTCAAAAACGGGCGCAGCGCATAGAGAAAGGCGGAGGTCTCGCTGCTCTCCGGTCGATTCATCTGCTTGATGACCGGAATGAGCCTTTGCAGAAGCTCCGGGTCGATGGAGCCGAGCTGGGAAAACGGATTGCCGGCATCCGGCGGCGGGGAAGCGTTTTGCGGCGTCGTTGGCGGCGCGGCATTTCCTTCTCCCTGCGGCGCATTGCCGCCCATCTGCGCAGAGAGCGCCTGCGCCATATTCACCACCTGTGACATTGCGTCCGGATCGGAGAGCAGCGTATTTAATTTTTCTTCCCATTCATTCACGCTGCCTGCGCTCCCCTCTAAATCATTTCTTCGCCGTTTCGTTCAGCCGGTTCATCAGCGCCGCCCCTTCGGGACTGCGCATGAGGTTTCCCAGAAGCTGCGCAAGCTCCTGTGTGTTTCCTGCGGCGGCGTTTTGCGTGGCGCGTTCCAGCGCCGCGCCGCCGTCCTCCCTTGTGAGCATATTCATAAGCTGCTGCCCGTCACCGGATTGCATGATCTGCTCGGCGAGGCTGTGGTTTTGCTTGAATTTGGCAATGATCCCTGCGGTTTTTGCATCCATTGTGATCCCTCCATCACTGATAATCCATTTAAGTATATGAAAAGGAGGGAAAAAAAGTGCCTGCTCGCACAGAGCAGGCAGATATTTATTTTTGCAGCTTGCCGTAATCGCAGTCCGGCTTGAGCGGACATGCCGCGCAGTTCGGCTTTCGCGCCATGCAAAGCGCCCTCCCGTGGAGCACCATGCGGTGACAGAAGCTGCCGGACTCTTCCGGCGGAAGGACCGCACGCAGCTGCTTTTCCACGCGCAGCGGATCGGTGCTGCCGTCGGTAAGTCCGAGACGTCCCGTGATGCGGATACAGTGCGTATCGCAGACGTAAGCAGGCTGGTTGTAGATGTCGCCCAGGATGAGATTCGCCGTTTTGCGCCCGACCCCGGGGAGGGTCAGAAGCTCCTCCATCGTGTCGGGGACTTTGCCGCCGTGCTTTTCCAAAAGGAGCTTTGCGCACTCGACCAGATCCTTTGCCTTGGTGTGGTAAAAGCCGCACGAATGAATGGCTTCGCCGACCTCCTCATAGGTCGCGTTTGCAAAGGATTCCAGCGTCGGAAATCGCGCATACAGCGCAGGGGTGACCATGTTGACGCGCGCATCCGTGCATTGGGCGGAAAGACGGACGGCAAAAAGAAGCTCATAGTCCTTTTCATAGGTGAGTGAGCACAGGGCGTCGGGATACAGCTTGCTGAGCGCATCGATGATGCGCCTGACGGCGGCTTTGGATTTCATGGCGGGAAGTCTCCTCCTGTTTTCTCGGATGCCAGCATCATACCATATATTTCTTCAAAAATCGACAGAAAAGTGTAGGAAATCGGAAAATCCTGTGGTATAATACTTTTCACCCATCAGAAGGGAGGCACAGAAGTGGAAAAGAGACCGCTTGCGGACGAGATCCGTCCGCAGAGTCTGGACGAGGTGGTCGGTCAGCAGCATCTGATCGGAAAAGGGGGACTTCTGCGCCGCCTGATCGATTCCGGCACGAGCGCCAATATGATTTTCTACGGTCCCTCCGGCACGGGAAAGACGACAATCGCCAATATCATCGCCAATCAGACGAACAAGACGCTCTACCGCCTGAATGCGACGACGGCGTCCTTGCAGGACGTGAAGGACATCATTTCCAATGTCGGCACGCTCATGGCGCCGGGCGGCATTTTGCTGTACCTCGACGAGATCCAGTACTTCAACAAAAAGCAGCAGCAAAGCCTGCTGGAATTTATGGAGAACGGCTCCATCACGCTCATCGCCTCCACGACGGAAAACCCCTATTTTTACGTTTACGGTGCGCTGCTTTCCCGCTCGACGGTGTTTGAATTTAAAAACGTCAGCGCCAAAGAGGTGCTTCCCGCGGTCGAGCGCGCACTCAGTATCCTCAAGGAGCGCAGCGAGCTGCCGCTTGCGTGGGAGGGTGACGTGCCGGAGCTTATTTCGCAGCAGTGCGGCGGCGACGTGCGCAAGGCGATCAACGCCTGCGAGCTGCTGTATGAGGCGGCGCAGCCCAAAAAGGGGAAGCTGATACTGACAGGCGAGGACGCTTTACAGGTGGCTCAGCGCAGTGCAATGCGCTATGATAAGGGCGGCGATGCGATGTATGACTGCGCGTCCGCCTTGATGAAGTCGCTGCGCGGCAGCGATCCCGATGCGGCGCTGCATTATCTGGCTCGCTTTTTGGAGGCGGGCGATCTCATCACGCCCTGCCGCCGGCTTTTGTGCTCGGCAAGCGAGGATGTCGGCATGGCGTACCCCCAGGCGATCACGATCGTCAAGGCGTGCGTCGATTCGGCGCTGCAGCTGGGTCTGCCGGAAGCGCAGCTTCCGCTTGCGCAGGCGGCGATCGTTTTGGCAACGGCGCCGAAGTCGAACTCCGTGGTTGAGGGGATCGGCGCGGCGCGCGCCGACGTCGCCGCCGGCATCACGAACGATTTTCCGCGCTGTCTTCAGAACGTTCATGCCGATACGACCGGCTCGGGCGACCGGCAGAATTACAAATACCCGCATTCCTATCCGAACCACTGGGTAGAACAGCAGTATCTGCCGGATGCATTGAAGAATAAACGCTACTATCACTTCGGCGACAACAAGAATGAACGCTCAGCAGCCCAGTACTGGGAGCAGATCAAGGGGAAACAGTGATGGATTTACGGCTCAACGACAAGGTGGAAATGAAAAAACAGCATCCCTGCGGGGAAAAGGTGTTTGTCATCACCCGCGTGGGAATGGATATCAAGCTCAAATGCACCGGCTGCGGGCGCGAAGTGATGCTGCCGCGCAGCAAGGCGGAAAAAGGGATTAAGAAAATTCTGGAAAGGGAGGACACCCATGAATAAGAAAACGCGCATGGTTGCGATTTTGCTCGTCGCCGTGATGATCCTTTCATTTTTAGGCTCGATGATCCTGCCATACCTGTAAGACAAGCGCCAAAAGCCCTGCGTTCTTTTCGGACGCAGGGCTTTTTTCGCCCTTTTTCTGACGGCGGCTTGACTATAATGAGCCGGGAGGTGAGGGAATGATCGTTTACTGGGATCTCGTGCTTCTGTTCAATTTTCTGACAGATTACCTGCTGCTTTACGGTACGGTGCGGCTCAGCGGCTTCGGCATCAGGCGCGGACGGCTCGCCCTCACGGCCTTTGCCGGTGCGCTCTATGCGGTTTTGCAGCTTCTGTTTCCGAAAAGCGGACTGCTGCTGCTCGCTGTGCTTGTGCTGATGGGAGTGCTGGCGTTTTCCGGCACAGGGCGGGCGGTCCGTCTGACGCTGCTGTTTGGAGCGCTTGCCTGCGCCTTTGGCGGCGGGGTGCTGCTGTTGGGACAGCTGTTCGGCTCAATGAAGCAGCTTGCGCGCGGCATTTTGTTTGCGGAGCTTCCCTGGGGCGTCTTTTTTGCGGCGGCAGTGCTGTCCTACCTGCTGCTCGGTGTTGTTTTCCGCGGCAGCGCGCAGCATACCGACGGTGAGCTTGCCGAGGTAACGATTTGCTATCGCGGAAGGAGCGTGACGCTCACGCTTCTGCGCGATACGGGAAATACGCTCACAGACCCGCAGACGGGGAAGGGGATCCCCGTCGTGAGCGAGGGCGCGCTGCGCCGACTGTTGAAGGCGGAGGAGGTGCAATGCCTGCCGCGCATTCCATACTGCTGCGTCGGCGCGCAGCAGGGGGAGCTTCCGGTGTTTTACTGCGACGAGCTGCGCTGCGGCGGCGTTTCACTTGGCGCGCGGCCGGTCGCAGTCTCCGCCAACGCGCTTGGCGGCGGCAGATATGTGGGACTTTGGTGCGAAGGAAGCGAAGGAGGAAGCAATGTTCAAAAGGCTTTGGCATAGACTCCGGTCGTGGCTTGTTGCGCACGGACTGATTATACCGGAAGGCGTCTTTTATATCGGGGGAAGCGATTCGCTCCCGCCGCCGCTTGACCGCGAGGAGGAGGCACGCCTCATTGAGCGCATGGATGCGGGGGAAACCGAGGTGCGCCAGACGCTCATCGAACACAATCTGCGCCTGGTCGCCTATATTGCGCGGCGCTTTGAAAATACCGGCATCAACATCGAAGACCTCATCTCCATCGGTACGATCGGGCTGATCAAATCCATCAATACTTATCGCAGCGACAAGAACATCAAGCTCGCGACCTATGCCTCGCGCTGCATTGAAAATGAAATTTTGATGCATCTGCGCAAAACGGCCTCGCAGAAAGCGGAGGTCAGCTTTGATGAGCCGCTCAATACGGACTGGGACGGAAACGAGCTGCTGCTCTCCGACGTTCTCGGTACCGAGGAGGACACGGTCATGCGTCCGATCGAGGAGGATGTGGACCGGCAGCTGCTTGCCCGTGCGGTCGCGCGGCTGTCCGAGCGGGAAAAGCAGATCATCACGCTGCGCTTCGGACTCGGCGGAGGGGAGGAAAAGACGCAAAAGGAGGTGGCAGACCTGATGGGCATCTCGCAGAGCTACATCTCGCGGCTGGAAAAGCGCATCATCGCGCATCTGAAGAAGGAAATTATCAAAATGAGTTGACAAACGCACACAAAAAAGGTATGATTTGCCTCGGAAAAGCGAAGATGGGGAAGAGTATTCGCGTTTTGATGCGAAGAGAGGGAACGGTCGGTGCAAGTTCCCGTGAAGAACGCGGAGAAGTCGCCCCGGAGCTGCCGGAGCAAAGGCATTTGCCGATTAAGCCGGACGGGAACTCCCGTTACAGAGTCACGAGTGCCGCGCCTCTGCGCGGAATTCAGGTGGTAACACGGACATTTCGTTCGCCCTGAGCAGGATGCTCAGGGCGGTTTTTTTGCCTGCAAAGGGAGAAAACATGGGAATACGGTTTGAAACGGATTATGACATGCCGGCGCTGACCGCCATGGCGAA